>DASQWR010000145.1:0-26677 GCA_035640155.1 Pseudonocardiaceae bacterium
GACCAGCCGCGGGTGGACATCGCGAGCAGCCCGCTCGCCGACGCGGTGGAGCGGTCGGTGACCAGCCGGCCGACGAACGCCGCGAGCACCGCGTCCTTCGCCGCGCACCAGCACGCCACCCCGGCGTGGCGCTCCGGCTCCTCCTCGGCGAGCCAGCGCAGCGTCACCAACGGCGACATCGGGTGCACCGGGGTGCCCGTCTCGCGGTGCAGCGCATCCCCCGCCGGTTCGGCGCGCAGCCGCTGCGCCGCCCCCGCCGCCCGGGTGTCGGCCCAGCTGTAGACCGGGGTGACGGGCTCGCCGGCCCGGTCCAGCCCCAGCAGGCTGTGCAGCGCGCCGGTGAACGCCAACCCGGCCACGTGCCGCCCTGCGGCGACGGAGTTTTCTGCGCATCGGGTCACCGCGTCCAGCGCGGCCTCGCGCAGCACGACCGGGTCCTGCACGGCCTCGCCGGGCTCGGTGGTGCGGGTCGGGTAGCCCCGCTCGACGCTCCCGACGACCGCGCCCGACGCCTCGACGGCCACCACCTTGGTCGCGGTGGTACCCACGTCCACCCCGATAACGACCGCGGGTGCGTTCATCGGACGGTCGGTCAGTTGCCCAGGATCTCGCCGATGGTGAGCTCGAGGTCCGGGACCATGCGGGGCTTCAACGTCTCCCCGGAACGGACGGTGCACACCTCGCGATACGCTCCGTGGACCGGGTCAGTGTGCACGTGCACGACATCCGCGGCGAGGTCGACGATCCAGACCTCGCCGATGCCCTGCCGGGCGTAGATCGGGAGCTTGACCGCGCGGTCCGTGCGCAGCGACGAGTCCGCCACCTCGATCACCAGCAGCACGTCCTCGGCGGTGGGATGCGCGCTCTGATAGAAGTCGCGGCGGAAACGCGCCACGACGAGATCAGGCTGCGGCTCCGAGCGAGGCAGCAGCCGCAGCGGGTTCTGGACGATGACGGTCGCGCGGTCGTCCAGGCTCCGAAAGAGGCAGGCGGCAATCCGGTTGACGACACCGGCGTGCTTCGGCCCGATCGGTGACATGGTGACGATCTCCCCGTCGAGCAGCTCCACCCGGTCGGCGGGGTCGAAGATCCCGACCTCGCCCATGCGCTCGTACTCCTCGACGGTGAAGCGCCTCCGGAGCTCGACCATGGGATCCGCGGCCATGAGGCGAGGATAGTCACTCCGGCCGGCCGCAGCCTTCAGGCTACCGGGTCGCCCGGCACCGTCTGCACCTTGACGTGCAGGTGCCCGCCCACGACCTTGGCGTCGAAGCCGGGTTGCGGCACGGTCGCCGGACCGTGCACCACGGTGCCGTCGGCGACCCGGAAGACGCTGCCGTGCCACGGGCACTGGATGCACAGAGGGCCATCGCCGTCCAGTAGCACGCCGTCGTGCAGCGGGGCACCGGCGTGCGTGCAGGTGTCGGCCAGGACATCGACCGACTCGCCGGTGCGCAGGACGACGACCGGGACGTCACCGACCATCCGCTTGGTGAGCGTCCTCGGCGGGACGTCCTCGATCGGGCCGAGGTCGGTCCAGTCCGACGGCGCGACGTGGGGAACCCAGTGCGCATGGTTGGCGCCCATGGCCTGGTGGAAGCTCATGTGCCCGCCCAGAGTTGCCCCGGCGGCGAGCAGGCTCATCGAGGCGAACCCGGTGGCCACCCCCGCGCGGCGACGGCCGCCCAGCCGCAGCCACAGTGAGAGCGCATAGCCGCCGAGACCGACGATGTTCGCCACGGCGTGCACGATGCCGACCCGCTGCTGCTCCACGTGCCCGTCGACCCAGTCGGCCCATCCCGCCGCGGCGGCGGGCAGGCTTGAGGCGATGCCGACGCCGACCAGCGAGTCAGCCGCCCGTTCCTGCCCGGGCAGCAGGTCGAGCACGCCGGCAGACAAGAAGGAACCCACCGGGAGCTGGACGAGCACCGGGTGCAGGGGGTGCCCGAGCCACACGCCGTGCAGGACGTCGCGGAGCCGCTGGGGCCGCAGCAGCTTCCGGACGACCGAGCTCACGGGCGTGGTCACCCGGTCCAGTGCCTGGGCACGGCCGATACGGTCGATGTCGTCGAAGGGCCTCATGGTAGGAGGGGTGACCCCCCGGGCAGGGCGCAAACCTGCATCGTCACCGGTTGTCGCGGACGAAGCGGTCCGGGTCCTTGTCCTCCCCGCTGAGGCCCTGCAGCGCGGCGTGGTCCGCCTTGAACCGCTCGAACTTCGCACCGATCTCGTCGCGCAGCTCGACTGAGGCGTTGCGGCGGAAGTCGGCAGGTCGTCGTGCTCCTCCTCGGACATGTGCTCGTCGTTGGCCTCGCGGGCCTGCTCGACGCCCTGCCACCAGTCGTCGCTGCCCACCTCGACGTCCGCGGCCTTCCGGATGGCCGCCCGGATGTCGTCGTGGTCGCTGATCGCGTCCTTCGTCTCGTCCTCGCTGCCCTCCCCGTGCTGCAGCAGCGCCGGATAGAAGTGCTCCTCCTCGGCGGACGCGTGCACCTCCAGCAGCCGGGCGAGCGCCTCCCACACCGAGCCGGCGCGGGTGGGCTCGTAGCGCAGGTCGTCGAGCTCCGCGAACCGCCTGCGGAAGGTGTCGTGGTCGTCGAGGATCCCACGAGGGGTGGACGCTAGCCGGCGTCGAGGCCGCGCCCACCTCCGGTGAGCTTGGCCAGCAGCTCGTGGCAGCGTTGGGCCCTCCAGGCGTCCTGCTGGGCGACCTCCTCGAAGAACTGCCGGACATCGTCGTGCTCCTCGGCGTCCTCGCTGTACTTGTCGTTGTTCTGGGCGCCCTGCAGCGCGTGGTACTGGACGCTGACCAGGTCGTAGACGATGTCGTCGGCGGGTGTGTGCGTGGTGGCCATCTGTTGCTTCCCTTCGTCTGATGGTCCGGTCATCTCTGGGGTGACGGTGGTGCCTTCAGGGCTACCCGGCATCGGATCGGGTTACACGAGCTGATGCTCGAGCGGACACTTCGCGGGAGGCCGAGCGACGCGCGGGATACTGGGCGACGTGGACACCGCGAGCCCGGTGCTGCGGATCGGCCCGTACGAGGTCGACCCGCCGGTGGTGCTCGCCCCGATGGCCGGTATCACCAACGTCGCGTTCCGGCGGCTGTGCCGCCAGTTCACCAGCCGGCAGCAGTTCAGCAGCGGGCAGCACGCAGCGGCGCTGTTCGTCTGCGAGATGATCACCTCCCGGGCACTGGTGGAGCGGCATCCGACGACGCTGCACATGGTCACCTTCGTCGGCGAGCACCCGCGGTCCCTGCAGCTCTACGGGGTGGATCCGGCCACCGTGCGCCAGGCCGTCGAGATGATCCGCGACGAGGACCTCGCCGACCACGTCGACCTCAACTTCGGCTGCCCGGTCCCGAAGGTGACCCGCCACGGCGGGGGCGCCGCGCTGCCCTACAAGCGGGCCCTGTTCGGCGAGATCGTCACCGCCGCGGTGCACGCCGCCGGTCCGATCCCGGTCACCGTCAAGTTCCGGATCGGCATCGACGACGAGCATCCCACCTTCCTCGACGCCGGCCGGATCGCCGAGGACGCCGGCGCCGCAGCCGTCGCGCTGCACGGCCGGACGGCGGCGCAGCGCTACTCGGGCCGCGCCGACTGGGACGCGATCGGCGCGCTCAAGCAGGCCGTCACCTCCGTCCCGGTACTGGGCAACGGGGACATCTTCGCCGCGGTGGACGCGTTGCGGATGGTCGAGCACACCGGCTGCGACGGGGTGGTGGTCGGCCGCGGGTGCCTGGGCCGCCCGTGGCTCTTCGGCGAGCTCCAGGCCGCGTTCCAGGGACGATCGCCGGAGCCGCCACCCGATCTCGGCCAGGTCGCAGGCACGCTGCGCCGGCACGCGGAGCTGCTCACCGACCACCTCGGCGTCGTCAAGGGCCTGCGCGACCTGCGCAAGCACGTCGCGTGGTACCTGCGCGGCTTCCCGGTGGGCGGCGACGTGCGGCGCGGGCTCGCCCTGGTGTCGAGCTTCACCGAGCTCGACGACCTGCTCGCCGCCCTCGATCCGCACGCACCGCACCCCCCCGACGCCGACGGTCCCCGCGGTCGGCAGGGCTCACCGGGCACGGTGGCGCTGCCGCAGGGGTGGCTCGACGACCCGATGGACACCCTCGTTCCCGCTGGCGCGGAGCTGGCCTCCTCCGGAGGTTGACGGCTCATCCGCTAGGGCGAAATCTGGGTTCGGTCCTGCGGACAGGCTCAAGGACAGCGCTCGATGCGACGACACCACGGGGAAGCAGGCGAGGAGGTGAGTGCCGTGGCCGTCGCGCGACCCAGGATCGTCACCGAGGCCCAATCGTACCCACCGACCCGGCACGACGTCGCAGGGAGCCCCGCGGTCCCAGCCCCAACTCCCCCGCCCGCCGACGAGCAGGACCGGCCGCGCCAGGCAGAGCTTCACGAGTCGATCGCCACGCTGCTCGCGTCGCGCGGCCAGTGGCGGCAGGCCTACCAGCACCTGCGCTTGGCGTTGGACCTGCGCGCCGAGGAGTGCGAACCCATCCGGGCCCCCGAGCAGCTGCGCCACGAGGTCGACCAGCTCCGCCGCGAGCACGCCGAGGCCCGCGAGCAGAGCCTGCGCGACAGCCTCACCGCCAGCTACAACCGCCGCTATCTCGACCAGCGGCTCGGCGATCTCACCGGGGACTCGGGGGGGCTGGCGCTCGCGCTGGTCGACCTCGACCGGTTCAAACACGTCAACGATACCCACGGCCACCTGCTCGGGGACCGGGTCCTGCAGCGGGTGGTGGACGTGCTCTGCGACGGGCTGCCCGCCGGCGCGTTCTGCGTCCGCTACGGCGGCGAGGAGTTCGTGCTCGTGCTGCCCGACGTCCAGCCTGCAGTCGCAGTCGCGATCTGCGAGGCGGCCCGCGCCCGGGTCGAGCAGCACCCGTGGGACGCGCTCGTCCCCGGCCTGCGGGTGACAGTGAGCATCGGGGTGACCCAGCAGGTCCGCAGCCCGGCAGGCGACCGCGGCGCAGAGACCGCGGCGGCGCACCCGGTCCACGTGCTGCTGAACCGGGCTGACGAGCTGCTCTACGCGGCCAAGCAGTCCGGCCGCAATGCGGTCGCCTACCGCAGCGCCGGGGCCCTCGCGCTGGCCGGCGCCGCCGGTCAGCGGCGCTTCTGAGCTGAGCGCGCGCCGGATACGACGTTCACCCGCCGTTCATCCGGTATGCGCGGCACCGCGAGGGTGCTGGCGTACCCTCCACTCATGCGGGAGTCCTTCCAGGCAGAGCTCGACCGGCTCGCTGACGACCTGGCCCGGATGGCGCGTCTCGCCGCGCGGATGATGACCAACGCCTCCGACGCCTTGCACAAGGCCGATCTCGCGCTGGCCGAGCTGGTGATCTCCGCTGACGACGAGATGAACGTGCTGCACGACGACGTGGAGCTGCGCTGCGTCAACCTGCTCGCGCTGCAGGCACCGGTGGCGGCGGACCTGCGGATGGTGGTGTCTTCGATGCACGCGGTGGCCGACCTCGACCGGATGGGCGATCTCGCCCAGCACATCGCCAAGATCACCCGCTTGAAGCACCCCACCGTCACCGTGCCGGGCGAGGTGCGTCCGGTGTTCGCCCGGATGGGTCTGCTCGCCACCGAACTCGCCGAGGCGGCCGCCGAGGCGATCGAGAAGCGCGACCCTCTTGGCGGCGAGCGGCTGGCCGCGGCCGACGACGAGGTCGACGCGTTGCGCCGTCAGCTCTTCCAGATCCTCTTCGACAGGACCTGGACGCACGGGGTGGAGCCGGCGGTCGACGCTGCGCTGATCGGCCGCTACTACGAGCGCTTCGCCGACCACGCCGTGGCCATCGCCCGCCAGGTGGGCTACCGGGTCACCGGGCAGCTCCCCGCAGGACACCACGCCTGATCGTGCTGTCGGAGCTAGTCCTCGAACCCCGGTAGCGGCTCAGCCGAAGCGGCCGGAGATGTAGTCCTCGGTGCGCTTGTCCGCGGGGTTCGAGAAGATCTGCTCGGTCCGGTCGAACTCGATGAGGAGTCCGGTGCGGTTGCCGGTGGTCTCGTCGGCCTGGGCGGTGAAGAAGGCCGTGCGGTCCGAGACGCGCGCGGCCTGCTGCATGTTGTGCGTGACGATGATGATCGTGAACTGCTCCAGCAGCTCCATCATCAGGTCCTCGATCCGGGCCGTTGCGATCGGGTCCAGCGCCGAGCACGGCTCGTCCATCAGGATCACGTCCGGCCGGGTCGCTAGCGTCCGGGCGATGCACAGCCGCTGCTGCTGCCCACCGGACAGGCCGTAGGCGTTCTGCTTGAGCTTGTCCTTGACCTCGTCCCACAGTGCCGCCCCGCGCAGCGCCTCCTCGACGAGGTCGTCCATGCTCAGCGGCTTCATCCCGGTGACTCGCGGCCCGTACGCGACGTTGTCGTAGATCGACTTCGGGAACGGGTTCGGCTTCTGGAACACCATCCCGATGCGGCGGCGCACCTCGATCGGGTCGACGCCGCGGGCGTAGATGTCCTGGTCGTGATAGCGCACGACGCCCTCAACGCGCGCACCGGCGACCAGGTCGTTCATCCGGTTCAGGCAGCGGATCACCGTCGACTTGCCGCAGCCCGACGGCCCGATCAGAGCGGTGATCTCGTTCTTGCCGAAGGCGAGGTCGACACCCTTCACCGCGAGGAACTCCCCGTAATAGACGTGCAGGTCCTCGGCTGCCATCAGCGCCCGTGGTACGTCGGGAATCCGGCGCTTGGTGGCGGCCGGCTTCCCCTCGACCTGGAGGACAAGCTGCTCGGAGCCGGTGCGGGGGCCGTCCGACATGGTCCTCGTTCCGGTCGTGGTGACGTCGTTCGTGCTCACGAGAGTCTCCGTATCTGCCCCACGGCGGTCACCACCGTCGCTGGAACCGGTTGCGGATCAGGATCGCCAGCAGGTTCATGACGAGCAGCAGGGCGAGCAGCAGCACGATGCCCGCCGACGCCGCGGTGCGAAACGCCTCCTGGGGCTGAGCCACCAGGCTGTAGATCTGCACCGGCATCGTGGTGAAGCCGGACAGCAGGCCGTTCGGGTCGAAGCGGACGAACACCACCGCGCCCAGCAGCAGCAGCGGTGCGGCCTCCCCGATCGCCCGGGACAGCGCGATGATGGTGCCGGTCGCGATCCCCGGGACCGCGGAGGGCAGCGTCTGCTTCCAGACCGTCTGCCAGGGGGTCGCGCCGAGCGCCAGCGACCCGGCCCGGATCTCCGCGGGCACCGCGCGCAGCGACTCCCGGGTGGCGATGATGATCACCGGCAGGATCAGCAGCGCGAGCGCGATGCCGCCGCCGATCACGATGTTGCGGTTCTGGAAGTCGAGGACGATCTGCATCAGGCTGAGGATGCCCAGCGTCAGCAGGCCGTAGATGATCGTCGGCACGGCCGCGAGGTTCTGGATGTTGACCTCGATCAGGCGGGTGTACCACCTCTCGTTGTCGGCAAACTCTTCCAGGTAGATCGCCGCCGCGATACCCAGCGGGATCGCCAGCAGCGCGGTGGTCCCGATGACCCAGACTGTGCCGAGGATGGCTGCCCGGAAGCCGGTCTCCTCCGGGGTGAGCCGCGAGCTGTACTCGGTGATCAGGGCGGCGTCCAGCCGCGGCAGGCCGTCGATGAACGTCTGCACGAGCAGCACGAGCAGGAACACCAGGCCGGTGAACATGCACAGCCACAGCGCGAGGAGGAACAGCACCGACCGCGGGGAGGTCTCGCCCCCCTTGGCGCGGCCGAGGGGTTGCGTCCCGGCCCGCTCGAGCAACGACGTCATCAGTACGCCTCCCGGAACCGGCGGACCAGCCGGATACTGATCACATTGACCAGCAGGGTGATGAGGAACAGGGTGAGCCCCACCGCGTAGAGCGTGTTGTAGGCCAGCGACCCGACCGCGTTCTCGCCGGTCGCGGCCTGCGCGATGAACCCGGTCATCGTCTGCGCCGCGTCGCGGGGGTTGGTGACGATCTGGGCAATGCTGCCCGACGCGATCGCGAGGATCATCGTCTCGCCCACCGCGCGGGAGATGCCGAGCACGATCGCGGCGATGATCCCGGAGACTGCGGCCGGGAATACCACCTTCAGCGTCGTCTGCATCCGGTTGGCCCCGAGCGCCGCGGACCCCTGACGCAGCGCGCTGGGGACCGCGGACATCGCGTCCTCCGAGAGCGACGCGATCGTCGGGACGATCATGATTCCCAGCACGAGGCCGGCCTGCAGCACGTTGAACGTCCCGACCCGGATGCCCAGCAGACCGTTCAGCAGCACCGGGCCGATGAACTGCAGCGCGAAGAAGCCGTAGACGACCGACGGCACACCGGCAAGGATCTCAAGCACGGGCTTCAGGAACCGGCGAGCCCGGCCGGAGGCGTACTCGGAGAGCAGCATGGCCGCACCGAGCCCGAGCGGGACCGCGACGAGCAGTGCGATCGCGGTCGTCCACAGGGTGCCGACCAGCAGCGGGAGCACCCCGTAGTCCTTCACCGCGAAGTTCGGCGTCCACCGGGTGCCGGTGAGGAACTCGGCGATTGGGACCTCGCGGAAGAAGCTGACCGCCGGGATCACCAGTGAGACGACGATCGCGACCGTCGTCAGCACCGAGACCACGGCGGCCCCGAACAGGACTGTGAGGATGATGCGCTCACCGATCCGCTTCGACGAAGGACGCAGCGACGGGCGCTCCCCGCTGGTCCCCCCGGCTCCGGGGCCACCAGCGGGCGGACCGGCCACGGAGGACCGGTCTCCACCGACCGTGATGCTGCTCACGAGATGCGCTACCCCCGCTCTCGAGGCGGGCGGGTTCGTCTGACGTTACCCGCTCCGCGACCGGTCACTGCCCGAGCTGTCCAACGGTGTCGTTCAGCTCACGCTTCTGGTCCTCATTCAGCGCGACGAACTGCGCCGCCTCGGCAATCCGGTCGATCTGCTGCGCGTAGAAGTCGACGAAGCCCGCCACCTGTGGCTTCTCGGCGTGCGCCTGGTTGCTCACGTAGATAAACAGCGGCCGGGCGAGCGGGACGTACGTGCCATCCTGCACGGTCTGAGCACTCGGGGTGACACAGCCCTGGCCGCCGTCGACCTGCATGGCCTTGAGGGTGTCCTGGTTCTCCTCGAAGTAGGTGAACCCGAAGTACGAGGTGGCGCCGCGGGCCCCCTGCACGCCCTGGACCAGCACGTTGTCGTCTTCTGAGGACTGGTAGTCGGCGCGTGACGCGCCCTCCTCGCCGTTGATCGCCTCGGTGAAGTAGTCGAAGGTCCCCGAGTCGGTGCCGGGCCCGAAGAGGGCCAGCGGCACGTCCGGGAAGGAGGGGGCAACCTGGTTCCAGTTGGTGACCTGCCCCTCGGACGCGGGAGCCCAGATGGTCATCAGCTGCTGGGTGGTGAGGCAGTTCGCCCAGTCGTTCTCCGGGTTCACCACCACGGTCAGCGCGTCGTTGGCCACCTGCAGCTCGATGAAGTCGATACCCGCCGCCTCGCAGGCCGCGATCTCGTCCTCCTCGATCGCCCGGGAGGCGTTGGAGATGTCGGTCTCGCCCGCGCAGAACTTCTCGAACCCGCCGCCGGTGCCCGACGTCGCCACGGTGACGTTCACCCCGGGCGCCTCCTCGGCGTAGAACTCGGCCGCGGCGCTGCTCAGCGGCTCGACCGTCGACGAACCGTCAATGAGGACCTGCCCGGAGAGCTCGCCGCCCTCGCCACCACCTCCTCCGGATCCGGACTGGCCGCCGCAGGCGGCGAGTACCAGGGCCGCGGCACAGACCACGGCTACCGGGGCGATGCTCCGGCGCACGGTGCTAGGGGTCACAGGATCTCTCCTCCGCTCACACTCGACTACCGACCGCAATAGACGGTCAGCGCGGACGCTATGCAGCCAGGGTGGACGCCGACCCCAGATCAGATGAACGGGAGATGAACACTCACTCCGATGGGTGGATCCAGCCCGTTGGAGTTCGCCGCTGCGGCCCTGATCGGCGAAACGTTGCCAGCAGTAGTCAAAACGGCCCGCCTCAGTAGAGGAATGCCACGTCCGTGTGGTGGTACCGGAAGCCGACCTTCTCGTACATCCGCACCGCGGTGTCGTTGTCCGACTCGGCGTAGAGCATCACCTCCGCGAGCCCGCGAGCAGCGAGGTGCTCCAGCCCCGCGGCGATGAGCGCCGAACCGAGCCCGCTGCCCTGGGCGTCCGGGTCGATGCCCAGCACGTACACCTCGCCCACGCCATCCGGGTGCACCTTGGTCCAGTGGAAGCCCAGCAGCCGGCCCGCACCATCCGTGGCGAGCAGGAACCCGGCGGGGTCAAACCACGGCTCGTCCTCGCGCACGTTGAGCTGCTCGACGTCCCAGCCGGCCTGCTCGGGATGCCAGGCGAAGGCGCGGTTGTTCACCTCGACCACCGCAGCCTCGTCCCGGCCGGGCACGAACGCGCGCAGGTGCAGGCCCTCGGGCATCGGGCGGTGTGCCGCCGGCTCGTCGAGGCCGCGCCGGAACTGCCACAGCTCGCGGGCGCGGCGCATCCCGTGCCGCTCGGCGAGCGCCAGCGCGGCGGGGTGCTCCCCGTGCGCCCACACCCACAACCCCGCGCCCACCCGCTCGACCAGCGCGTCGGCCAGCGCGGTCCCGATGCCCCGGCGGCGATGGCCGGGGTGCACCGCGAACTCAGCGGTGGGCCGGTCGGGCCGGATGTCCAGCGCCGCGTAGCCCACCAGCGTGCCGCTGCCATCCTGTGCGAGCAGGTGGTCCCCCGGGCGCCGGTGCCGCAGCCGCAGCAGCACCGGTTCGCTGACCGGGTCCACCCCGTCCTCGGCTCCGGCCGCCGCGAGCAGGGTGAGGACCTGCGCAGCCTGGTCCGGTGCAGGCCGGCTCGTCCAGGTCAAGGTCAAGGTCACCACGACCGCCACGCTACGGGGCTGATCGCGGTCGATCCTCAGCCGGGGCAGGCGGGTGCCCGAGCCGGATCGGGGTCTCTCGCATCGGCCTGCTCGCCCGCGCCCGCGCTGTCCTGCTCCCCCTCGATCCGGGCCTGCTCACGGGCCCCGGCGCCACGCACCGGCCGGACGAACTTGTAGCCGACGTTGCGCACGGTACCGATCAGGCTCTCGTGCTCCGGTCCGAGCTTCGCGCGCAACCGCCGCACGTGGACGTCCACGGTGCGCGTCCCACCGAAGAAGTCGTAGCCCCACACCTCCTGCAGCAGCTGGGCCCGGGTGAACACCCGACCAGCATGCTGCGCGAGGTACTTGAGCAGCTCGAACTCCTTGTAGGTCAGCTCGAGCGTGCGGCGGCGCAACCGCGCGGTGTAGGTGGCCTCGTCGATCACCAGGTCGCCCAGCACCAGCGCACCGCTGCCCCCGACCGGGTCGGCGGCGCGGCGGGCGGCGAGCAAGCGCAGCCGGGCGTCGACCTCGGCGGGCCCCGCGTTGTGCAGCAGTATCTCGTCCGCGCCCCACTCCGCGGACACTGCGACGAGCCCGCCTTCGGTGAGCACCACGACCACCGGGACGTCCAGGCCGGTGGACCCGAGCAGGCGGCACAGGCTGCGCGCCGCAGCGAGGTCGTGCCGCGCGTCGACCAGCACCGCGTCGTACGGGCCGGCGTCGAGTAGCGCGGCCACCTCGGGAGCAGCGGGCCGGCGCCCGTGGGGCAGCAGGGCCAGCGCGGGCAGCATCGGGTCGACGTCCCGGTCTGCGGTGAGGAGCAGGAGCTCCATGCAGCTGCCTCCTCCCGAGCCGAGGGACCCCGACATCCAAAGGACACTGGTTCGAGTACTCTGAGCCGGACGCCGGTATCGGGCCGCTCTCAGGCAGGATACCTGCCGTGCCGCCCGCGGACGAAGTTCCGGTGCGCCCCGTCACCCTCAGCACCGTCGACGGTGTGCGGTTACGTGGTGACTACCGGCCAGTAGCCGGCCGGTCCGGACCGCTCGTGGTGCTGTGTCACGGTTTCACCCAGCGGCGCACCCGGCGGCCGATCCGGCGGATGGTGGATGCGCTCGCCGGGCACGTGCCGCTGCTCACGATGGACCTGCGCGGCCACGGCCGCTCTGCGGGGCACTGCACGCTGGGCGACGAGGAAGTGCTCGACGTCGCCGCTGCGGTCGCCGAGGGACGCCGGCTCGGCCACGACCGGGTGGTCACCCTCGGGCTCTCGATGGGTGGGGCCGTGGTCCTGCGACACGCGGCTCTGGCCAGCGGCGGGGAACGTCCGGATGCCGTGGTCGCGGTGAGCAGCCCGTCGCGGTGGTGGATCCGCGAGACCCCGGCCATGCGCCGGGTGCACTGGATCGTGGAGCAGCCACACGGACGCCTCGCCGGGCGCTTCCTGGGAGTACGGATCGCCGGGCACTGGTACGACGGAGGGTGGGCGGTGGTGCCCCCCAGCCCGGTGGAGGTGGTGCACTGCGTCGCCCCCACCCCACTGCTGCTCGTGCACGGAGACGGCGACCGCTACTTCGGGGCCGAACACGCGGCCGCGCTGCACCGGGCCGCCGGGGGTCACGGGGAGCTGTGGATCGAGCACGAGATGGGACACGGTGCGACCGGGACCTCCCCGGCTCTGGTACACCGCATCGTGGGCTGGGCCTGCCAGGCGACCGGCAGCATCTCGAGCGGGGGCACCCCGACCGAACAGAAGGGGGAAGCTGCGTGAGGGCGGTCGTCATCACCCTGCTGGTGCTGACCGGGCTCGTCGTCGCTGTCGACTTCGGAGCCGCCGCCGCCGTGGAGTACCGGATATCCGAGCAGCTGCGCTCCGAGCTCGAGCTCGTCACCGACCCCTCGGTGCGCATCAACGGCTTCCCCTTCCTCACCCAGGCTGTCTCGGGGAACTACTCCGAGATCGACATGCAGGCCTCCGGCCTGACCGTCGGGCCGCTGACCGACGTCGGGGTGGAGGCCACCCTCCACGACGTCACGGCCCCGCTCGCGGAAGTGACCTCCGGCATGCTCGGGTCGGCGCGGGCCGCCGCCGTGGACGCTCGGGTGCGCATCCGGGACAGCGACCTCGGTCGCGCCATCGGCATCGAGGACCTGCGACTGCAGCCCGCCTCCGACGAGGAGGTCGAAGAGGCGCTGGGCCCCGTCGCGGTGTCCGAGTCCGACGACGACATGGGTGCTGACATGCCCGCCGCGGTGCGCATGGTGGCCACCATCGACGTGACAGGACAGCGCGTCGAGGTCATCGTGATCGGCCTGCTGGAACTCACCGACGGCGTGGTCTGGGTGACCCCCGCCGACGCACGGTTCTCCACCGACGGGGTCGGCGAGGAGAGCCTGCCCGCGCCGATCCGGGAGCCGCTGCTCGACGTGCTCACGACCGAGGTCGACCCGGGTGGCCTGCCGTTCACCGTCACACCGACCGCGATTTACGTGCAGACCGGCTCGTTGCTCGTCGAGGGCACCGCGCAGGACGTCAGCCTCGGGGCGGTTGGAGTCGGCATCGGGTGACCCAACCTCCGGTGGCGCTGGTAGTCTCCGTGCCGTGGGCTCGCTGCTGACCAGACGCCGTGCGGTGGACTTCTGCCGCGTCGGCAGCAGCCTGTGTCGGATGCACTCCCCTGGGCGGTAGTTCCGGAGCTCAGCCCGGCCCGCCCTGACCCCAGGACCACCTTTCCCTGCAGGTCAGGAACATCCCCACGCAGCAAGGAGCCTCCGCATGAGCCGTGAGAACGTCCTGGTGACGGCCGACTGGGCCGAGCAGAACCTGGACACCGACGGCATCGTCTTCGTCGAGGTCGACGAGGACACCACCGCTTACGACGCCGGTCACATCCCCGGTGCAGTCAAGATCAACTGGAAGACCGAGCTGCAGGACCAGGTCACCCGCGACTTCGTCGACAAGGGCGGCTTCGAGAAGCTGCTGTCCGACAAGGGCATCGGCAACGACGACACGGTCGTGCTCTATGGCGGCAACAACAACTGGTTCGCCGCCTACGCCTACTGGTACTTCAAGCTCTACGGCCACTCCGACGTCAAGCTGCTCGACGGCGGTCGCAAGAAGTGGGAGCTCGACGGGCGCACCCTCAGCACCGACGAGGTGAGCCGGCCTTCCACCAGCTACACCGCGAAGGAGCAGGACCGCTCCATCCGGGCCTTCCGCGACGAGGTGGTCGAGGCAATCGGAAAGAAGAACCTGGTTGACGTCCGCTCCCCCGACGAGTTCTCCGGCAAGCTCCTCGCACCGGCGCACCTGCCACAGGAGCAGGCACAGCGCGGCGGGCACATTCCTTCCGCACTGAACGTCCCGTGGTCCAAGGCGGCGAACGAGGACGGCACCTTCCGCTCCGACGACGAGCTGCGCGAGCTCTATGGCGCCGAGGGCCTCGACGACTCGAGGTCCACGATCGCCTACTGCCGGATCGGTGAGCGCTCCAGCCACACCTGGTTCGTGCTGCACGAGCTGCTCGGACACGGAGACGTGAAGAACTACGACGGCTCGTGGACCGAGTACGGCTCGCTGGTCGGCGTGCCGATCGAGGTCGGCAGCGGAAAGGCGGGATCCTGATGTGCGGAGCGCCCGAGCAGACCCAGGAGCTGCCCCCCGGCACCGACCTCACCACGCAGACCGTGCTGGCCGGCACGGTCCGCAGCAGCGGTGAGCCGGTCGGCGGCGCGTTCGTCCGGCTGCTGGACGGCAGCGGCGAGTTCACCGCAGAGGTGGTGACCTCCGCGTCCGGCGACTTCCGCTTCTTCGCCGCTCCCGGCGAGTGGACGGTGCGCGCACTGCACCGCTCCGGCAACGGCGAGACCGCGGTGACCGCGGACGGCCCCGGCTTGCACTCGGTCGAGGTCGCCGTCGGTTGAGGTCGTCCGACCCCACGGGGCGCAGGACTAGCGTGATAACTCCTGCTCCTGTTAGTGCTATCATATCGCCTGTGAAGCAACTGATCACGCGGATCGATGACGACCTCCACCGCCGACTCAAGGAGCGGGCGGCGGAACAGGACCGCTCGCTGAACGATCTGGTCAGCAGCGTTCTCGCCGCCGCTGTCCGGGACGACGCGGCGTCGCTGCGCCGACGCATCGACCGCTCCGGGCTGCGAGTCCTGCCTCCGCAGCCCCCGGTGCCCCGATCGCGTGCGGCGGTGATCGAGCGCCAGCGAGGAAGCGGGCGGGCGGTCAGCGAGGCCCTTGCGGCCGATCGTGACGTCAGGTGAATCTGCGCTACGCCGACACCTCGGCGCTGATCCGCTGCTACTTTCCCGACGAGCCTGATCACGAGGAGCTCCGAGCCCTGCTCCTCGAAGGCCCGGAACCGGTCTTTACCAGCGAGCTGACCCGTCTCGAGATGACCAGCGCAGTACACGCGGCTCATCGGGCTGGCCGGGTGGCAGACCCGGTTGAACTGCTCGACGTTGTGGACGTCGACTGCGGTGACACCGGTCCCATCGCCCTGCTGCGGCTGCAGCCCGACATCGTGCTCGGTGTGGCCACCGCACTGGTGGCGGAGCACGCGCTGAGCAGTGTGGATGCGCTGCACCTCGCGGTGGCCCGGAGCACCGCCGCCGACCTCGCTGCCGGCGAGCCGGTCGTGCTGGTCACCCGGGATCACCGGCAAGCAACCGCCGCAGCCGCCCTTGGCATGCCCGTGGAGTAACCCGGGCGATACGCGGCTCGACGGGCCATCGCGGGCCGGGGGGCCCTCCGCCGCTTCAAGGACACCCTGTTCCAGTTCCCGGAGCTGCGGGAACGCTGGTTTGCGTACCACGACGCGCGCATGCGTCGGCGCGCGATCCGGTGGCTCGCCGACGAGGACCTGATCAGCCCAGATGTCGCCGAGCGGGCTCGTGCCGAGCATCCCGAACCGGTAGTGGAAGCCGGTTTCGTCGACGTCTTGGTCCTCGGGTCGCAGGCACGGTGCGACGCCGGGTCGGACTCCGACGTGGACCTGCTGGTCGTTCTCTCCGATCTGGCCGACGCTTGGGAGGAGCTACGGCGCATGGAACAGGTGCTCCGGGCGCGGTCCCTTCTCACTCGGGACCGGCGCACGGGCGAGCGATCGCGTTAGAGTCGCCCGCGTGGAATGGTTCCTCACCTGCCTGCTCGTCCTCGTCACGGCGGTGCTCCTGTGGTTCCCGGGATACGCCGTGTACCGGCTCTACTTGAGCGCGCCGTGAGCCAGCCCGGCAGCGGTGACGACGCGCTGCGCGCCGCGGAGGAGCGCGCGAAGGACACCCGCGGCGTCAACCTGCCCGACTTCATCGACCTGCCGGTGCCCGCCGATACCGCCAACCTGCGGCTGGGCCCCGAGCTGCACCACGACTGCCTGGCCCTGCTGCCGCTGGTCGGCGTCTGGCGGGGGGCGGGTGAGGTGGTCTACCCGACCATCGACGGGCCGTTTCACTTCGGTCAGCAGCTGGTGTTCTCCCACGACGGCCGGCCGTTCCTGCATTTCGAGGCCCGGGCATGGCTGCTCGACGCCGACGGGGAGGTGATCCGCCCGGCTGCGCGGGAGTCCGGTTGGTGGCGGCCCCAGCCCGACGACACCCTCGAGGTGCTCACCACCCACGCCACCGGGATCGTGGAACTTTACTACGGTCGCCCGCTGTCCCAGACGTCGTGGGAGATCGCCACCGACGCTGTGGTGCGCTCCGCGTCGGCCAAGGAGGTCACCGGCGCCAAGCGGCTCTACGGCATCGTCGAGGGCGACCTGGCGTATGTCGAGGAGCGCGCCATGGTCGGCCAGCCGCTGCAGCCGCACGTCTCCGCGCGCCTGCAGCGCGTTGCGGGCTGAGCCCGCGACCGGCCCCTGACAGCAGAAGGCCCCGGGGGTTCCCGCCGCTGATCTGCGGCGGGCCCGAGCGGGACTGGTGCTCGGGGTGCCCCCGGGGCCCGGTGACTGCCTTGGATTCGCCAGGACGCCTCTCACGAGGGAGGTGGCTCTTCCACGGCCGTCGGCGGCGCTAGCTGGCAGCCACCTCACGAGTCCGATAGCCGTTCAAGTGTCGGACCACCTCCTCTCACGTGTGACTCCACCGTATCCGCGCCGCGTGGACCACGGCAAGGTCATTCGCGGTCGCTACCGTCACCGGCGTGCAGTTGCTGCCCTGCGGTCCCGACGCGCTGCTCGTCGAGCTCGGCTCGCTCCGTGAGGTCGACGCGGTGCGCGCCGGTCTGGCCCGGGCCGCGCTGCCCGAGGTGGTGGAGTTGGTCCCAGCGGCGCGGACCGTGTTGGTCGTGGTGCGGCCCGGCGCGGGCCTCGGCGGGGTGCGCGCGGCGCTGGACGGGATCGACCCGGCTGATGCACCGGGACGCAGCGGTCGAATGGTGCTGCTCCCGGTGCGCTACGACGGCCCGGACCTGGAACTGGTTGCGGACACCGCGGGCTGCAGCGTCGACGAGGTGATCGCCCTGCACTCGCAGCCGGCGTACACGGTGGCGTTCAGCGGGTTCGCCCCCGGGTTCGGCTACCTCGCCGGGCTCGCGCCGGAGCTGCAGCAGCCGCGCCTGGAACGGCCGCGAGAGCGGGTGCCGGCCGGGGCGGTGGGGATTGCCGGGGAGTTCACCGGGGCCTACCCGCGGCCCTCCCCGGGGGGTTGGCGGCTGGTGGGCAGCACCGATGCGGAGCTCTTCGACCCGCGGCGAGACTCCCCGGCGCTGCTGCATCCCGGCGACCAGGTCCGCATCGAGGTGCTGCGGTGACGTCTCCCGGTGCGAGCGCCACGCCATCGCGCCAGGTCGCCGTGCTGCGCACCGGACCGCAGGCTCTGGTCACCGACCTCGGGCGGCCCGGGTACGCGCACCTCGGTGTCCCTCCGTCCGGCACGCTCGACCCCGGCGCGCTGCGGCTGGCGAACCGGCTGGTCGGCAATCCCGAGGGCGCCGCCGGGCTGGAGGTGCTGCTCGGCGGCCTGGAGCTGCAGGCCGGGGCGGCGTGCACGGTGGCGGTGACCGGTCCGGCGGCGGCGCTGGACGTCGACGGTGCGGCTGCCGACAGCCATGTGCCGGTGCACCTCGGCGCGGGTGCCGTGCTGCGGCTGGGTGCCCCGATGCTGGGCCTGCGGAACTGGGTCGCGATCTCGGGTGGGATCGCGGTGGACGCCGAGCTCGGCAGCCGGGCCACCGACCTGCTCTCCGGGCTCGGCCCGGACCCGCTGCGCGACGGCGACATCCTCCCGCTGGGCCCGCCGAGCGGCCTGCCCGTCGGCGTGGACGTGGTGGTGCCGACCGCCGTCGACGACCCGTTGACGGTGCCGGTGCTGCTCGGGCCCCGGGACGGCTGGATCGAGGACGCGGCGCGGCGGCTGGCGGAGACCAGCTGGACGGTCACGGCAAGCAGCAATCGCATCGGGCTGCGCCTGGACGGGGAACCGCTGCGCAAGCTCGGCGACACCGAGCTGCCCAGCGAACCGGTGGTGACCGGTGCGGTGCAGGTACCCGCGAACGGCCTGCCGGTGGTGTTCCTCGCCGACCATCCGGTGACGGGTGGCTACCCGGTGGTGGCGGTGGTGCTCCCCGCAGCGTTGCCCGCCCTAGCACAGGCCCGTCCGGGCAGCACGATGTGGCTTCAGCCCGCGGCGGCGGCAGCACGCCGCTCGCGGAGGTAGGCGCCGGTGCGCGCCAGGCAGGCCGCCACGGGTACCGCCAGGAAGGCACCCAGGACGCCGAGCGCGGTGGCCCCAACCGCCACCGACACCAGCACGAGGAACGGGGGCAGCCGCACCGCGTGCCACCAGCGCGGCCAGCAGGGTGGCCAGGACCGCACCGATGATCGGGAACAGCGCGCCCAGGAACACCAGTGCCGCCAGCGGGAGCGCGAGCGGTACTCCCAGCAACAGCAGGCCAGCCCCGATGAACACCGCGTCGACGGCCGCGACCAGCAGCAGGCCGCGGAAGTAGCTGCCCACTGTTGCCCAGAGCCGGCACCCGATCTCCCGGGCGAGCTCGCGGGTGTGTTCCGGAAGCAGGCCGAGCGCGCTGTGAGCCATCCGCGGGCCGTCCTGTAGGTAGAAGAACAGCGCCACCAGGAGCAGCAGGGTCCCGGCCAGGAACTCGGCCACCCGCGTGGTGACCAAGAGGGTGCTGCCGACTATCCCGCCGGCACCACCTCCGGCGACCCGGACAACGAGCTCCCGCAGGCTCGACACCTCGACGTCGAAGGGCAGCCGGCGCAGCGTCTGCTCGAGTTGCCCCGTCGCCTGGACCACCGCATCGGCCACCGCGGGCACCTGATCGACCACCCGCGGGATCAGGCCGGCGATCACCCCGACCAGCACCGCGAGCACGACGGCGACCACCAACAACAACGCGGCCACCGCCCGCGGTACCCGGAGCCGGACGAGCCGCTCCACCGCGGGCAGCAGCGCTGCCGCCGGGAACAGCGCGAGCACCAGCGGCACCACGACGAAACCCGAGGTAGGACAACGTCATCCAGGCGAGCACCGCCAGAACCACGATCCCGAGCGCGGCCCACGCGTACCGACCCGCTCGCAGCACCCCGTCGCCGAGGTCCCGGGGCGGCCTCTCAGCCAACACGGCCGACCGCCGACGTGCGGTGCCCCGGCCCGTCGGCGAGCAGTGCGCCGAGGGCACTACCCAGATGGGTGGGTCCACGCTGGGTCACGAGCCTGGACCCTACGCCGATCATGGAATGGAGGCATACGATGAGGTGATGGACACGACTCTGCGGCGGACGCTGCACGAGCGCGGGATGCGGATGACTCCCCAGCGTCAGCTCGTGCTCGACGCGGTACGTGCGCTGGGGCACGCCACTCCGGAAGCGATCTGTGCCCACGTCCAGCGCAGCGCCCCGGCCGTCAACATCACCACCATCTACCGGACCCTGGACCTGCTGGAGAGCCTGGAGCTCGTCCGGCACACCCACCTGGGGCACGGAGCACCCCGCTACTCCACCCAGCCGCACGATCACGTGCATCTGGTGTGCCACCGTTGCGGCGATGTTGCAGAGGTGGCCCCGGACGGCCTGCAGGGGCTGGCGGACACGCTGCGGGCGCATCATGCGTTCGAGCTGGACCTGACGCACCTGGCCCTGTCCGGGTGCTGCGCCCGGTGCACCCACGATGCCCCGACGGACCAGACATGATCTCTCCCCTGCTGGAGCTGTCCGGAGCCGTCCCACCGCCGGAGGAGACCGTGGACCCCGGCGTGGCCTGGCACCACGGAGATCCGCTGCGCGAGCAGGGGGTGGCCGAGCGCGACGTGGCGGTGGTGGACCGCTCGCACCGCGAGGTGATCGCGGTGCCCGGTGAGGACCGGCTGGGCTGGCTGCACACCATCACCTCCCAGCACCTCACCGGGCTCGGCGAGGGTGAGCACACCGAGGCACTGGTGCTGGACGGGCAGGGTCGCGTCGAGCACCACGCGGTGGTCTCCCACTCCGGCGGCACCGTGTGGCTGGACACCGAGCCGGGGCGCTGCACCGGACTGCTGCGCTACCTGCAGCAGATGGTGTTCTGGTCGAAGGTGGAACCGCGGGACGCGACCTCCGAGATCGCGGTGCTCACGCTGCTCGGACCATCGACCGGTCGGCTGCTCGAGGACATCCATGGGGACATCAAGGGGGGCATCGACGGGGCCGTGGTGCGGGCCTTCGACGGTGGGGCGGACCTGCTGGTGCCGCGTGAGCGGCTAGTCGAGGTCTGGCAGCGGTTGGTCTCAGCGGGAGCGACGCCTGCCGGCAGCTGGGCATTCGAGGCGCTGCGGGCCGCAGCCCTGCGGGCCCGGCTGGGCGTCGACACCGACGAGCGGACCATCCCGCACGAGGTGGGCTGGATCGGCCCGGCGGTGCACCTGGACAAGGGCTGCTACCGGGGCCAGGAGACCGTTGCCCGGGTGGCGAACCTCGGGCGAGCGCCGCGCCGGATGGTGCTGCTGCACCTCGAGTCCGGGGACATGCTGCCCCCCACCGGGTCGGAGGTCCGCACTGGCGGCGGGGACCAGACGCAGCGGGTGGTCGGCCGGGTCGGCACCGTCGCCACCCACCATGAGCTGGGTCCGATCGCGCTGGCGTTGCTCAAGCGGTCCGTGGAGCCGACGACACCGCTGCTGGCCGGCGGCGTGGCCGCCTCGATCGACCCGGACTCGGTGCCCCCGGACAACGGCGAGCCTCCGGGCCGCGCGGCGTTGCGCCGTCTCCGAGCATGATCGTCCCGCTCGGCTCGATCCTGACCAGTCCACCGTTCGGGGGACCGCCTGGCCTCCCCACGGCCTGATCCAGCAGAATGTCCTGCATGATCGAGGTCCGGCCGGGTGGCCGACGGCGTATCGACCGGGTACTGGCGGCGACCTTCGCCGAGGGCATGGCAACCCTGCCGCTCTGCGAGGTGCGGTCCCGGCGGGACGAAGCCGCGCAGGAGGAGACCGACCTGTCCTACCTGCGGCGCCTTCTGCACGCCCGGATCGACATCGTGCGGGCCGAGCAGCGCCGCCGCAGCGAGGGTGGCAACCTCCCCCTGGTCGCCGAGCTGGGCCGGATCCTCTCGACCAACGCCATCGCGCCAGCCACCGGATCCGGTCGGCACCAGAGCATGGCGCCCTCCCGTGCGGAGGCGCACCGCCGCTACGGCGAGGCCGTGGTCTCCGACGTGGACCTGTCCGATGTGAGCTCGCTGCCAGCTGGCGAGCTCAACGATGCGCTGGCGGCCTACCGTGCCGAGGAGGAGTCGGTCTCGCACCGCCGCCGCGAGGTGCAGCAGGTGATGGATGTATTCAACGCCGAGATCGCGTCCCGCTACGCCCGGGGAACCGCGTCGGTGGACGACCTGCTCGCGGACGAAGCCCGGTGACGGCGTAGCCGAAGCGCCCCTCCCACCCCGAACCCGGTCAGCCCCAGGAGTACCACCATCGCGGCCACCCAGGAGAGGGGCTCCCCGGTGGGGGCGCTGAGAGCGAGTATGACCATGGCGCGGAAGTGTCGCACATCCTGCGGCGCCGCGGTGGTGGCGGGTCCGGGGCACACCGGGGATCGTCCGGGATCCGCAGCAGCGGGGCTGTGACCCGGACCGCTCCCGTCACGTCGCACGAGCGCGAGCGAACCAGGTACGGTGGTGGCAGGAGCAAACCTGTCGAGATGAACGGGGCCGCCGCGTCCTCACGGCCGCCCCGTCCCTGTGCGAGGGGGTCGAGCCATGGGCCGCGGCCGGGCTAAGGCCAAGCAGACGAAGGTGGCGCGGGAGCTCAAGTACAGCTCGCCCACCACGGACCTCGAGTCCCTGCAACGGGAACTGTCGCGCAGCGACGCCAGCAACCACGGGTCGGGCGACGACCGGGCGTCCGACTCCTTCGATGACGAGCACGACGACTACCGACGATGATCAGTGCACCTCGGGTGCTGCCTGACTGGGGGACTGTTGATCGCCGGCGGTCAGAACCGGGGGTGCTCACCGCGGAGCAGCGCCCGTGCACCCTCGGTGGCCTCGTCGATGTCGCAGGCCTTGTGCACCTCCCCGACCACCCAGGCGGGAGTGTGCCGGGCGGTGAGCACCGCCAGCGCCCGGTCGACGTCCGCCGGTTCGACCACCGCGACCATGCCCACGCCCATGTTGAACGTGCGCTCCATCTCCGCGCGCTCGACCCGACCGCGCTGCGCGATGAGGGCGAACTCCGCGGCGGGCGTCCAGGTCGCTCGGTCCAGCACGGCGACCAGACCCCGGGGCACCACCCGACCCAGGTTCCTGGCGAGTCCGCCCCCGGTGACGTGCCCGAACGTGCGGACCTCGGTCTCCGCAGCCAGGGCGAGGCAGTCCTTGGCGTAGATGCGGGTGGGTTCGAGCAACTGCTCGCCCAGGGTGCGGCCGAACTCCTCGACATGACCGTCGAGGGGCATCCGGCCGATCTCCAGCAGGATGTGTCGGGCCAGCGAGAACCCGTTGGAGTGCAGGCCCGAGGAGCCCATCGCGACCACCACGTCACCGGGTCGGACGCGGTCGGGGCCGAGCAGCGCGTCGGCCTCCGCGGCGCCGACGCCGGTGGCGGAGATGTCGTAGCCGCCCTCGGTCATCATCCCGGGATGTTCGGCTGTCTCGCCCCCCAGCAGCGCGCAGCCGGCCTGCACGCACCCCTCGGCGATCCCGGACACCAGCTCCGCGATCTGCTCGGGCACCACCCTGCCGACAGCGATGTAGTCCTGCAGGAACAGTGGCTCGGCCCCGCACACCACCAGGTCGTCGACGACCATCGCGACCAGGTCGATCCCGATGGTGCTGTGCACTCCCATCGCCTGCGCGATCGCGGTCTTGGTGCCGACTCCGTCGGTGGAACTGGCGAGCACCGGCTCACGCCAACGGTCGAGCTTGAGCTGGAAGAGGCCGGCGAACCCGCCGATGCCGCCCAGCACCTCAGTCCGGGTGGCGCGCTCGGCCCACGGTCGCAGCTGCGCGACAGCCTGCTCACCGGCCGCGATGTCGACGCCGGCCGCGGCATAGGTGGCGCGCGCGTCGTGCGTCCCTGTCATCGGGCGGCCCGGACCGGCTCCGCGGCCGCGGTGGCACCCTTCCCGGCCCCGGCCAGGTCCTCCAGCAGGTGCTTGCCGATGGACTCGGTCGGCGGCAGGGCGATCGGGTACTCGCCGTCGAAACAGGCTGAACACAGCCGCGTCCGGGGCTGCTCCGACGCGGCGACGAGCCCGTCGAGGGAGACGTAGCCGAGGCTGTCCGCGCCGATCGAGCGCCGGACGCCCTCGACGTCCGCGCCATGTGCAAGCAGCTCGGCACGGGACGCGAAGTCGATGCCGTAGAAGCACGGCCAGCGCACCGGGGGGCTCGCGATCCGCACGTGCACCTCGAGCGCGCCGGCCTCGCGGAGCATCCGGACCATGGCGCGCTGGGTGTTGCCGCGGACGATCGAGTCGTCGACGACGACCAGGCGCTTGGCGCGGATGACGTCGCGCAACGGGTTGAGCTTGAGCCGGATACCCAGCTGGCGGATGGTCTGCGACGGCTGGATGAACGTGCGCCCCACGTAGGCGTTCTTCACCAGACCAGAGCCGTACGGGATCCCACTGGCCTGGGCGTAGCCGATGGCCGCCGGGGTGCCGGACTCGGGAACGGGAATCACCAGGTCGGCCTCGGCGGGGTGCTCCTCGGCGAGCCGACGGCCGATGTCCACCCGGGTGGCGTGCACCCCGCGCCCGGAGATCGTGGTGTCCGGGCGGGCGAGGTAGACGTACTCGAACACGCAGCCCTTGGGCTCCGGGCTCGCGAACCTGCTGCTGCGGAGCCCTTCTGCATCGATGGCCAGCAGCTCACCCGACTCGACCTCGCGGACGAACGACGCTCCGACGATGTCCAGCGCCGCGGTCTCGGAGGCCACCACCCAACCGCTGTCGAGCCGGCCGAGGACGAGGGGGCGAACGCCGTGCGGGTCCCGCGCGGCGTAGAGCGTGCGCTCGTCGGAGAACACCAGGCAGAACGCCCCGCGCAGGGTCGGCAGCAGCCGCAGCGCCGCCTCCTCGATGCCGGTGTCCGCGGCACCGTGGGCCAGCAGCCCGGTGATGAGGTCGGAGTCCGTGGTGGCCACGGGGCCTGCTCCGCGGACCGAATCGTCGTCACCGTTGCCCGTCGCCACGCCTTGCGCACGGGCCCCCGCGAGCAGCTCGGCGGTGTTCACCAGGTTGCCGTTGTGCCCCAGTGCGAGGCCCGAGCCGGTCGCTGTGGTGCGGAACGTCGGCTGAGCATTCTCCCAGGTCCCGGAGCCGGTGGTCGAGTAACGGCAGTGGCCCACCGCGATGTGCCCGGTCAGGCTGGAGAGCACCTGCTCGTCGAACACCTGACTGACCAGCCCGAGGTCCTTGAACACCAGCACCTGCGAGCCGTCCGAGACCGCGATGCCGGCGGCCTCCTGGCCGCGGTGCTGGAGCGCGTAAAGGCCGAAGTAGGCCAGCTTCGCGACCTCCTCGCCGGGTGCCCAGACGCCGAAGACGCCGCACTCCTCACGAGGTTCGTCGGGTTTGTCGGGAGGGCTGTCGAGGTCCAGGCAGGGCACGGCGGTAGCCACCTGCGGCGCTCCCTCTCAGGCGGGGTCGGACCCTCACCAGGGTACCCGCCGGACCGCTCTGTCGGGCGGTAACCCGCGCCGGACCGGCCTGTCCGGCAATAACCCCGGACCGGCCTGTCGGGCATAACCTCAGCGGGGATCTCGTGAAACCGGGCCACCAGCCACCGCGTC
Source organism: Pseudonocardiaceae bacterium (assembly GCA_035640155.1). Lineage (GTDB taxonomy): Bacteria > Actinomycetota > Actinomycetes > Mycobacteriales > Pseudonocardiaceae > JALYQB01. The sequence goes on from DASQWR010000145.1 coordinate 25,116, forward strand.
TGAGCTACCGTGGCCCGACCGGTTGGCGGCGGAGGAGGGCGACTGTGGCGGAGGAGATGCGGTTCCAGTCGCAGCTGACGGCGGAGAGCACTCCGGCCGCCGGTGGCGGGGGCATGTTCCGGGTCCGCCCCGAGCACGTGCCGGCCGTCGTCGCCGGCTTCGAGGAGGCGATCCGCGAGCTGGGCAGTATTGAACGCCAGGCACGATTGCTCCAAGAAATCGGTGGCCCCGGGGACGACCAGTTCAGTGCGCAGGCTGCCCGGGAGATCGCCCGGCAGGCGGGCGAGGAGCCAGGACGGCATGGGTGGGCGAATCGCCTCTACCGCGATGCACTCCGGGCGACCATCGACAACCTGCATGCCCAGCTCGACGCCTACCAGCGGGCCGAGGGCGACACCGCCGCGAGCTGGCCGGGATCGTGACCGTGCGGGTGATCCACGCTCTTCCCGCCGTCATGATCGCCGCCGTGGGGTTGACGGCGTGCACGCCGGTCGCGATCGAGCCGCCGACGGAGGAGCGTCTCGCGCCACCGGTCGACCAGCCTCCGCTGGACGTCGAACCGTTCCTGGAGCGCCCGTGCGAGGTGCTCACCCCCGAGCAGGCCGCCGAGTGGACGGTGAGTAACCCGGAGCGGGTGCCCGACGAGCGCACCTACACAGGCCCGGCGTGCGAGTTCGAGCCAGACGACTTCGACCGCGTCTCGTTCGGCATTTCGATCCGGATGACGGACAGCCTGGAAGGTATCTACCAGCGCCGGGACAGCCTGCAGCTCTTCGAGCCCACCGAGGTCGCCGGCTACCCCGGAGCCTTCAACGATGCTGCGGACACGCGCTCGTTGGGTAGCTGTGGGCTCACCGTCGCGGTCACCGAGGACAAAGCGCTGGACGTGCTCGTCTCGGTAAACGACCGGCAGTCACCCGAGTACACCGATCCGTGCCCGGTGGCGGCGCGGATCATGGAGCAGATGATCGAGACCATCGGAGCGGCGAGCTGATGTTCGAGAACGAGATTGCCGGCACACCGCGACCGGCGGCCTGGGACGCCGCGACGATCTACGCGTGCCTGAAGGATGGTGCCGGACCGGAGGCAACCACCGACAGGTCCCGGGACGCGTGGGAGGACATCGCCAAGCGCTACGACGGCGTGCGCGAGACGGTGCGCCAGGCGCTGCGCGACGGCCAGGTCGCCTTCGAGGGCGAGGCCGGGGACGCGATGGCACAGCGGGTCGAGCCGCTGGCCGGCCACGCCGACACCGCCCAGCAGACCGCGACCAGCACCGCCGATGTGATCGGCCAGCAGGGCACCGATTTCCGCGACGCCCGCAACCAGGTGGTGCCCCCGGTGGCGGTGCCGGACAAACCGTTCCTGAACGATCTGGCGCCCTGGGAGACCGACTACGACGAGGCCAGGTCCGACGCCCGCGCCGCCGACGAGCACAACATCCGCGTCCTCGGCAACTACGGCGACGCCACCCGGTCGAACTTGGGTGGCCTGCCCCAGTTCGAGCAGCCGCCGTCGGTGACGCCGCAGCTTGACATCCCGTCCTCGTCGACGGCTCAGCT
>DASQWR010000146.1:0-32762 GCA_035640155.1 Pseudonocardiaceae bacterium
GGAGGCCGTCGTGACCGTCGTCGTCACCCGGAACCGGCGCGACCTGCTGGCGAAGTCGCTCGCGGTGGTCGCCGAGCAGACCCGGCCGCCCGACCACCTGGTCGTGGTGGACAACGGCCCGGACGACCCGGCCGCCGAGATCGTCGCCGAGTGCCCGATCCCCTCCACCTACCTGTGTTCCCGGCGCAATCTCGGCGGCGCCGGGGGTTTCGCGCTGGGCATGCTCCATGCGCTCGCGCTGGGCGCGGAGTGGGTGTGGCTCGCCGACGACGACGGGCGCCCCGCGGACGTCGGCGTGCTCGAGACGCTGCTCTGCGAGGCGCGTACCCGCGACCTCGCGGTGGTCTCCCCGGTGGTGGTGAACATCAACGACCCGGAGCAGCTGGCGTTTCCACTGCGCCGGGGGCTCACCTGGAAGCGGCGCCTGACAGAGCTGCGGGCCGGGAACGACCCGGACTTCCTGCCCGGCATCGCCTCGTTCTTCAACGGGGCGCTGTTCCGCGCCTCGACGCTGGATGTGGTCGGGGTGCCGGACTACCGGCTGTTCTTCCGCGGCGACGAGGTGGAGATCCACCGCCGCGTGGTCCGCTCGGGACTGCCGTTCGGCACGTCGCTGCGCGCCGCCTACGCGCACCCGGACGGGTCGGCGGAGTTCAAGCCGATGCTCGGCGGGCGCTTCCACGCGCAGGACCCCGCCGACGAGGTGAAGCGCTACTTCACCTACCGCAACCGGGGATATCTGCTCTCCCAGCCGGGGATGCGCCGGATCGGGATGCTCGAGGTGTTCCGGTTCGGACTGTACTTCCTGGTCACCAAGCGTGACCCGAAGGCGTTCCGGCAGTGGTTGCAGCTGGCGCGCCAGGGCCGCGCGGAGCGCTTCTTCCGCCCCTGAGGCTGGGCCCGGGCAGAACCGGAGGGCGCACCTGTTGGCAACCCCGCGGGACGGGTCAACAGCGGGACGGGACGCCTGAGCTAGCCTCGCCCGGTGCTGACCTCGGAGCGCGTGGACGCGCCGCGCCGTCCGGACCCGGGCGGCGCCGACCCACCCCGCCCGACACCCGACGCCCCGGCGCGCCGGCTCCGGCTCACCGCGACGGTGCTCGGGCTGCTCGGGGCACTGCTCGCGGTGGCCGTGCCGTTCCTGCCGGTCGTCCAGGAGACCGCGGAGATCAGCTGGCCGCAGGGTCGGGACACGGCAGCGGTGAACGCCCCACTCGCCGCGTTCCAGGCCCAGGAGATCACCGCCACCATCCCGTGCGCCGCGGCCGCCTCGCTCGACGCCCGCTCGCCGAACCCGGCACCGCTGCTGTCCACCGTGCCCCCCACCGCCCCGGAGGGCAGCGCGGTGGGCATGGTCGTGCTGGTCGCCGACGGCAACGTCACCGTCAGCAGCCGCGGGCAGGTGCTCGGCGGCAGCCTGCTGCCGCCCGGCCCGTGTGACATCACGCTGCGTTCCACGGTGGAGCTCACCACGGCGAGTGTCGGCGCCCGCCGGTTCATCGCGATGCAGGCCGACGTACGCCCCCAGATCACCGGTATTTACACCGACCTGGACGAGACCCTGGACCCGGTGGACGGGCTCGGGGTGCGGATCACCCCGGACACCCGTTCCCAGTCCACCCCGCACCCGGTCAAGATCGCGGGGATCCTGCTGGCGTGCGCAGCCGTGCTCGCCGCCCTGGTGCTGTTGCACCGGCTCGACGTGCGGGTCGGGCGCCGGGCACCGCGCTGGCTCCCCCGGCGCTGGTGGCTGCCCACCGGACGGGACGGCGCGGTCATCACCGTGCTCGCGATCTGGGTCGTCATCGGGGGCCTCACCTCCGACGACGGCTACATCCTGACGATGATCCGGGCGCGAGTCGACACCGGGTACATCGGCAACTACTACCGCTGGTTCAACGTGCCGGAGGCGCCCTTTGGGTGGCCCTACGAGCTGTACGCGGTGTGGGCGCAGCTGTCGACCTCACCACCCTGGCTGCGGCTGCCGTCCTTCGCGATGGGTGTCATCAGCTGGCTGCTGATCAGCCGTGAGGTGCTGCCCCGGCTGGGCCGTGAGGTGCGTCGCAGCCGCGCCGCAGCCTGGGCCGCCGCCTCGATGTTCCTCGCTTTCTGGTTTCCGTACAACAACGGGCTGCGGCTGGAACCGGTGGTCGCGGTCGGCTCGCTGCTCGCGTTGTGCGCGGTCGAGCGTGCGGTCGCGACCCGGCGGGTCACCCCGATCGCGCTCGGGCTGCTCGTGGCGGCGTTCACCGTGGCCGCCACCCCGACCGGTTTCATCGCGGTGGCCCCGTTCCTGGTCGGCGCGCGGCCGCTGCTGCGGCTGCTGCGTCGGCACGCGGTGGCGTCCAGCTGGGCCGCGGTGCTGGCCCCGATCCTCGGTGCCAGCCTGCTGGTGCTCGTCATGATCTTCGCGGACCAGACGTGGGCGGGAGTGATGGAGGCCACCCGGCTGCGTACCGCAGTCGGGCCCAGCTTGTCGTGGTACGAGGAGCCGACCCGGTACCAGGCGCTGTTCACCCCGACTCCGGACGGGGCGCTGGCCCGGCGGTTCCCGGTGCTGGTGTTCCTGCTGTGCCTGGGCGCCTGTGGGGCGGTTGCGTTGCGCCGCGGGGGCATCCCCGGTGCCGGGCTGCACCCCAGCCGCCGCCTAATCGGCACCGCCGCGCTGTCCCTGGCCCTGATCGCGCTGACGCCGACCAAGTGGACCCACCACTTCGGTTCGTTCGCCTCGGTGGCGGCCGCGCTGGGCGCGCTGACCGCGCTGGCCACCAGCGCGAGCGTGCTGCGCTCGGCCCGCAACCGCTGGTGGTTCCTCTCGGCGCTGCTCGTGGTCCTCGCCCTGGCTACCACCGGGCCCAACGCACCCTGGTACGTGTCGCAGTTCGGCGTGCCCTGGTTCGACAAGCCACCGTCGTTCCACGGCTACCAGGCGAGCTCAGCGTTCACCGCGTTCGCCGTGATCTCCGCGGCAGTGGCGGTGGTGCTGAACCTGCGCTCCGAGCCGGGCACCCCACCGGCGCCGCTGCCCGCTGCCCGCCGCCGCAAGGCGCTGGCACTCGCGTCGACACCGTTGGCGCTGGTCTGTGGCTTGCTGGTGTTCGCCGAGGTCGGCGCGATGGCCAAGGCGATCCACAAGCAGCGGGACAGCTACAGCCTCGGCGCCGCGAACTTCGAGCACATCCTCGGCTCGAGCTGCAACCTGTCCGACGCCGTGGAAGTGGAGCAGGACCGCAGCGCCGGCGCGCTCGCGCCGGTGCCGTCCATCGAGGCGGACGACATCCCGTTGCGGACCGGCTTCGTCCGAGACAGCCTGCCCCCATCCCAGGCCCCATCCCAGGTCCCTACGCAGGGTCGCAGCCCGGGCGGTGCCGACGGGAGCACCGATGAGCGCGACGATGCCGAGACGCTGAGCGGTGACGACCAGGAGCCCATCGGGGGTGACCGGATCGATTCGGGCGGGGCGGACCGGGGGAACCAGATCGAGCGGCCGCCCACCGGTCTCGGTGGTGACCAGATCCCGGTGTGGAGCAGCTACGAGACCGGCGGCACCGGCACCGGTGACATCCGGACCGCCTGGTACGAGCTGCCGGCGCCGGCCCGGCAGGGCAACGCGCCGGTGGTGGTGTCGGTCGCGGGTGTTCTCGGGCCTGGCACCCCAATCACCGCGCAGCTCGGCGGCCGCACCCCCGACGGGGTCACGCTCGTCGCGACGGTACCCGTCGAGGGGGAGGCCACCGACGCCGCACCCGGCTGGCGTGACTACCGGCTCGACCTGGGCGGTTTCGAGGCCGACTCGGTTCGACTGGTCGCCAGCGACGTCGACGTCACTCCGGAGGGATGGTTGGCGTTCTCCGCGCCGCGGGTGCCGCAGCTGGAGCAGATGACCGACGTCGTCGGGCGCGACACCCCGCTGTTCATGGACTGGCCGGTCGGTTTCGTGCACCCGTGCCTGCGCCCGTACTCGGTGGTCAATGGGATCGTCGAGATGCCGGAGTACCGGCTGATGCCCGACGAGGAGCTGCTCGTCGGCAGCAAGAACTGGTCCACGGGCGAGGGCGGCGGTCCGCTCGGGTGGCTTGAGATCGTCGCGACCGAGCGGGAGCTGCCGACCTACCTGCGCGGTGCGTGGACCACCGACTGGGGTCAGCTCGACGTGGTCGAGCCACGGTCCTCCGACACACAGCCGCTGGAGGTGACCACGTCTACGGAGGTGCGCAGCGGGCTCTGGTCGCCGGGGCAGATGCGGGGCGCCGAGGGAAGTGTCGAGCTCTCGCCGCTCACCCGTTGAGCGTGGACCCGGGCCAGGAGGCGAAAGGGCCCCTCGCGGAAACGAGGGGGAGGTGTTCCGCGAGGGGCAGCGGGTCCGGCTGGGGGTCCCGAACCCGCGCTTCTCATGGTGCCACTTCGCGTACTGCCGCGCACGAGTGACCTCGACGTGACGGAGGTTCCGGGCGCCGAACGGTCAGCAGCGGAAGATCACCGTGCGCTGCACCACGAAGTTGATCACAGTTGCGGTGCCCTGCGCGACGACGAACGCGACGGTGATCTTCCATCCGAGGTCGGGCAGCAGGCCCAGCATGACCGCGTTCATCCCGACCTGGACGGCGAAGGTGATGCCGTAGAGCAGCAGCACCGAGGCGAGCTGGCCGCGCCCACCGGACGCTTGGAACGTCCACCGGCGATTGATCAGGTATGCGGTGAGGGTGCCGAGCACGAACGACAGAGACTTGGCCACGTGCACGTTCAGGCCCACCGCGAGCAGCGCCTGATAGGACCCGTAGTCGACGAGCGCCGCCAGCCCACCGGTCATCGCGAAGCGGATGAGCTGGGTGAGCAGGCCCAGCTTGGCCGGGGCCTGCGGGGCCACCACAGGTGCTGCTCCGGTCACGGGTGTCTCCTCTTGCCGTGGATGCCGGTCGAGGGTAGTCAGCGCCTCGGGCCCCGACGACTACCCTTCCACCGTGCCGCCGTCCGGCCTCGTCGCCGGCGCACCGCTGGTGCTGTCGCTGCCGTGGCTGGCGCGGCTGCTGCGCGAGCAGGGCAGGCTCGAGCGGGTCACCGCAGTATTGCTGGCCGGAGCAGCCGCAACGGTGCTGGTCCCGGTCGGGTTCGCCGACGCCAGCCTGGGCGAGGTGCTCGACGCCACCGCCACCCACACCTGGTACTACCTGTCGCCGGGCGGGCACCGGTGACCCGACCCGGCGGCTGCTGGTGCAGGCCGGGTCCCCCGCGACCACGGTGCGCAGCGCGTCGCGGATCCTTCCGGCCGGCCCGCCGACTCGCCCGTGGGGCCAGGTCGAGCACCTCGTCTACGACCCCCGATCGGTCTGGTCGACCTCCGGGTCCAGCGGGCAGCCGAGGCGGGCTGGCACCGCGACACCCGGGTCACCGGCGAGGCGTACTCCGGGCGCCGGGACTCGGGCTAACCGGCGGCCGGGGCGGCCCCGAAGGTGCGCAGCCGGGTACCCGTCGCCCCGCGACACCAGCGCTGGACCCAGACGGCGAGCACGATGAGCAGCAACGCCCAACCGGCGGTCGGACGCAGCTGCATGTAGTAGTCGGCGATCACGGGGGACCACTGCGGCGCCGCCCAGATGTCCAGGGTCGCGAACAGGTAGACCGCCAACCATGCGGGCCAGGAGTGCATGGGGGAGCTGGGACGGCACACCGTGAGGATCAGCGGCAGCAGCAGCACCGACCAGTACATCTCGCTGAGGGAGGCGACGAGAAACGTCCCGAGCATCAGGGCACCGACCTGGACGGCGAGACGCGTCGGTTCGTCCTGCACCCGGCGGGAGTACACCAGCACCAGAACGACGAGGACCACGACTGCCGAGCGTGCCACCAGCACCAGTCCCGGGGGCAGCTCGAGAAGCACCGCGGCCGCCGCGAGCGAGCTGTTCGCGCGGTCCCGGACCGACATCAGCTCCCCGACCGTGTTGCTCAGGAACTGACCGCGGTCGGTGACGAGCAGGAAACCCACGGCGTTCAGGGCGACGGCGATGCCCGCCGCCATCGCGGCCGTGGCCCAGCGCCGGGCCAGTAGCGGGACCAACAGCAGCGGACCCACCACCGGCTTCAGCGCTATCGCGAGGCCCAGCATGAGCCCGGCCGCCGCATGGCGGCGCCGCAGGAACAGCAGCAGGAACAACGCCTCGAGGGCGGCCAGCCAGGTGTTGACGTTGCCCAGGAGGAGCGTCACCGAGACGGCCTCGCTGACCCCGAGCCCGAACAGGACCCCGGCACCGAGCGGGGAACGCCAGGACCGGCCCATCATGTGCAGCACGGCCGCCGCCGCGACCGGCGCGCACAGTGCCGCCAGCAGCACGTAGATCAGGTGACTCGTCTCCGGCACCGCCACGGCCATCGGCGAGCTCAGGAGCAGCCCACCGGGAAAGAACAGGTAGTCCACGTCGTCGTAGACGGGCCTGCCCTGCAGGAAGTCGCTCGCACCGCCGTAGATGATCTGAAAGTCGACTCCGCCAACGTTGGCCAGTGCCACCGACACGGTGTGCAGGTAGGTCAGGATGGCCAACGGCCACAGCGCGGACGAGAGTACCCGCTGCGGGGTGGTGATGCGATCCGCCTCGCGGGGGCGGCTCGGCACTTCCCCCGGCGATGGGGCTGCGGTCCCGTCAGGTGCCGGCGAGCCGTCGTCCTTGGTCGGCACGACTGCGGCGGAACCTTCGGCGACCATCGGAGAACCTCCCTCGTGGTGGCCGGCTCCCGGCGGGCTCGGGGTAGGCCCACCGACGCTGCCAGCGCGAGCCGGTCGGGACCACTCTGCCAAGCCGGTCGCGTTCCCGGTCCGGCGGGTGGCGGGAGGCAGGGACCTCACCGGGCGCGGCGAGGGTGGGTCAGGTGACCCGTACCCTGCGTCCGTGCTGTCACCGTTGCGCTTGGCACCCGTGTTCGAACCGCACACGGCGCCACCCGCAGCGCAGGTCTCCCGTCGCGCGCGGCGCGCTGTGCTGATATTCGGAGTGATCGCGCTGCTCAGCGCGCTCGCGTTCCCCCTCGCCCCGGTCAACCGGCCCGAGGTGGAGATCAGCTGGCCGTCCGCGGGCGGTGGCGGACCGGCGACGGCCATCCCGCTGATGCCGTACCAGCCGATCAGTCTCACGGCCTCCCTTCCCTGCGCGGTCGCTCGCGGCGCCGCCCAGTCCCCGGGCGAGACGGTACTTTTGTCCACCGTCCCACTGGACCCGGACCCGCAAGCGCCGGCGTTGCCGGGCCTACGGATCAGCGTGACGGGCACGACCCTGCTGGTGACCAGCTACGACCGGCTCATCGCCGAGGACTCGGTCCCGGCCGCCGGCCAGTGCGACTGGACGCTCAGTTCGGACCCGACCCGAACGGTCCTGACCCGGGACGGCAGGCAGATCGCTGCGGTGGACGGCGACGTCCGTCCCGGTGTCGCGGGGATCTTCACCGAAGTTGCCGACCGGACCGGGATGCGGGTCCGCATGCTCGCCGACACCCGTTTCCACACCTCGATCACGCCGGTGAAGCTCGCGCTGGCCCTGCTGTGTCTGGGGTCGCTGCTGGGTGCCCTGGCCGCGATGCGAACGGTGGACCGCACTGCTTCGGGCCGCCGAAGGCTCCGGCTCGGGCCCCCTCGGTGGTGGCGACCACGGTGGGTCGACGTCACGCTCGCCGCGGTGCTGGGACTGTGGGCGGTGATCGGCCCGATCAGCGTCGATGACGGCTACATCACGGGCATCGTCCGAAGCCGGAGCTCGAACGGTTTCTCGGGCAACTTCTATCGCTGGCTCAATGCTCCGGAAGCGCCGTTCAGTTACTTCTACGAGCTCTACGCGCTGTGGTCTAGCGTGAGCTTCTCGCCGCTGTGGATGCGCATCCCCTCGGTGCTGCTCGGGTTGCTGACCTGGTTGCTGCTCTCCAGGCTGCTGCCCAGGCTCGGCACCTTCGCCGCCGCGCGATCGGTTCCCTGGATCGCTGCCACCATGTTCGTCGGGTGGTGGCTGCCCTTCAATCTGGGCATGCGCCCCGAGCCGTGGGTCGCCGCCGGACTCATCGGGGTGTGGTGCGCCGTCGAGCGCGGTATCGCCACCCGCCGGCTGCTGCCCCTGCTCGTCGGGCTCGTCCTGCTCGGGGTCACCGTGGCGGTCACCCCCACCGGCAGCATCGCCGCATCGCCTTTCCTGGCCGCGCTGTTTCCCGTCCTGCGACTCGTCCGGGCCCGAACGGACGTGCATCGCGCACCCCTCGCGGTGTTGCTGCTCGCGGCACCGGCGAGTGCGCTCCTGCTGATGTTCGCCGATCAGACCTACGCCTCGGTCTTCGAGTCCATCAGGGTGCGCAGGCTCATCGGCGGCGGCCTGCCCTGGTATCAGGAGTACGTCCGCTACGCCGAGCTGCTCGACCCCACCAGCGGGCAGGGCGCCCTGCAGGCCCGGGTCCCGGTGCTGCTTGGCTTGGCTGGCATCGTCGGGCTCGCATGGGTGTTGCGGCGTCGCAATGCCGCGGGCATCGCGACTGGACCGGCGAGTCGCCTCGTGTGGACCACCGGGCTGGCCTTGGTGATGATGACGTTCACACCGACGAAGTGGACGATGCATTTCGGGGCGCTGACGGGTGTCGGAGCAGCACTACTGGTCCTCGCGGTGCGTGCCTGGTCCGCTGCCGGTATTCGCTCGTTCGCGGGCAGTGACGGCCGCGCTCTCCGCCGCAGCGCAGCCGGGATAGCCGTGCTCACCGTCGTGAGCTCCCTGGCCCTGGCCGGGCTGCACCAGTACCCCTACGTCTCCGACTACGGGATCACGTGGAGCACCGTCGCTCCGGTGTTGTTCGGCTACCCCATGTCGCGTGTCGCGCTGGCAGCCGGGTTCCTCGTGGCGGGGTGCTTGGTGGTGTGGTCTGCATGGCGCCGCGCTGGCGGCCAGCGTCAACCGCAGCTGCCCGGATGGATACCCACCCCGGCTGTCCTGGCGTTGGTGTTGGTGCTCGCCACCGTCGGGTTGCAGCTCGGATCGTTCACCCGCAGCAGCGTGGAGCGCCGAGATACCTACACCGTTGCGGGGCAGAACGTGGACGCCCTCACCGGCGACAGCTGCGGGCTGGCCGACGACCTCCGCGTCGAGCCGGACCCGAAGGTTGGCTTGCTGGCTCCTGCCGACGCTGCGACCGCACCCTCGGGTGCGGAAGGCTTCGTTCGACTGGCTGGAGCGGCTACCGCCTCGCCCGAGGCCGGAGTCCCCCTGGAGCTGGCCGGAACCCGGCTGCCCGGCTGGGCCTCCACCGGCTCCGAGGCCCGGTACCAGCCGATCAGTCTGACCAGTGCGTGGTTCAGGCTGACCGCCGCCCAGCGGTCCGGAGAGCTGCCGCTGGTCACGACGCTCAGCGGTGACCTCGGACCGCGCGACGGGGTCGCCGTCGAGTTCGCCACCACGAACGGCACCGACGTCACGGCCGTCGCCCTGGCCGACTCGCCGGGGGCGCCCGGGCCGAGGGACATCCGGATCGATCCGGCGGCGGTGGCCCCCGGCAGCGAGGTCGTGCGACTGGTCATCACCGACGGTGGTGGACCGCAAGAGATGCCGCTGTCCGTCTCCGAGCCCCGAGCCCCGCAGCTCATACCCATGAACAAGCTGCTCCCGCCGGGCACCACGGCAGTCGTGGACTGGCCGGTGGCCTTCCTGTTTCCGTGCGTCACCCTCGCCGCGCTGCCCCCCGGAACCGCAGAACTTCCGCCGTGGCGTGTCACACCGCCGAGCTATGACGAGGACTCGGGCGGCATAATCTACGCCCCACAGACCGGCGGTCCCTTCGTGACGGCCCGGTTGTTGGTGCGGGAGGAGCGGGTGCCGGTGTATCTGCGCAACGACCTGCTGCGCGACGTGGGGGGACTGAAGCGGTGGGTGCGGATCACCGAGCTCGGGCGCCCAGCGGTCGAGGTACGCTCCAGTGTCGAGCCGGGCTGGGCGCGCATCGGGCGGGCGACGATCCCGGGTCTCGATCCCGCCTGACGGGTGCACCACCCGCGACGGCTACGTCAGGGAGTGGCGAGCCGCGTCAGGGCGCAGGCGGAGTTCGTGGAACTGCCTTCGGCGCTGTCGCCGGTCGGGTCCCGACCCGGCAATGGGGACACGTGAGGTCGTCGTCCCCGACAACCCCGTCGGGCTGGTGGACCTCCGGGTCGATCAGGTGCAGCGCCAGGGATGGGTCCGGCTCCCCACGCTGGTCGGCGAGGCGTACGCTGGCCGCAGCTACATCGGGTAGTTCTCCGCTGTCGGCCCGGTTGCTCGGCTGAACCGGTGGCCCCAGTCCCGGACGTGCTCGAGCAGCTCGGGCGGGGAGAGCACCTCGAAGTCCGCGCCCACCGCGCCCACCGCCAGCGCCGGCCAGTCCAGCGAGTCCGTGTTCATCCGCAGCAGGCACCGCTCGTCATCGACCTCGTCGACCGAGGCCCACCTGCCGACTCGGTCCCGTACTGCCGCGGCGGGGGCGTGCACGAGCACCTCGACCGCGTACGGGGCCGGGAGGTGGTCGATCCCCGCGCGGACGAACGCTGCGGCGTCCTCAGCTGGTAGCTCGCGCGGGCGGAACCGGGAGCCCGTGTTGCGGGGCCGGTCCAGGCGGTCCAGGCGGAAGCTGCGCCAGTCGTGGCGGGTGAGGTCGTAGGCGACGAGGTACCAGCGGCGGCCGAGCGAGACCAGCCGGAGGGGCTCGACGTGGCGACCGGTGTGCTCGCCACCGCCCGCGGTGTAGCCGAACTCCAGGCGCTCGGTGTCCCGGCACGCCTGCGCGACGGCGGTGAGAACACCCGGGTCGACGCTCGGGCCGGAGCTGCCCCACGCCGCAGGCACCGTCATCGCGCGCAGCGCCTCGACCCGGCGCCGCAGCCGCGGCGGCATCACCTGCACCACCTTGGTGAGCGCGCGCACCGACGACTCCGCGATGCCGGCGACGGCACCCTGCGCGGCTGCCTGCAGGCCGACGGCGAGGGCGACGGCCTCCTCGTCGTCGAGGACCAGCGGCGGTAGCGCGGCACCCGCGGCGAGCTGGTAGCCGCCGTCGACACCGCGGTGCGCCTGCACGGGGTAGCCCAGCTCGCGCAGCCGGTCGATGTCGCGGCGCAGCGTCCGCACGGAGACCTCGAGCCGCTCCGCCAGCTCCACCCCCGGCCAGTACCGGTGGGTCTGCAGCAACGACAGCAGCCGGAGCGCGCGGGAGCTCGTGTTCGCCATGTTCCGAAGTCTCCCGAAATTGAGGTCAGAAAGTGGCACTTGAGGCTCGTAACGTTCTCATCGACGGACCACCCAAGGAAAGGCGGACACCATGACCACCACCGAGACGATCACCACCGAGACGATCGCTATCGGCGAGCGGGCCGACCTGCTGGAGACGCTGGTGAACCATCGGCACTTCCTGCGCGTCCCGGTCCGGGGCATCAACGACGAGCAGGCGGCGCAGCGCACCACCGCCAGCGAGCTGTGCCTGGGCGGGTTGATCAAGCACGTCGCCGACGTCGAGTCGAAGTGGGTCGACTTCATCCTCGGCGGCCCGGACGCCATGACCCACGGCTCCGGGGAATGGGACACCGAGGGATGGCCCGCGCAGTTCCAGATGCTGCCCGGCGAGACCCTCACCAGGGTGCTCGAGCACTACGAGCAGGTCGCGCGCCGCACCGACGAACTCGTGGCCACCCTGCCCGACCTCGACGTCTCCCAGCCACTGCCGGAGGCGCCCTGGTTCGAGCCGGGTGCGCGCTGGTCGGCTCGCCGGGTGCTGCTGCACATCATCGCCGAGACCGCCCAGCACGCCGGGCACGCCGACATCCTCCGCGAGTCACTGGACGGCGCCAAGAGCATGGGATGACGCCGGCCTCGGAGATACTGCTCCCGCGACACCTACCCGTGGTGGCATGGCGGGAAGAAAGCTGTTGGCCGACGAGCCGTGCGGTGGTGCAATCAACCAAACGGTCACCGAAGGGGCAGTGGGCTCATGGGGCAGTACGCGCTGCGGCTCGGCGACGACGAGGTGGCCCGCTACCAGTGGATGGCGCAGCGGGCGTGCGAGGCCGAGGCCGAGCTGCCCTGGACGCATCAGAGCAGCGGCCGACGATGTTCCTCGGTGGGTTCGTCGCGATCGGTCGACGCCACTGACTGCCCCCGCTCGGAGGGCGCCGAAGGGACGAGACCACGCCGGCGGGACTGCTGCGGGAGCTAGGCCGGAGCCAACGGGGCGAACAGGTCGACCGGGGTGCCGTCGGGATCGTGGACCACGGCGTAGCGCATACCCCAGAAGGCGTCCCACGGCGCGAGGTGGCCCTCGTAGCCGGCGCTGGTCAGCTCTGCCCAGACGGCGTCGACCTCGGCCGGGCTGTCGCAGGCGAAGCCGAGCCCGACCCGATGGCCGCCTCTCGCGGGCGGGGACCAGCCCGGGTCGAAGGACTGGATGGTGTCCTCGGTGTCCCAGGCCACTCGCATCCCGCCGCCGAGATCGGCCTCCGCATGCGGCTGGTCGTCGGCCTCGGCCGGGACGTCCAAACCCAACCGGCGGTAGAAGGCGAGGGTGGCGGCCATGTCGGACACGACCAGCTCGACGACGGCAGGGCGCAGCTTCATGCGGGAAAGGTTAGCCAGTGGCCGCCACTGGCGTCTTGGACGTCATTCACCGCGGATGATCCGGCGGAGCTTGGGCAACCGCTCCGCGATTTCCCGCTCGGCGCCGTGCCCGCGGGGCTCGTAGTAGTCCCGCCCGGCCAGCTCGTCCGGCGGGTACTGCTGGGCCAGCACACCACCGGGCTCGTCGTGCGGGTACCGGTAGCCCTGGGCGTGCCCGAGCGTGGCCGAGCCCGCGTAGTGCCCGTCCCGCAGGTGCGGCGGCACGGTGCCGGTCGCGCCGGCGCGGACGTCGGCGAGCGCCGCGTCGATGCCGGCGATGACGGCGTTGGACTTCGGCGCGGTGGCCAGGTGCACGGTGGCCTGGGCGAGCGCGAGCCGCCCCTCGGGCATCCCGATGAACGCGACGGCGTGCGCGGCCGCCACCGCGGTCTGCAGCGCGGTGGGATCCGCCATCCCGATGTCCTCGCTGGCGTGCACCACCAGCCGGCGCGCGATGAACCGCGGGTCCTCACCCGCCTCCACCATCCGCGCCAGGTAATGCAGCGCGGCATCCACGTCGGATCCGCGGATGGACTTGATGAAGGCACTCGTGACGTCGTAGTGCTGGTCACCCTGGCGGTCGTAACGCACCGCCGCCCTGTCCACGGTGGACTCCAGCGTCGCGAGGTCCACCGTGGAACCGACCTCTCCTGGCTTCGTGCCCGACGTCACCGCCTCGGCCGCCGTCTCCAGGGCGGTGAGTGCCCGCCGCGCGTCACCGGACGCGAGGCGCACCAGGTGGTCCTCGGCATCGGGATCGAGCGTGACCGCACCGCCCAGGCCGCGCGGATCGGTGACGGCGCGGCGCACCAGCGTGCGCACGTCGTCGTCGGAGAGCGGGTGCAGTTGCAGCACCAGCGAGCGCGACAGCAGCGGGGAGACCACCGAGAAGAACGGGTTCTCCGTGGTGGCGGCGACCAACAGCACCACCCGGTCCTCGACCGCGCCGAGCAGCGCGTCCTGCTGGGTACGGGAGAACCGGTGCACCTCGTCGATGAACAGCACGGTGAACGTCGCGGCGCCGCCGCGGCCGAGACGACGGCGGGCAGCATCGATCACCGCGCGGACCTCCTTGACGCCGGAGGACAGCGCCGAGAGCGCCTCGAACCGGCGCCCGGTCACCTGCGACACCAGCCGCGCCAGGGTGGTCTTCCCGGTCCCGGGCGGGCCGTAGAGGATCACCGACGCGCCGCCACCCCCCTCCACCAGCCGGCGCAGCGGGGTGCCCGGGGCGATCACGTGCTCCTGACCCACCACCTCGTCCAGGCTCGCCGGACGCATCCGGACCGCCAGCGGAGCGGCCGCGTCCAGCCGCTCGGCAGCCCGCTCCTCGGCCTGCGCCGCGAACAGCCCGTCGTCGAACAGCCCGTCATCGAACAGGGCATCGTCACCCGCCACGACAGCCGACGGTACCGCCGCGCGGCACCGAGGTGAGCACAGTCGCCGTGACCCCGCCGATCGTGGGCTCCAATGCCGAGACCGGCAAGATCGCACCCATCCCACATGTGCAACGTCCGCCACGGCAGCACCCTCGTCCGGCACCGCAGTCGAGGTCGGCGGTCCAGGGCGCCAGCCGGTCAGCGACCTGGCGCATCCCGGCTGTCACACCACCCACCGGAGCTACGCGGCCTTCTCTACCGCTATCAAGTGGGGACTCGACAAGCTCGACGCCCTCCGCAAGCTCTCCACCACCGGCGCCGGGCTATCACCAGCACTCACCCCAGCTGACCAGCTACCGCTTCCGGGACCGCGGCGCAGCTCCAGCCCTTCTCGGCCAGTAGGGCGGCGGATCCACCCGTGGATCGATGATGTGGTGTCATTTCACCAGTGAGATTGCTTGAATCTCGACGAGCCGCTGCCCGTCGGCATCATTCAATTCCCGCACCACGTGCCGGATCGCAGCCATCACGGAAGCCATAGCGTTTGGCACGGCCAGCGCGTCCGGCGGGTGCCGCCGGACCGCGAGCGGAGCGGCCACGTCCAGCCGCTCGGCCGCCCGCTTCTCGGCCTGCGCCGCGAACAGCACCGGGCTCCGGATCTGACGACGACTCCGCTACCCTCGTGGGCGGTAGCGTGTCCGAGCGGCCTAAGGAGCACGCCTCGAAAGCGTGTGAGGGTTCACGCCCTCCGTGGGTTCAAATCCCACCGCTACCGCCATCACCGGTCTTAAGTCGGAGAGCATCATCGGCCTTGCTAGATCCGGTGCGCCCAACCAGCTGGCCACCGAGCGGGTCTGCGCCTGCGCAGCTCCGGGACGACTTGTTGCGCAGGGTGCGCGACTGGCTCGAGCAGGACTTGCGGGCTCGGGTGACGGTCTCGGCGTGGCACAACGGGGGAGGTCCGTCTGTGGGAATGGGCTAATGTCCCTGCGATGAAAATCGTGCGCAGCGTCGTTGCGATCCTGCTCGTCTGTGCCGCGGCCGCCGTCGTCGGAACGTCCCCGGCTGTCGCCGATCCCGGTGACGCCGCCGGTGCCGGGGCGGCCGTGCCGGTGCCGGACGGCGTCACGGCCAGCTTCGTGGTGTACGACCGGGAGCGGGGCGAGTTCACGGCCACCCGGGACCCCCACGCCCTGTTCCGCGCGGCTTCGGTGGTCAAGCTGCTCATCGCGCTGGACGAGCTCATCCAGCACGATCCCGAGCTCGACCTGGCAAGGGCCACCACTGACGAGCAGCGCCAGGAGATTCTCGCGCTGCGGACGATGCTGCGCAGCAGCTGGGACTACGCGGCGAGCGCGTTCTGGGTGCGCAACGGCTACACCGAGGTGATCGACCGGATGACCGCGCTCATCGGGCTGACGGACACCTCGCCACCTGAGGAGCCAGGAATCTGGGGCTACACGGTCACCTCGGCAGCGGACGTCGTGAAGATCTACAACTACATCCTGGACGTGGCGCCGGGGAAGTATCGCGACTTCATCCTGGGCAACCTGTACGCGGCCACCCGGTGCGCCGAGGACGGCCGGGACCAGTCCTTCGGCATCCCCCAGGCGTTCGCCCGGCCGTGGGGGGTCAAGCAGGGCTGGTCGGGCTGGGGCGCGACGGTGCCGGACGAGCAACGTTGCTTCGAGGATCGCGCCGGTATGGGTGAGTACGCCGGCCCGATGCCCGCCACGAAGGAGGAGCCGAACCCGCAGCCGGACTTCGCCAGCCCGCTGCTGCACACCACCGGCACGGTCGGCTCCGGCAAGCGCAGCATCGTCGTGGTCTTCACCACGTACCCGAGGGACACGACGTGGCCGCAGGCCGCGGCGGCGATCACCGAGCTGTGCGAGTCGCTTCGCCCCTTCGTCCCAGGCGCCGATCCCGTCCTGCGCCAGGCGTAGTTCCCCGGGTGTCAGCCGGGTCAGCGAGCGGGCGCATCCGGGCTGTCAATCACAACGCCGGAGCTACGCGGCCTTCTCGGAACGCTGGAACGTCGCGTACAACCACCACAGGGACGGCACGAGCAGCGCACCACCCACCGCGAGCGCGATGAGGGTGGCGAGCAGCACCGCCGGCGTCGCGGCGGCTTGTCCAACGGTGACACCCGGCAGCAGGTTCGGGAACTGGCCCGCCGCCCAGCCCCACAGCAGCGCGACCACGGCCAGCGCCGCCGTCAGCCGCACCGCCAGGTAGCGCCGCCACCACAGCAGCAGCAGTGACGCCACCCCGGCCACCACCGACAGAGCCACCAGCGGCAGCCCGGCCCCGCCGGTCAGCTCTGCGTAGAGCCGCGGCGCGTCAGCACGCAGCACCAGCAGCCCGGCTGATGACAGACCGCCCAGAACCACGCCGACCACCAACGCCCGGAGGCGGAACTGCTCGGCGAGCTCTGCCATGCCGGTGCGTTCGGCGTCGCGGGTGAGGTACACCGCGGCGAGGTAGGCGGTGATGCCGACGGCGAGCAGCCCGGTCACCAGCGACGTCGGGTTGAGCCAGCTTCCGACCAGGTCACCCACGGCGATGCCGGGTGGCACCCGGCCGCTGGCGATGGCGCCGGCCACCGTGCCGAGGAAGAACGGGGTCAGCAGGGAGGAGAAGGCGAACGTCGCCCCGAACAACCGCTGTCGCGACACGTCAGTGCTGACCTTGCGGAACGCGAACGTCGAGCCGCGGGCGATGATGCCCAGCGCCACCAGGGTCAGCGGGATGTAGAGCGTCGAGGCGATCGCGCCGAACACCGAGGGGAAGCCGGTCCACATCAGCACGATGACGAAGATCAGCCAGACGTGGTTGGCCTCCCACACCGGGCCGATCGAGTGCTCGATCAGCTCGCGCTGCGGGCGGCCCCGCTCGGTGCCACCGGCGAGCAGGTCCCAGATCCCGCCACCGAAGTCGGCCCCGCCGAACAGCACGTAGGCGGTCAGGCCAAGCCACGTGACGGTCAACATGATCTCGGGTAGCCCCATCGCGTACCTCGTCAGGGGACCGGTTGCTCGATGACGTCGCGCTCCTGCGGAGCAAGCGGCACCGGCTTGTCCCGGGACAGCCGGCGCAGCACGTACACCGTGCCGATGGTGAGGATCACATATACCGCCGCAACCAGCGCGAAGCCGTACACCAGGCCGGGCGCCGGGTTGACCGCGTCGGCGGTCCGTTGGATGCCGTAGACGATCCAGGGCTGCCGGCCGACCTCGGTGGTCACCCAGCCGGCCTCCAACGCGACCACGGCCGCTACTCCAGACACCGCCCCGGCGCGCAGGAACCACCGCGACCGGGGCAGGTCACGCCGGCGCAGCCAGGTCACTGCCGCCCACGCGACCCAGGCCAGCAGTGCGAACCCGATCGCCACCATCGTCTGGAACGCCAGGTGCGTGACGTTGACCGGTGGGCGGTCGCCCGGCGGCACCTCGTTCAGTCCCATGATCTCGGCATTCGGGTCGAAGTGTGCCAACAACGACAGCCCGCTGGGGATCTCCAGCGCGTAACGCATCTCGTTGTCGATGGCGACTCCGCCGACGTGCAGCGGCGCACCACGCTGCGTGTCGAAGATCCCCTCCATGGCGGCGAGCTTCACCGGCTGGTTGTTCGCGACGAAGTGCGCCGCCCAGTCGCCGACGCCGATCTGCACCGGTGTGATCACCGCCGCCACGGTGAACGGAATGAGGAACCCCAGCCGGTGGTAGCGGTCCCGACGGCCACGCAGCATCGCGACCGCGTAGACGCTCGCCATCCCGAACCCGGCCACCATGAACGCCGCCAGGATCATGTGGACGGTCTGCGGGGGCGTCGCGGGGTTGAACATCGCCGCCCACGGGTCGACCGCGACCAGCCGGCCCCCTTCCTGGTCGAACCCGGTCGGCTGGTTCATCCAGGCGTTCGCGGTGACCACGAAGAACGCGCTGGCCACTCCCGCGATGACGATCGGGATGCCGGACAGCAGGTGCTGGCGCGGCGGCAGCCGGTCCCAGGCGTAGAGGTAGATGCCGAGGAAGATCGCCTCGAGGAAGAACGCGATGCCCTCCAGCGCGAACGGCAATCCGATCACCTCGCCGTAGGTCCCCATGAACCCGGGCCAGAGGATGCCCATCTCGAAGGACAGGATCGTGCCGGAGACCGCGCCGACCGCGAACAGGACCCCCATCGCCCTGGCCCAGCGACGGGCCAGCAACCGGTAGACCGGATCGCCGCTGCGCTGGCCACGCCATTCGGCGATCAGCGTGATGGCGGGCATGCCGACGCCGAAGCACGCGACGACGATGTGCCAACCCAGTGACAGCGCCATCTGCATGCGGGCCGCCCGAAGGTCGGCGACACTGGCCGCGAGCGTGGTCACGTCCATGGAACCACCCTTCCCGACGCCGACGCGATGATCCTCGCGGATCGGCGCCTGACGCCGTCATCCGGATCGCCCCCAGCATTGTCGAGCACAGTACGGTCAAGCACTGTGGAGCTGGCCTACGATCGCTGTGGGCACGGGCCCCCGTTGGTGCTGCTGCACGGCGCGGGGCACCGTCGCCAGGCCTGGGATCCAGTGGCCGGCGCGCTGGTCAGCGAGCGCGAGGTCGTCACCGTGGACCTTCCCGGGTTCGGGCAGTCACCGCCGCTGCCCGACTCCGTGCCCCATGAGCTGGAGTCGCTCATCGACGTGCTGGTGGCCTTCTTCGACCGGCTCGGGCTGGATCGGCCGCACGTCGGGGGCAACTCGATGGGTGGTTTGGTCTCGCTGGTGTTGGCTCACCACGGCCTGGTGCGCAGCGCGACGGCCCTGTCCCCGGCCGGGCTGTGGACCGCTCGGCAGCGCGCGTGGACGCTGGCGCTGTTGGGTGCCTGTCACCGGGCCGCATGCCGGACCTCACCATCGGTGATGGAGCGTCTGGTGGGGACCCCAGCCGGGCGCGCCCTGCTGACCAGCGTTTTCGTCGCCCGCCCCTGGTTGCTCGACCCGCAGGTGGTGCTCGATGACGCCCGCGCGTTCGCCGAGGCGCCGGCGTTTGCCCCAACCCTCGCCGCCGCGGAGCACGTCACGTTCGAGGACCCGATCGACGGTGTCCCGGTCACCATCGCCTGGGGTGACCGGGACCGGCTGCTGCGCCGGCCACGGGCCGCGATGGTGACCGCACTGATCCCGCAGGTGGAGCTCGTCCGGTTACCCGGATGCGGTCATGTGCCGATGACAGACGACCCGCTCTTGGTCGCGCAGGTGCTGCTCGCCGGAAGCAAGACCGGGACTGACCGAGCAGCAGGACCGAGTGGCGGAGGATGCGGGATTTGAACCCGCGAGGGCTGTCACACCCAACACGATTTCCAAGCGCAAGAAGGAAACCGACGTCATTCGCGCAGTCCGCGACCTGGAGAAGAAACGCGACTCCGGCAAAGTGAGAACCCCGGGGCGCGGATGGACAGTTGAGAAGTGGCTCACGCATTGGGTCGAAAGCATCGCGGCACCGACCGTTCGGCGTACCACTATGGTCGGATACCGTTCGTCCGTCTACAACCATGCGATTCCCGGTCTGGGTGCTCACCGTCTTGACGGCCTACAGCCCGAGCACCTCGAAAAGCTGTATAAGTCCTTGCAGGACCCTCACGGCAAGGCGCTCAAACCGGCCACGGTTCATCTGGTTCACCGCACCGTGCGTGTCGCCTTCAACGAGGCTGTACGGCGGGGACACATCGTCGAGAACCCGGCGAACGTCGCCAAGCCTCCACGAGTTGAGGAGGAGGAGATCATCCCATTCACAGTCGACGAGGCCAGGCAGATTCTCGACGCCGCCGAGGACGTGCGCAACGGTGCCCGGTTCGTCGTCGCGCTAACAATGGGACTACGCCGAGGGGAAGCGCTGGGGCTGCAATGGGACGATGTGGACATTCAGTGGCAGCACGGTTGCGCCAAGAACACCAAGTGCCGCCCTACGGCCGCCCAAGCTTGCCCGCTCCGACACATTGTGTCAGCGACCATGACCGTGCGTCGGGCAGTGCAGCAGTTCGTGTGGCAGCATGGCTGCCCACCCGAGAAGCGGTGCGGCCGAAAGTACGGCGCGCACTGCCCGGCGCGGCACGGCGGGGGAGTGGCCACTACCGACGTGAAGTCCCGCGCCGGTCGGCGAACGGTAGGAATCCCGCACCCGGTGGCACATGCGATCGAACGGCACCGCGAACGTCAGGCAGTGGAGCGCGCACGGGCCGCGACCTGTGGCGCGAGGACAACTGGGTGTTCACCAACCACCTGGGCGGTCCGGTGCACCCGACCGTTGACTATGAGGCGTGGAAGGCGCTGCTCCGCCGGGCGAAGGTGCGCACGGCGCGGCTACACGACGCCCGACACACGGCAGCGACCATGCTGCTCGTGCTCAAGGTTCCGTTGCCGGCCGTCATGCAGATCATGGGCTGGTCGGATGCCTCTGTGGCGAAGCGGTACATGCACGTGCCGAACGAGTTCGTGGCTGCCATCGCGGCGCAGGTGGGCGGACTGATATGGGCAGACCCAAGCGACGCGGCCGGGGAGGACGATGGCCCACCCCGACCGTCGGGTTCCATCTCCACCGACTCGATCACCATGTGCTCAATCCCGAGGATCAGGCGCCCACAGGAACGTCAGTAGTGGAAACCCTGGGGTCATCCAGGCTCCTGGATCTTCTGATCCAAACTGGGGATTGCCGGGTAGTAGTCAGCCGTGTCCCGGAACTCCGGGGCGACGTAGAAATTGCCGCGCGACGGCCCGTTGGACTGCAGCATCAAAGTGCGACGGTAAGCGTAGTACCGGCCGTAGAGATTCCCGTACCGACCGGGGTTGAAAGTCAGGTATAAGGTTCGCCGGGGCCGGTCGCTGATGTTGGGGCCGGAGCGGTGAGGCAGCAGGCCGTCGAAGAACAGGACGTCTCCTGCCCCAGTGATCACCGTTTGCCAGGCGGTCTCCGGCGGGCTTTCGCCCGCACTCAAATCGCGAACCTCATTCTCGGGAACCGGGTTGCCCTTGCGGTGATAACCAGCCGCTACCTCGAGCGCGCCGTTGGCCTCATCCGCAGTGTCGATGCTAACTATGGCGGCGATCAGGTTAGACGGAAAGCACCGATACCACGTGTGATCCTGGTGAGGACCGAAGCCTCCATGTCCTGGCATCTTGAAAATCAGTTTGTCCTTAAAAAGGAGCGGACTCTCGCCAAAGAGCGAGGCCACTACGTCGGTTAGCCGAGCATCGGCCGCGACGTCAGCAAATACGGGGGAGACGTCGACAACGGGATCGTACTTGTTGACCCCCACGCGTCCCTCGAGCCGCCACATCTCCGTCCTGAGATTGTCGGGGCGAATGACCTGGTGCCACGTCGCCAGCCGGTCGGCCTCCTCGCGGAGAGCCTCGCACTCGGTCGCAGTGAAGGACCGCTCAACGAGCAGATAGCCGTCCCGCCTGTAGCCCTGCTGCTGCTCCGAACTGGACACATCGGGACTCAAGATCACGGCCGAGAGGGTAGACCCAGTGGCACTGAAGGGCGCTACCGGACGGCGACGGCGGCCAGCACTGCGGTCGCGAGCACCGAGAGCTCGGTACAGCCCAGCATGTCCGCCGGCGCGCCAAGCCAGCGGGATTGATCGACGAGGTCGGGAAACCGGACAAGGCCCGGTCTGGCCGTGCATTGACGCTGGTTACCTTGGGTGGGCATGGTGTGGTGGCAGACTGCACCGGACAGGGGACGCTACGTGGCAGGACAGACGAGCGGGGGTCCGGTTGCGGAGTTCTGCGCTGACTTGAGACGGTTGGTGGAGCGTCGCGGGCTGGACCGGGCGGTGCTGGCCCGTCGAGTGAGGTATAGCCGCTCGCAGCTGTATGAGATCTTGGATGGTCGGATCAGTCGGCCGCCGGAGTGGGACCGGCTGGTCGAACCGCTGGTCCGGGCTTGCAGCGGCAACGACGGGCGCGTGGTAGAGGTGTGGCGACGTCGATACGACGTGCTTCTCGCGGTCTACGGCGAGCTCAAACGTCAACCTGTGCCGCCCAGCCCATCGGGGCCGGACGTTACGCCCATGGGGCCAGCGCAACTACCAGCCGCCGTGAAGGTTTTCACAGGGCGGGCGGCGGAGCTGGCTGAGCTGGACCGCCTCCTTGCCACGGTGGGTGAGACCCCGACGGCGGTGGTGATCTCCGCAGTGTCCGGCACCGCGGGAGTAGGCAAGTCCGCGCTGGCGTTGCGGTGGGCGCATCAGGTCCGGGCGGCGTTCCCCGACGGGCAGTTGTATGTCAACCTGCGTGGCTTCGACCCCGACCAACCGTTGTCGGCGACCGACGCGCTGGCGGGGTTCCTGCGCGCGTTGGGCGTGGCCGGCGAAGTCATCCCGCTGGAGGTGGAGGAACGCGCCGCCGCCTATCGGAGTCTGCTGGATGGGCGGCGAATGCTGGTCGTGCTGGACAACGCCTCCTCGGTCGAGCAGGTCCGCCCGCTGCTGCCCGGCGCCCCCACGTGTGTGGTGGTGGTGACCAGTCGGGACTCCCTACCGGGCTTGGTAGCCCGCCACGGCGCCCACCGCCTTGACCTGGACCTGCTCCCACACGAGGATGCGGTCGCTCTGCTCGCAGCATTGATCGGCGGACGAGTTGAGGCCGAACCAGAAGCCGCCGCCATGCTGGCTGAGCTGTGTGCCCGACTGCCGTTGGCTTTACGGGTGGCCGCCGAACTCGCCGCCACCCGCCCGACCACCAGCCTCGCCCAGTTGGTCAGCGAGCTGGGCGATGAGCAGTGGCGGCTCGAGTTGCTAGATGCCGGTGGCGATGCGCATACCGCAGTGCGCGGGGTGTTCTCCTGGTCCTACCAACTTCTCCCATCTAGCGCGGCGCGAGTGTTTCGGCTGCTCGGCATGCACCCCGGCCCCGACTTCGATCCCTGGGCTGTCGCCGCTCTGACAAACACCGGCCGTGACCAAGCCCAGCAGATCGTAGACATGCTGGCCCGCGCGCATCTGATCCAAGCCCCCCGCCCAGGCCGCTACAGCATGCACGACCTGCTACGCGCTTACGCCACTCACCTCGCCACCGTCGAGGACTCCAAGACAAACCGAGAGGCGGCGTTGACCCGCCTGTTCGATCACTACCTGGCTACCGCCGCCACCGCAATGGACACCCTTATCCCTGCTGAGCGACACCGCCGACCCCACGTCCGCCCACCGGCCACACCTACCCCGCCGATGCCCGACCCGGCCACTGCCCGGGCCTGGCTGGACGCCGAGCGGGTTAACTTGGTTGCTGTCACCGCCTACACCGCCACCCGGGGCTGGCCTGGCCACACCGTCCAGCTGTCCACCACCCTTTACCGCTACCTGCTTGTCAGTGGCCACTTTTCCGACGGCCTGACTATCCACACCTATGCCTTGCACGCAGCCCGCCACACCGGCAAGCCCGCCGGCGAAGCCGACGCACTGAACAACCTCGGTCGCATTTATCGGCAACAGGGCCACTACCGGCAGGCCGCCGACCACCTCCAGCAGGCACTCACCCTCGCCCGCGAGATCAGCGACCGTGTCGGGGAAGTCCGCGCGCTGAGCACGCTCGGCACCGTCTACCACCGGCAGGGCCACTACCAGCAGGTCACCGACCACCTCCAGCAGGCACTCACCCTCGCCCGCGAGCTCGGCGACCGGGTCGGCGAAGCTTATTCGCTGCTCGACCTTGGCACCGTCTACCGCGACCAGGGCCACTACCGGCAGGCCGCCGACCACCTCCAGCAGGCACTCACCCTCGCCCGCGAGCTCGGCGACCGGGTCGGCGAAGCTTATGCACTGCTCGCCCTCGGCACCGTCTACCGCCGGCAGGGCCACTACCAGCAGGCCACCGGCCACCTCCAGCAGGCACTCACCCTCGCCCGCGAGCTCGGCGACCGGGTCGGCGAAGCTTATGCACTGCTCGACCTCGGCACCGTCTACCGCCGGCAGGGCCACTACCAGCAGGCCACCGACCACCACGAACAGGCCCAGGGCCTATTCCGCGAGGTGGACCACCCACACGGTGAGGCCTACGCTCTCAACCGCGTTGCGGAAACCCTGCTTAGCATTCGTCAACCCGACCAGGCCCGCGCCTACCACGCCGCCGCCCTCACCCTGGCCAGCCAGATCGGAGCCAGGTACGAGCAAGCCCGCGCCCATAACGGCCTTGCTCTCACCCACCAGGCCGACGGCGATCTCGACCAGGCCCGCCACCACTGGCGCAAAGCCTTGGCCGCTTACACCAACCTCGGCGTCCCCGACGTCGAGGACGTCCGCACCTACCTCACTGCCCTCGATCAAGCAGCAGAAAACGAGAGCCGATAACTGGCACGACCGTCCGGACCGGGACAGCCGCATCGACCACTAATGGCCGCGGGCGGGTTGGTTGGCGGGCGGCGTAGGCCATGGTGGGGGAGGCATCCAGTCCCACGACGTGGTGCCCCCTCGAGGCCAGGCCCCACCTAACCCCTCTCAACACGTTCTGAGAGGGGGCTACTGAGCCCCAAACTGAGACCCTGGCGTCGTACAGACGAGCAACACCGGGCACCCATGATCGCGGGCATCCGATGTTTCTCCTGGTCAGGGTGGCGGAGGATGCGGGATTTGAACCCGCGAGGGCTGTAACACCCAACACGATTTCCAATCGTGCGCACTAGGCCACTATGCGAATCCTCCACCCGGCAGGGTACCGGAGAGGCTTCCTACCAGCCAAAACGGCAGGTCGAGGGCCGAGCGCGCTGCGCGAGATGTCATGACGGCGCGGGATGCCCGGGTCGTCCGGGGAGCGAATGTGCACTGTCCCAGCTACGTTCCGGGGAGTACGTGCGAAGCCGCCAGCAAACCGACGCGGCAGCAGGCCGGAGGGGTCACCATCGATCCCATGACCGAAATCAACGCCGCCTCGAGCGAGCGCAGTGCGCCGGTGACGAGCGACCCGCCCGGGCGCGGCTCGGCCCGGGCAACCGGTCCGGCCCGCCGGCAGCGGACCGCCCGACAGCTCTCGCCCGCCCTTCGCAAGGGGCTGCTCACCGCGCACATCGTCACCGCGGTGAGCTGGATCGGTGTCGACATCGTGCTCCTGGTGCTTGCCCTGACCGCGCTCACCAGCACCGACCCGAGAACCGTCGCCGCCAGCTATCTCGCCATCGGTGCCTTTACGATCGTCTTGCTCGTGCCGGCCGGCGTGCTCACCTTGGCCACCGGCCTGCTGCTGGGAGCCGGCACGCGTTGGGGGATCGTCCGGTACTGGTGGCTGACGGTGAAACTCGTCATCACGGTGGTGCTGACCACGCTGGTGATCCTGTTGCTGAGGCCTCGAGTCGCCGAGGTGGCCGGCCGCGCCGAGCAGGCCGGCGCGGCTGGCCTCAGCCGCGACCAGCTCGGCAACCTGCCCGTCGACCTCCTCTTCCCGCCCAGCGTCTCGATCGTCGCACTGCTCGTCGCGACCGCGCTGGCTGTCTACAAGCCGTGGGGCAAGACGCCATTCGCCCACCCACGTGCGGCCAGCCGGAGGTGACGCGGCTTCGGCCATGGGCCACTACACTGGCCGATGGACCCCGCGCGGCGTCCATCCTGTGAACTCCCCCAGGGCCGGAAGGCAGCAAGGGTCAACGGGCCCTGACGGGTGCGCGG
Organism: Pseudonocardiaceae bacterium; assembly: GCA_035640155.1. GTDB lineage: Bacteria > Actinomycetota > Actinomycetes > Mycobacteriales > Pseudonocardiaceae > JALYQB01. Next base: position 25,652 of record DASQWR010000146.1, read on the forward strand.
GGTCCCCCTGCTGTCCGGGCCTGGAGAGGGAGTGGGATGCGCCCCCTCGGTGGAGCGCGCCGGCCGATGGCGAGCACCGCGTCAGTCGTGACCTCGGTGACTCGGCTGACCCCACGGATGATTCGGGTGCGCCTCGGCGGCGAGGGCCTGCGCGGGTTAGCCGCGGTGCCCGGGCAGTCGGTCAAGATCTACGTTCCGGACCCGGCCGGGCTGCTGGTGAGCCGTGACTACACCGTCCGCGACGCCGACCCGGACCAGCCGAGCATGGACATCGACTTCGTCCTGCACGGCGACGGTCCTGCGGCGAACTGGGCCCGGCAGGTGCGCCCCGGGCAGGGGTTGGAGTTCGTCGGACCCAGCGGACGCTACCGCCCCGATCCGGGCGCCGACTGGCATCTCTTCGGCGGTGACGAGTCCGCGCTGCCCGCCATCCTCGCGATGGTCGGGTCCCTGCCCGCCGATGCCCTCGCCGTGGTGTACCTCGAGATCGCCGATTCCGCGGAGGAGCAGCCGGTGTCCGGACCCGCCCGAGCGGAGGTGCACTGGTTGCACCGCGCCGACGCCGTCCCGGGCATGAATACCCTCCTGGAGGACGCGCTGCGAGCGGCGCCACTGCCGAAAGGGCAGGGCCGGATCTGGCTCGCCGGCCATACCCCCACCGTTCGCCGCATTCGCGCGCACCTGCTCGCCGAGCGCGGGGTGGACCGGCGCCTCCTGTACGTCAGGGGCTACTGGGACCGCTCTGGCCAGTAGCCTGCACCCACCTCCGATCGGGGCCGGTAGCCTCGCGCCGTGGCACTGGCCCTCTACCGCAAGTACCGGCCCGCGACCTTCGCCGATGTGGTCGGCCAGGAGCACGTCACCGACCCGCTGCGCACCGCGTTGGCTTCGGGGCATGTCAGCCATGCCTACCTGTTCTCCGGGCCGCGCGGCTGCGGCAAGACCTCCAGCGCGCGCATCCTGGCCCGCTCGCTGAACTGTGTGCAGGGTCCGACGCCCGATCCGTGCGGGGTGTGCCCGTCGTGCATCGCGCTCGCCCCGGAGGGCCCCGGTTCCCTGGACGTCGTGGAGCTCGACGCTGCCAGCCACGGCGGCGTGGACGACGCCCGCGACCTGCGCGACCGGGCCTTCTACACGCCGGCGGAGTCGCGCTACCGCGTCTTCATCATCGACGAAGCGCACATGGTCACCACCCAGGGCTTCAACGCCCTGCTCAAGATTGTCGAGGAGCCACCGGAACACCTCGTCTTCGTCTTCGCCACCACCGAGCCGGACAAGGTGCTGGCCACGATCCGCTCCCGCACCCACCACTACCCCTTCCGGCTGCTGCCGCCGAGCACCATGCGCGCGCTGCTCGAAGGCATCTGCGCCGAGGAGGGCGTGCACGTCGAGCCGGCGGTCTACCCGCTCGTGATCCGTGCTGGCGGCGGGTCGGCGCGGGACTCCCTGTCCGTGCTGGACCAGCTGCTCGCCGGCGCCGGCGAGAGCGGGGTCACCTACGCCCGCGCGGTGGCGCTGCTCGGCGTCACCGACGTCGCCCTGATCGACGACATGGTCTCCGCGCTCGCGGCCGAGGACGGTGCTGCGGTGTTCGCCACCATCGACCGGCTGGTCGAGGCCGGGCACGACCCGCGCCGCTTCGCCTCCGACCTGCTGCAGCGGTTGCGTGACCTGGTGCTGCTGCGGGTGGCGCCGGACGCCGCCCGGCGCGGCCTGGTGGACGCACCCGAGGACCAGCTCACCACGATGGCTGACCAGGCCGACCGGTTGGGCGCCGGCACCCTCACCCGGTTCGCCGAGATCGTGCACACCGGGCTCACCGAGATGCGTGGAGCCACCGCGCCCAGGCTGCTGCTCGAGCTGCTCTGCGCCCGGATGCTGCTGCCCGCGGCGGATCCGGCGGAGGGCGGCGGTGCTTACTTGCACCGGCTGGAGCGCCTGGAACGGCGGCTCGCCATCGCCCCAGAGCGCCCGGCGGGCGACCACCCGCCCGGACAGGACATCCGCGCTGCCGGCAGCCCGGAGGCGCCGGGCTCGGCGACACCGCTCGACGGGCGTCCGCAGCAGCTGCCGCGCCATCGCCCGGAGCGGGCGGCGCCCCGTGAGCCGGTTCCGCCCCGCGATTCGGCGCCCGCGCCAAGCTCCACCCCTGCCCCGGAGCCGGCTGAGGTGACCCCGGCCGATCCGGCTCCGGTCGGCGCGCTCGATGCGACCGCCGTGCGCCGGGTCTGGCAGGCACTGCTGGACGTGGTGCGCGAGCAGAGCCGCGCCACCCAGGTGCTGCTGACCAACGCGACCGCGACCGCGGTGGAGGGCGACGTCCTGGTGCTGACCCTGCCCACCGCGCCGCTGGCCCGCCGGCTCGCCGAGGACCGCAACGTCGACATGATCCGGGGGGCGCTGCGGGGCGTGCTCGGCGTCGACTGGCAGATCCGGTGCGAGCACTCGGGTGCCGATCCCGGGTCGCGAGTGGACGGGGCCGGGCCACCGCAGCGGTCTCCGGATCCCCCGCCGAATCGCCGCGGATCGGGCCGGCGGCCCGCCATGCCCGCTCCGCCGGCCCGCCCCGCTCCGCGCCACGCTGCGTCACCGGCAGGGGACGACGAGATCCCGCCGCCGCCGGAGCCCACCGAGCCCGAGCCACCTGGGGACCCGGCTCCCGGGATGGGCACGGCGCCGCCGGGCGACGACGAGGCGATGCTCGCCGAGGCAACGGCGGCCGACCGCGACGGCGTGGAGCGGCGTGACCCAGAGGATGTCGCGCTGCAGCTGCTCGCCGAGCAGCTCGGCGCCCGGCGGATCGACGAGCGCTGAGCTGCTCGGAAACCAGGCACCGAGGCACCTACCATGAAATGTCCGGTGCGTTGCGCGGCCGCTCAGGGCGATCTTCGGGCAGCACGCCGTCCAGACCGAGGCGCTCGAGAGTGAGGATAACCGAGCATAAACCCAACTCGGTGTGAGTTTCGCCGCGCAACCTGCTCAGCACTTCGGCGAGCCCTCGAGCTGGTTCGGGCCGGGATGGCGCGGTATGCCGTCGACCGGCACGACGACCGGCGCCTGCCGGCCGTCGCCATCGACCCACATGATCCAGAGCCTGTGGTCGGTCGCGGCGGGTCCGACCAGTTGCTCGACGCGCGCCAGCACGTCGGCGTCGGTCATTATTAGAGGCGGTGCTTCAGCGAAGTTCGTCATGCGACGAGGTTGATGAGGCAGCGGCCTGCGCGAGGCGGTTTGAGGAAACTGTGGACAACTCCCCGATCCGCTGTGGGTGGCTGTGCGCCGGGCTATGGCAACCCAGCGGGAATCCGCCGGTACCAAGGGCTTTACGCTGGCCGAATGGCCGCCGGCCGCCTCACCGAGCTGCGTCTGACGTCGTTCAAGTCGTACCGCGACGTCGCACTCCCGCTCGCGCCGCTGACGGTGCTGATCGGGCGCAACGGCGGCGGCAAGTCCAACGCGCTGGACGCCCTGGAGGTGCTGTCCCGGCTGGCCAGAGGCGGCGAGATCCGCGACGCCCTCGACGGCGCCCGCCGCGATGCGGGGCCCGTGCGCGGCGGCATCGAGGGCTGCACGCCGATCGGGTCGGACACCTTGAGCTCGGAGTCACCATTGCGCGTGACGCCGGGGAGGTGCGGCTCGACCTCGAGATCCAGGTTCGGCCCCAAGTGCAGATCCTGCGGGAGGTTCTCACGGCGCACGTGGACGGAAGGCTGCGGACTCTTCTCGAGACGGCTCAAGCCGACCCGCAGCGGGCAGACATCGAGGCGAAAGTCTGGAACAACAGGCGAGGGCGCAATCCGCACTACATCTTCCGCGCGACGCACCTGCTGACCGCTCAGCTCCCCCTGCGTCTGGGGGGCAAGACCGCGGCGGAGCGCCACGTGCTCGAAGCCGCCGAGGTCGCCCTCGCTGTCCTCGGCGGTGTCTTCCACCTGGATCCGGTCCCCCAGCTGATGCGGCAGTACGTGCCGGAGCAGGACGTCGTCCTCCGTCGCAACGGTGAGAACCTGTCAGCGACCATCGCTCGGCTGCGGCGCGGCGACAACGCCCGCTTCGCGGAACTCGTCGAGGTCATCAAGGACCTTCCCGAGCACGAGGTTCGTGCGCTGGAGGTGGGTCGCGGCGAGTTCGGTGAGGTGATGCTGGCTCTCAGCGAGGTGAAGGACGGCAGGACGGTCACGGTACCGGCTCGGCAGATGAGCGACGGGATGCTGCGAATGATGGCGGTCGTCACGGCGTTGCTGGCCGGTGGCCCGGGCGTGGCGATCGAGGGCCCGACGTCCGTGGCGCCCTCTCTCACACTGGTGTTGGAGGAGTTGGAGAACGGCCTACACCCCACCCAGGCCGCTCGGGTGCTGGGGCTCGTCAAGTCCGCCGCGGCGCAGCAGAATTTCCAGGTGGTACTCACCACGCACAGCCCCGCGCTCTTGAATGCCCTTGGTGGTGACGACCATCCGGGGGTGCTGGTGATCGGTCGGGAGCGCGATGGACGGACACGGGCAACGCGCCTTGTGGACCTGCCGGGCTACCTGGCGATGATGGCGTCCGGCCGGCTGGGGGATCTGGTGACCGCCGGTCGCATTCCAGCTCCGGGCGATCCCGAACAGGTCGACTCAGCGGAGCTCGACCGCCTGCTCGGAATCGCGTGACCGATGGCCGGTGTCGTGTTCCTGGACAGCTCCGTGCTCTTCAATCTGCTGGATGTCCCGCCAAGAACAGTGACCGCACTGCGGTCGTAGCGAGGTTCCAGCGACTTGTCCGTGAAGCGACCACGTTCGTCTTCCCGGTCACCGCGGTGATCGAGACCGGCAACATCATCGCGCAGCTGCCGACGGCAACGCTCGCCGAACCTGCATGGAGCGCTTCGTGGAGTGGTTGCGGAAGGCACTGACGACCACGGCGCCCCTCGCGGTCTCCGGAGTGCCCTGGGATGAGGGTTTCCTGACGGCGTTGATCAACGGTGGTGGCAACCGCATGGGCCTGGTGGACTTCGCCACTGTGGGCCTCGGCAGCGGTGATGCCAGCCTGCTGCTGGAGATGGATCGGTACCGTGAGAAAGTCCCGAGTGCCACACCAGTCAGCCTGTGGACGCTCGACGAGACGCTCGGCTCGTTCGGCTGATGGGTCCACCGCCCTACCCGCGCACTCCCTACCTCTGGACTCCGGACGCGGGTGCCGCCGGAGATCGCGTCGTGGAACCGAGGGAGAGACCCGACTGGCTGAAGCGCCCGGTCGTTGTCGAGGAGAAGCTCGACGGCGCCAACGTCTCCGTGTGGTGGGAGAACGAGCGGCCGCGCGTCGCCTCCCGTGGCGGACCTGATGCGATGGACCGAGCGGGTCAGCTCGGTCCGCTGCGCGGGTGGGCTGGCGCTTCGCACGATCAGCTGGCTTCGCTTCTCGCCAATGACTGGGTGCTCTACGGCGAGTGGCTCTGGCTGACTCCCACGGTCCACTACAACCGGCTGCCCGATCACCTCGTCGTGCTCGACCTCTGGCACCCGGAATCCGGCTTCGCGGAGCTGTCTGAGCGTGACGAGCGGGCACGGGCGCGCGGGCTGGTGGTGCCCCCACGGCTGTTCACCGGTGTTCTCGAATCCATGGACGCCCTGCTCGAGCTGATGGGCACGTCACGTTTCGGAACGGCACCCATGGAAGGTGTGGTGCTCCGTCGCGATGACGGCGCGCGCTGCAAGGTGCTCCGGCGGGGCTTCGTCCGCGCCGGCGACGATCACATCGGCCGCGTCCGCAACGTGCTGGCCAACGGCTCCTGAGCAAGAGCAGCGCCGTTCGGTCAACAAGTCGCCGAGGGGGTGCCGAAAGCGCCGGAGCACGCCGGGGCGAGCAGGAACGGCGGGCGGGCACGGTTTCCCCGGTGCAGCGACACCGCCAGGTTGGACAGCGTCCGCGTGCAGCTCGTCTACGGTGATCCGCGGTGACTCGCGAGCCGACGTCGTCGCGAGTGGACCTTGAAGGGTTCGCCTTAACTGCCGTAATCCCGCCGCACCTGGGCGCAGCCCTCGAGTTGATCACCGTATCCTCGTTCTCTTCGGTGCACCAGCAGTCGAGTCAACACGGAAGTCATCCGACACCCACCCGTCGCTGCCGTGCCGCGGACTACCCTCGCACCAGTAGAGCCCATGCCCCTGGAGAGAGGACCGCGCCGTGCAACCCGGTGGCCAGCCCGACATGCAGCAGATCCTGCAGCAGGCACAGAAAATGCAGCAGCAGCTGATGACCGCGCAGAACGAGCTGGCCGAAGCGGAGGCCGTGGGCCAGGCCGGTGGCGGGCTGGTGTCGGTGACGCTGACCGGGACGGGTCAGCTGAAGGACGTGCGGATTGCCCCCGAGGTGGTCGACCCGGAGGACGTCGACACCCTGCAGGACCTCATCTTCGGTGCGTTCGACGCCGCGCAGCAGAAGGTGCAGCAGCTCACCCAGGACACGATGGGGCCGCTGGCGGGCGGTCTGGGTGACGGCGGGGGACTGGGTCTGCCCGGCCTGTAGACCATCATGTTCGAGGGCGTGGTCCAGGATCTGATCGACGAGCTGGGCAGGCTCCCCGGCGTCGGTCCGAAGAGCGCCCAGCGGATGGCCTTCCACCTGCTCGCTGCCGAACCGGCGGACGTGACCCGGCTGCAGAATGCGCTGCAGCGGGTCAAGGAGGGCGTGGTGTTCTGCCGCATCTGCGGCACGGTGTCGGAGAAGGAGACCTGCCGGATCTGCGGCGACCTCCGGCGTGACCCTGCACTGATCTGCGTGGTCGAGGAGCCCAAGGACGTGCTGGCCGTCGAGCGCACCCGGGAGTTCTCCGGTCGCTACCACGTGCTGGGCGGCGCGCTGGACCCGCTGTCGGGCATCGGCCCGGACCAGCTCCGGATCCGGGAGCTGCTCACCAGGCTCGGGTCAGACGAGGTCACCGAGGTGATCATCGCCACCGACCCGAACACCGAAGGTGAGGCCACCGCCACCTACCTGGTGCGGATGCTGCGCGACTTCCCCGATCTCGCGGTGACCCGGCTCGCTTCGGGGTTGCCGATGGGCGGGGACCTCGAGTTCGCCGACGAGCTGACCCTCGGCCGGGCGTTCTCGGGCCGCCGCGCCGTGTAGCCGG
>DASQWR010000147.1:0-4256 GCA_035640155.1 Pseudonocardiaceae bacterium
GTGGCCCGTAGACGTGATGAAGGCCCGACCCCGAGGCGAAGGATGGGCCGCTTGCGCTGCGGCTCGGTGGTGGCCGGTATCGGGTCCCCCAAAAACCGGCCCAACTCGCGGCGATGAGTGCAAGCCTGTGAGCGGGGTCACCGGCCGGGGCGGAAGATCGCTTGGCGCCCCCCGGCAAAGTCCCGCCGAGTTCGTGACTTGTGGCGGTATGTGTCCCTCCCGGGTCAATGACCGGCCGCACCCATAGTTTTCGCTGGCCCCCCACGGGAAGGGGGGCAGCGCGCTTGGTACCAGGCCACGAAGTCCCCAGCGGGCAGGGTCACCGCGGCTCACCCGGTGCGTGTGGACTCCCGCCCCGGTGGCACAACGCGGCAGCGGTACGGCGCGACCGATCCGGGAGGGAGGGTTAGGGAGGGCCGTCCGGTTGTGGCTACACACGCGTGAGCGGGAAGCTGGGAACCCTCCCCAACCCTCCCCATTCGACGGTTTGCGAGGCACTTCAGGTGTGGGCCTCAGCAGGCGCTTGGCACGGATCGCGAACTCGGTACCGGTGAACAGCGCGGCGTGGGCGAGGGCGCCGAGGTCTCCGTTGCCTGTTCACCAAGCGTAGGCCTCCGGTGCCGGTCCACCAGGACCGGGGAACAGTTCGTCCAGCTGGCGTAGTTCGTCGTCATCGAGGGTGATGTCACAGGCGGCCACGGCGCTCTCCAGCTGCTCCTCAGTGCGTATTCCGAGCACCGCCGCGGTCACTCCGCGCCGGCTGAGCACCCATGCCAAGGCCACGCCTGCTGGTTCCTGCCCGCGCCCCTGGCAGATCGATTGGAAGGCGGCCAGCTGATGATGGTGCGTTGATCGCGTCGCAGCCGCTCGTCCCGAGTGGCGCCGCGCGCCGTTCCCGTCGGCTCCAGCCAGTGCGCCGCCGACCAGCGGGGCGTAGGCGAGGAAGCCGATCCCGTATGCGTGGGAGGCCGGGAGCACCTCGAGTTCGACCGTCCTGTTCACGAGGCTGTACGGGCTCTGCTCGCTCACGATCCCGAGCCTGCCCCGTGCCCGGGAGGCCTCCTGGCCTTGGACTAGCTGCCAGGCGGCGTGGTTGCTGGTGCCCACGTAGAGCACTTTCCCCTGGTGGCGGAGGACGTCGAGGGCGTCCCAGATCTCCTCCCATGGCGTGGACCGGTCGACGTGGTGCAGCTGGTAGAGGTCAATGTGGTCGGTTTGAAGCCGACGGAGCGACGCGTCACAGGCGCGGCGTAGATGGCGGGCGGAGAGCCCACGGTCGTTGGGTCCGTCGCCCATCACCCCGAACGCCTTGGTGGCGAGGATGACCTGGTCGCGTCGACCGGCGTTGGCGGCCAGCCAACGGCCCAGCATGACCTCGGTGGTCCCCTTGCCGGCGGGTCGGGTAAACACGTTCCGGTCGACGTCGGCCCCGTAAACATTGGCGGTGTCGACGAGCGTCACGCCGAGGGCGACGGCGCGGTCGAGGAGGCGCCGGGCGTCTAGCTCGTCGACGAGGGGGCCGAGGTTCATCGTGCCCAGCGCTACTCTGCTGACCCGTAGCCCGCTGCGTCCAAGCTGTTGGTGCTGCATTCCGGGATCCTCATCCACTGGCCGAGGGCTCGAAACGAGTGGGTGAGAACCGCCCGAGGGGGAGGTTGGTGCCTCCCTCGAGCGCCAGCTCGGCGGCCACGTCGCCGACGGCGGTGGCGTGCTTGAAGCCGTGCCCGGAGAAGCCGCCGACCAACACGACGTTGGGGACGGCAGGGTGGAGGCCGATGATGAAGTGGCCGTCGGGTGTCTTGGCGTTGAGGCACGGCTGGGCACGGACCGGAGTCGGTGAGAGACCCCGGAGGGCAGCCTGGCAGAATTCGATGAAGGGGCGAAGCTCTTCGGGCTTGACCTCACGTGGGTTGGCGTCGGGATCTTCCAGCCATCGCTTGACGTCACTGCCCACCCGGGCTGCGGGACCAAGCCCCACCTTGACGCCGGTGCCATCGATGTCAGGGATCCCCCAACCGTCGAACGGCCCGCTCTCACGGACGAAGACCGGGAAACAGCTAGGCCGGTACACGCCTTCGTCGGGGCCGCGGAACCAGGCCAGTGCAGATCGTTGGATCCGGATGGGAAGGTGTAGCCCGGGGAGCAGCTCGCCGAACCAGGCACCGGTGGCGAGCACGAGGCGGCGCCCGCTGATGCGGTGCCCATCGACATCCACCACCACGCCGGATTGGCGGGTCTCCACCTGCAAGGCCCGGCACTGCGCCAGCACAGTCGCCCCGGCGTCGGTCGCTGCCTTGACTGCGGCCAGGATGGCAGCCTCGGGTCGCAACACACCGGCGGCGGGTTCGAGCATGGCTACGTCGTCGTCAAATGCGGCATGCTGCGGGAACCGCCGCCGCAGCGCCTCGGTGTCGAGCATCTCGTGCTCCACCTCCTCGACAGCGGCGCTGGTGAGGGCGTCGCAGATGAGGGAGCCGGTCGCGGGTCCGATCGTGAGGCCGCCCGTCCTCGTGAACAACGTAACCCCGCTGATCTGCTCGAGGTGGTGCCACAACTGACGGGCGCGGCGGGCGAGGGGAACGTAGTCGCTGCCCTCGAACAGGATCGTGCGGAATATCCGCGACCCCCCATGCGAGGAACCCCGGTCGTGACCCGGTGAAAAGCGCTCGATTCCGACGACAGAGGCCCCCCGTGCTGCCAGTCGCCAGAGCGACATGGCACCCATGGCGCCGACCCCCACCACCACCACATCGACATCTGTCTTCACCAGCGCCTCCGCCCGTCGGTCAGTAGCCAGGTCAAAGTTCAGCTAACATCAACCTATATAGGTTAGCCTAACCAGAGTAGCATTGCCCGGTGTTACCAATAGCGAAGACCACCAGCTCGGGCTGGCCGGTGCCATCCGGGTCGGCGAGCGACGCCGAGCCGCCTGGTTCTCGCAGAACCCCAGCCCGGCGCCGTGCTCCACGGGCCCCACCCGTCGCCATGCGGCTGCGGCTGGCGTTCACCATCAGCCCAACGGTGAACCGCGCACTCGAGACACTATCGACCGTTTCTGCTGGTCACGAGTCCTCATCGGTAGCACGGAGCCCGATACCGTGGAACACGCTGCGGCCAGCGGACTTCTTCGGCTCAAACCCCCGGTCACCCAGCGCACGGCTGAACGCGGTCTGCGATCCGGGCGGGACACCCTCGGTGGCGCACCAGGTGGACCACTCGCTGTAGAACGCCGTGGACTGCACCGACATCCCCGAGTTCAGGATGCAGCGCTGGTCGAGGAAGCGAGCGAGCGTGTCCTCGTCGTTGCGGTAGGCGGCCGTCGCCGCAGTCACCGTTTCCGGCGGCGCCAGGCCGTCGCGGCACCACTCGGCATGCCCTCGCACGAGCCAACTCAGAATGCCGTCGCGCTCGGCGGCAAGGCGGTCGGGGAGCTGGCCGTCCTGCTCGTCGTCGGGGATGCGCTCGGCGAACGGCACCAGCCGCAGGCGCCGCCAGATTCCCTCGTCGTCGCCCTGCACGGTCGGGCGGTGGTTGGTGACCATGAACAGCGAGTGGGAGGGCTCGAACTCCCAGAAGTCCTCCCGCATCCGTCGGGCCTTGATCCGGTCCCCTCCGGTCAGCCGCTTGACGGTGCCCTCGGCGAGTCGGCGCTGGTCGTCGGTCTCGTGGGTGAACGCGACCCGGCACCCGGTGAGGTTGGCGACGCCGGTGGGATGGGCCTCAACCCGCGGTCGATGAGCAGCGCCGGGTCGGTGGTGATCGCGTAGTCCCCAAGCGCCCCCATCACGGCGGTGATCAACGTGGACTTGCCGTTGGCTCCGGCGGCCCACATCACCGGGAGCAAGTGCTCCACAACCCGGCCTTCGAGGGCGTGGCCGAGCAACCGCGCTCGGCCGGCGTCGGCCTGTCCGCCCGGGTGGTCGCCGCGTTCGAGCGGGAGCGGGCGCGTCAGGGCACGGCGCGCGCCGAGTGGGCGAGGCTTATCAGGGCACCGGGTTGGTGTTCGCTCGGGAGAACGGCACTCCGCTGCGCCCTGAGTCCGTGCTGGCGCGGTTCCACGCGCTCACCGAGGCCGTTGGGCTGCCGCGGGTGCGGCTGCACGACCTGCGGCATCTGGCCGCCACATTGATGATCGCCGCCGGGGTACCCCTCGCCCTGGTGTCCAAGACGCTGCGGCACTCTAAGACTGCGATCACCGCAGACCTCTACTCGCACCTGACCCGGGAGGCGTCGCTGGCCGCCGCGGACTCGCTCGG
>DASQWR010000148.1:0-2913 GCA_035640155.1 Pseudonocardiaceae bacterium
GGTGAGGTGGGCCAGCAAAAGAAGGGAAGTTCTTGTGCTCGCCGCTTCCAACGTAGGTCACCCGTGAGACGATGGCCTCCAAGTCGATCCCAGGCGGGACCGGCCAGGTGATCGCCTCATGGGGCGACGACGTCGAGGCGCGCGCATACACGTATTATGGGGGCTTCCGGCCTCGACGCCACTGCGGCAGCAAGATTGAAACTGCGGATGCGATGGGTTTGGTTTCGGGGCGTGCGGGCTAGTCGGCTCGATGCAGGCTCGTCGACGAGCAGCTTCGCTGCAGCCGATGTCTCGACGTAGAGGATCACCTGTCGCTGCGGAGCTCGTCCAGCACGTCCTGGACCGGCTCGTGGATCCGGGTCCGCTCCAGTTCGGCGAACCCCCCGCGGACGGTGGCCCGCCAAATTCGCGGCGAAGCACCTGCCGCTCGCGGGGGCGGCACGAGGACGGCGACGACCTCACTGTTGTTGGTCACGTACACGTCTCCCCGGTCTGCACGTCACGGAGCACGGCGCTGCTGTTGTTGCGCAACTCCCGGTGCGGGATCAATCGCGGCATAGTCTCACCTCCGTAGCAACCGTAGTACGAGGGTAAGCGTTCGCCAGCGTGCCCGCGAGCGTTCGTCTGCTCGGTGCGCGGTGTTCTCGACCCACCGGCCACACCCTCACCCGCGTTAGCCTCGTGGCTGTGGCCCAGGACAACGGCGCTGACGAGACGGTTGGCCGCAGCTCGCGCTGGCGGACGCCGGGCGTCGAGGCGCGCGCGGGGAGGTTCGACGGGCCGTCGCTGATCCCCGAGCTCACCGCCATCCAGGCCCGGCTCGGGTGGCTGCCGCGCGAGGAACTGGTGGCGCTCGGCCGCGAGTTCAAGCGCCCGCTGTACGAGATCGAGGGCCTCGTCTCGTACTACCCGCACTTCCGCACCGACCCGCCGCCGAAGGTCGCGGTGCACGGCTGTCACGACCTGTCGTGCTGGCTGCGCGGCTCGTCGGACGCGCTCACCCGGCTGGCCGATCGCTACGGCGCCGCGGAAGACGTCGAAGCTGGGGACGTCGAGGCTGGGGACGTCGAGGCTGGGGACGTCGAGTACCGGGAGGTGTCGTGCCTGGGGCGCTGCGACCTGGCGCCTGCCGTCGCCGTGAACGAGCACCCGGCGGCCCTCGCCGAGACGGACCGGTTGGTCGAGGCCGCGCGGGCCGACCGGCTGCCTCCCGCCGAGGCCACCCCGTCCGGGCGGACCGAGCCGTGGCCGAACGACCCGTACGCGCCGGGGGAGCAGCGGTACCGGGTGCTGCGCTCGGTGCTGACCGACGCGCTGTCCCCGGAGGACGTCGCCGCCGCCGTCGCCGACTCCGGGCTGCGCGGGATGGGCGGGGCCGGCTTTCCGACGGGCAAGAAGTGGGAGCTCGTGGCGTCACAGCCCGGCCCGCTGAAGTACGCGATCTGCAACGCCGACGAGTCCGAGCCCGGCACGTTCAAGGACCGCCAGATCATGGCCGACCAGCCGCACCTCGTGCTGGAGGGCCTGCTGCTCGGGATGGTGTGCACCGGCGCCGCGCAGGGCTGGGTGTTCATCCGGCACGAGTACGGCCCCGAGTCCGACCTGCTGCGCGCGGAGATCGCGTCGTTGCGCGACGACGGGCTGCTGGGTGTCGACGTCCTCGGCAGCGGCCGCACCCTGCAGCTCGACATCTTCACCTCGCCAGGAGGCTACATCCTCGGTGAGGAGTCCGCGCTCATCGAGTGCATGGAGGGCCACCGCGGCGAGCCGCGCAACAAGCCGCCCTTCCCGGGCGTGCACGGGCTGTGGGGTCGCCCGACCTTGATGAACTCCGTCGAGACGTTCGCCGACGTGCCGGTGATCGTGGAGCGGGGCGCGCAGTGGTGGCGTACGCAGGGGGTCGACGACTCGGTGGGCTGGAAGTTCTTCGCCGTCTCCGGGCACGTCGAGCGTCCCGGGGTGTACTGCGTGCCGATGGGCACGACCGCCCGGTCGCTGCTGGACCTCGCGGGCGGCGTGGCCGGGGGCGTGGCGCTGCAGGCGATCCAGCCGGGTGGGGCGTCCTCGAACTTCCTCGGGCCGGCCCAGCTGGACGTCCCGCTGGACTTCGGCACGCTCGCCGACGCGGGGTCCATGCTCGGTTCGGGTGCACTCGTCGCGATCGCGGAGGGTACCGACCTGCTCGCCGCGGCGACGAACGTGCTGCGGTTCTTCCGCGACGAGTCGTGCGGCAAGTGCGTGCCGTGCCGGGTCGGCTCGACGAAGGCGCACGCGCTGCTGACCGAGGCGATGGGCAATGGCGGGCTCGACGACCCCGGCCGCGAGCGGATCGTCGAGCTGGAGCTCGCGATGCGCAAGACGTCGATCTGCGGGCTCGGGCAGGTCGCGCTCGGCCCCGTGGTGAGCGTGCTCGGGCTGCAACGCGGCGGCACGACCGTGCGCGAGCAGCCGAAGGACGACGACCCTGAGGCTGACGACAAGCGTTGAGCGGCCGGGAGTTCTTCACCACGCGGACGGTCGGCGAGGCTCGGTCCGGGTTCGCCCCGTCGCGGCGGACGGCGGTGGAACGGGTGCCGCTGGCCGAGGCGCTGCGGCGGGTGCCGGCCGCGCCCGTGCTGTCGCCGGGCCCGCTGCCGGGGTTCGCCCGGTCCACGGTGGACGGCTACGCGGTGCGCGCTGCGGACACCTACGGGGCCTCCGACGCCCTGCCGTCCTACCTGGACGTGACCGGCGCGGTGGCGATGGGGGATGCGCCGTCGGTGGCCGTCGCTCCGGGTGCCGCGGTGGAGATGCCGACCGGCGGAGTGCTGCCGCCCGGCGCCGACGCGGTCGTGATGGTCGAGCACACGGCGGTCACGATGCCGGGCACCGTGGAGGTCCAGCGGCCCGTCGCGCCCGGCGACGGGGTGGTGC
>DASQWR010000149.1:0-2266 GCA_035640155.1 Pseudonocardiaceae bacterium
CTCGAAGTTATCGAGCACGAGCAGCAGCCTCTTCTCGCGGAGCACGGCGGTCAACCGGCCGAGGAGCGGCTCGCCACCCCTGTCAGGGAGGTCGAGCGCGCGACCGACCGTCGACAGCACGAGGTCCGGGTCGGCGATCGAGGCGAGTGCGACGAAGACGACGCCGTCCGCGAACGCCCCCGGCAGCGCCTGGGCGGCCGCCTGCGCGAGCCGGGTTTTGCCCGTCCCGCCCGGCCCGGTGAGCGTCAACAGCCGCAGCGCGGGGCGCTGCAGCAGCGCCTGCACGGCGGCCAGCTCCTGCTCGCGGCCGATCAGCGGCGTCGGCGGTACCGGCAGTGTCCCGGCATGGGGTGGAGTCACCATGCGGCCAGTGTACGCAGCTCCCTCGCTGCCGCTACCCGGGCCACGCATGTTCGTGGATCTGCTCAGCTTGTTGAGAAACCCCTGGTCTCGGTGCGGCTCTGTGCAGCCTTCCCGCGCTCAGCGGCGAAACAGGACAGCACCACAGGAGAGGGCGAGGCTCCCTGCCGGTCCATAACGGCGTCCCCAGCCTGTTCTGGTGAGCCAGCGCTTGAGGTTCTGTCCCGCCGCGACCAGTAATCCTTCGCAGTTCACTCTCCAGAGCCGTCGTAAGCGGAAGCGGCGTAAGCCATGCCAGTCCTTCGCCTCCCCGAAGAGTGGTTCCACCCAGACTGCTCGTTTGCGCATCGCCTTCTGGTAGGCCGTGGTCTGGTGATAGGCGCGGACGCGGTCCAGATACTCGGCGTGGAAGGAGCGATACAGTTGGCGACCGTGGGTGCTGGGGGTGCACTGGGCCTTGAGCGGACACGGGTTACAGGCTGTCGCCGCCGCTTGGTAGACGGTGACCGCCTCGGTGTACTTCGTCCGCACTTTGCGGAGCGGCTCGTCCTGTGGGCAGCGGTACTCGTCCCGCTCGGCGTCGTCGGTGAAGCGCGAGGCGCCGAAGGAAGACGGGCGCTCGCCGAGGTCGGGCCGCGGGACGTAGGCGCGGATGTCCGTATCTTCCAGCGCGCGGATATTCTCGATCGTGCCGTACTTGGCATCGCCCACCGCCCGCTTCGGGTGGAGGTGCCAGCGGAAGCGCACACGGTGGAGCAGGTCGAGCATCGGCGTGTTGTCCATGACGTCGCCCGCGGTGACGAGCGCGGCGAGGATGATGCGCGCCTCCCCACCATCGACGACATAGTGGTCGCGGTAGCCCAGCGCCGCCCGCGCCCCGGTCTGCAGCGGCAGTGCATCCGCATCGGTCGTGCTGACGACTCGATCCGCCGTGCGGCGATACCCGCGACCACTGGGCGGGCGCGCCGGGTTGAGGCGGTGTTCCTCCAAGAGCTTCCACGTCGCCTGATTCTCCGCCGCGAGGTGGGCCTCGTCCTCGGGCGTCCCGGCGAAGGGGAGGCGGGCAGCCGCCGACAAGTCCACAGCATCTGCTGCCATACCTTCCGCCGGCGGGGCGACCGTCGGGGTGTCCACGAAGAGCTCGTCCAGGTGCGCTGTGGCCTCGGCGTGCCAGCGCGGCACCAGGGAATCGACGCCGGCGTTGGCGCGCACTTTCGTCGCGTCGAAGAAGAGCTCTTTGCCCCAGACCAGCCCCGCCGCCTGGCAGAGCTCCACGACATGCACGAAGAAGCGCTCGAAGATCGGGAGCCCCAGCCGCGCGCGGATCCGCGTGAGGCTGGAATGGTCTGGGAGCGGCTCATCCAGCGCGTAGCCGAGATACCAGCGGTGGGCGAGGTTGAGGGCGACGATCTCCATCAGTCGCCGCTCGGAGCGGATGCCCTCGAAGAACATGATCAGCTGCAGCCTGAAGAAGACCACCGGGTCGATGCTCGGCCGCCCACCCGCCGCGTAGCAGTGCCGCACCCAGTCGCGAACGAAGCCGAGGTCCAGCTTTGCGTCCAGGTGGCGGTAGAAGTTATCGGGCGGTATCAGCGCCTCGATCGACGCAGCAATCGGCCGGTCGAGACAGCGCCGCTTCGGTGGACCAAGCATGGGCAAGCCTCCAGCGCACCAGCGGGTGTGCCGGGTCTACGATCATTGCTCCAGCCGGGATCGATCCACAGACTTTTGCAACAGGCTGAGCAGTTCCACGAACGACGGGGGCCAAGTCTCCGGAAATCGCGTCCGAGAACGTGCGGATTCCGCTGTTATCCGGACGCAACGAACCGGGGTGCGGGAATCTGAGGGGGTGGGGGAGTGCGTCCGAGGCAAGCCGTTCTCGGTCCCAGGGCAACCGATATGGTGG
>DASQWR010000150.1:0-19781 GCA_035640155.1 Pseudonocardiaceae bacterium
GGTGGCGCGGTGCTGCGGGTGCACATCGCGCGGCTCGCGGATCCGCGGGCCCGACCTCGGAGGCTGGAGCACCGCGCGCTGCGCTGGGTGGGCCCCGGGGAGCTGGACGAGCTCGACTGGCTGGACGCCGACCGCGCCCTGCTTCCCGACCTGGCCCTGCTTCCCGACCTGGACGGGGCGCTGGGGCAGCACTGACCGGGCGTTACGCCGCACGCGCCTTCTTCAGCGCCTTCTTCAGTTGCCTGCCGGTCAGCGAGGCTGCGCCGGCGCGCTCGAGGCGCAGCGCGACCACCGGGCAGCGCTTGCACCGGGGCCGGGACCGGCAGCACTTCTCCTTGAGCTTGCCGCCGATCAGGTCGGCGCCGGTCACCTTCTTCTTCGAGCTGCCCACGCGCCATCCTCCGAGGCTGAGCATTCTCCCGAGGGCATCCTCCTGAGGGTCAGCTCACACCGTAGGTACCGCTCCCGCGCCCGGCAAGGGACCCGACTGCGGGTACTGTCGGCATGAATCCCCCAGCAATCCCAGGGAGCCCTCGCGTGCCCATCAGCACCCCGACCAGGGTCCGGACCGACCTGCGCAACGTCGCGATCGTCGCCCACGTCGACCACGGCAAGACCACGCTGGTCGACGCGATGCTGCGCCAGTCCGGCGCCGGCGGCCGCACCGAGGTGGACCGGGTCCTGGACTCCGGTGACCTGGAGCGGGAGAAGGGCATCACGATCCTGGCCAAGAACACCGCGGTCACGCGGTCCACCCCGAACGGCCCGGTGACCATCAACGTGGTCGACACCCCGGGCCACGCCGACTTCGGCGGGGAGGTCGAGCGCGGGCTGTCCATGGTCGACGGCGTGCTGCTGCTCGTCGATGCCAGCGAGGGCCCGTTGCCGCAGACCCGGTTCGTGCTGCGCAAGGCGCTGGCCGCGAACCTGCCGGTGGTGCTGGTCGTGAACAAGGTCGACCGCCCGGACTCCCGCATCGCGGAGGTCGTCGAGGAGACTCACGACCTGCTGCTCGACCTGGCCGCCGACCTGGACGACGCGGCGGCACACGTCCTCGACCTGCCCGTGGTGTATGCGAGCGCGCGGGCCGGCCGGGCCAGCCTGACCCGTCCCGCCGACGGGGAGCAGCCCGACACGCCCGACCTCACGCCCCTGTTCGACACGGTGCTGGCGCACGTCCCGGCGCCGGCCGACGTGGTCGACGCGCCACTGCAGGCGCACGTCACCAACCTCGACGCGTCGACCTTCCTCGGCCGCATCGCGCTGTGTCGGGTCCGCGCTGGCCGCATCCGCAAGGGCCAGACGGTCGCCTGGTGCCGCGAGGACGGGACGGTGAAGCCGGTGCGGATCACCGAGCTGCTGCGCACCGACGGTCTCCGGCGGGTGCCGGCGGAGGAAGCCGATGCCGGCGAGCTCGTCGCGATCGCCGGCATCGGCGAGATCACCATCGGCGACACCCTCGCCGAGCTGGACGACCCGCGCCCGCTGCCCCGGATCACGGTCGACGAGCCGGCCATCGCGATGACGATGGGGGTGAACACCAGCCCCCTCACCGGCCGGGGCGGGGGCAGCAAGCTCACCGCGAGGCTGCTCAAGAGCCGGCTCGACGCCGAGCTGGTCGGCAACGTCAGCATCCGGGTGCTGCCCACCCGGTCCCCCGACACCTGGGAGGTGCAGGGCCGCGGCGAGCTCGCGCTGGCGGTGCTGGTGGAGACGATGCGCCGGGAGGGCTTCGAGCTCACCGTCGGCAAGCCGCAGGTGGTCACCCGCACCATCGAGGGCGTGCTGTGCGAGCCGTTCGAGCACCTCACCGTCGATGCTCCCGAGGAGCACCTCGGCGCGGTCACCCAGCTGCTCGCCGGGCGCAAGGGGCGGGTGCAGCAGATGGCCACCCATGCCGGTGGCTGGATGCGGATGGAGTTCAGCGTGCCGAGCCGCGGCCTGATCGGCTTTCGCACCGAGTTCCTCACCGTCACCCGCGGCACTGGCATCGCGCACCACGTCTTCGACGGCTACCACCCGGAGGTGGGCGAGCTGCGCACCCGGCACTCCGGCTCGCTGGTCGCCGATCGCTCCGGGCGGGTGACCGGGTACGCGCTGACCCAGCTCGCCGACCGTGGCACGTTCTTCGTCGAGCCCGGCGCGGAGGTGTACGCCGGCATGGTGGTCGGGGAGAGCCCGCGCTCGGAGGACATCGACATCAACGTGTGCCGGGAGAAGAAGCTGACCAACATGCGCTCCTCGACCGGTGACGAGCTGGAGCGCCTCGCCCGCCCGCGCACCCTCGATCTGGAGGGGGCGCTGGAGTTCTGCGCCGTCGACGAGTGCGTCGAGGTCGCGCCGGAGGTCGTGCGGGTGCGCAAGGTGGAGCTCGACGCCACCCAGCGCGCCCGGCAGCGCTCGCGGGCCCGTGCCCCCCGGGCGTGACCCGGACCGTGATCCGGACGTGAGCGCGCGGGCGCGCCCTGGCACTGCGCGGGCGCACCCTGGCACGATGTGCGCCGATGAGGCGGCCGGTAGTCCTGCGGGCGGCACTGTGGCGGCGTGCGCTGCCGGCGCTGGCGGCCGTCGCGTTGGTGACAGCAGGATGCACTCTCGGCCCGCCGACCCCGATCCCGCCTGAGCAGCGACCGGTCCCATCGGCCCCGACCCCGACGCGTGAGGTCGTGGTCGGGGTCGACGACCTCGCGGGCGGTTTCAACCCGCACAGCCTGGCGGACCTCACCCCCACCGGCACCGCAGTCGCCGGGCTGGTGCTGCCGTCCGCGTTCCGGCAGGCCGCCGACGGCGGCGGCTGGCGGCTCGACACCACCCTGCTGTCCTCGGCTGTGGTCACCGGCAGCGAGCCGTTCACGATCACCTACCGGATCCGGCGGGACGCCGCGTGGTCGGACGGTGCGCCCATCGCCGCCGAGGACTTCGGCTACCTCGCCGAGCAGATGCGTTACCGGGCCGGCGTCGTGTGCCCCGCCGGCTACCAGCTGATCGACGAGGTGGTCTCCACCGATGGCGGCAAGACCGTCCGGGTGGTGTTCCGGGCGCCCTACCCGGGCTGGCGCACCCTGTTCCGGCACCTGTTGCCGGCGCACCTGCTCAAGGACGCTCCCGGTGGGTGGACCGATGCTCTCGACGCCGGCATCCCGGTGTCCGGTGGGCCGTTCACGCTGACCTCGGCCGACCCGGCTCGTCGCGAGCTGGTGCTGAGCCGCAACGATCGCTACTGGGACGTACCCGCGATGCTCGACCGCCTCGTGCTCCGGCAGATCTCCGGAGCCGACCTGGTCGGCGGGCTGAGCGCCGGGGGGGTACAAGCCGCCCTGTTCGTCCGGCCCGACCCGAGAAGCCGGGAACTGCTGGCGGCAGCGGGCTTCACCGCGCCCGAGGTGGTGCCCCAACCATCGGTCGCGCACGTCCTGCTGCGCTCCGGCGGGACGACGCTGGATGACGAGCGGGTGCGCGGCGCGGTCGCGGCTGCGCTCGATCGGCCTGCGCTGATCGCCGCCGGTGCGAGCGGTGGGCCGTCGGCCGCGCTCGTCGCCGACGCCCAGGTCCTCGCTCCCTCCCAACTCGGTTACCGGCGCACGGCCCCGGCGAGTGGGCCACCGGTGCAGCCGGCACCGGAGACGGTGACGCGGCTCTTGAGCGAGGCCGGCTACGTCCGCACGCCCCAGGGCTGGCAGCGCGATGGCGAGCCGCTGGCGCTCACCGTGGCCGCACCAGAGGGCCGCATCCCGTACCCGACCCTGGCGGCCCACCTCGCCGTGCAGCTGCGGGACGCCGGCATCTCGGTACAGGTCGTGACTCCCGCTGCGGACGAGCTGTTCGGCGAGCTCCTTGCCGACGACACGGTTGGAACGGCGCCCGGCGGATCCAGCAGGGCGGACCCGAGGAAGTCGACTGACGCGGCCATTCCGGGCGCGGAGGCCCCCGAGGATGTGGACCCTGCCGACACCGCCCCTGCCGACACCGCCCCTGCCGACACCGCGCCAGCTGACATCATCCCGGCCGACATCGTTGTCGTGCCGCAGCCCACCGGTGGTGATCCCGCCACCGAACTGGCATCCAGCCACGGCTGCCCGCTGCTGGTCCCGGCCGGCGTCGAACCGGCACCGGCCCCGGTCTCCGGCCCCTGCCAGCCGGGGCTGCAGGCGCTGATCGAGAGCGCGGTGACCGGGGCGAACCCGATCGGGCCGGTGCTGGAGACCGTCGAGCCGGTGCTGTGGGCCCGGATGATCTCGATCCCGCTGTACCAGCACACATCGATCTTCGTCGCGCCCGGCGTGCAGGGGGCCCGCCCGGGGCCACTCCTGGAGGGGCCGCTGGACGGCGCGGCACACTGGCGGGTGCGCTCTCGCTGAACGGCCAATCTGCACTGCCACCCGAGCTCCGATGTTACTGTCCGGTACTCGCGGCCGATGAGCACTGACGCCACCACACTTCCGGCGGCGCGCCCGACGAGGAGGACACGTGTCAACGAGATCGAAGGTGTTGCGCGGATCGGCGCTCGTCGCGTGCGCCGCGCTGGTGCTCTCGGCGTGCGGCGGTGGTGGCGGTGGGGGCGGGCAGGGCGGGGGCGTGTTCGCCGACTGCGCGGAGAACCCGAACACCTGCAACTCGGCGGATCCGAGCGAGCTGCAGGACGGCGGCGAGATCGCCTACGCGCTGGAGAAGAACATCCCGAACTGGAACCTGACCTCCGCCGAGGGCAACATCCTCGAGACCGGGCTCGCGCTCAGGGGAGTGCTGCCCTACACGTACGTGACCTTGCCCGACCTGACCGTTGCGATGAACGAGGACCTTCTCGTTTCCGCTGAGCAGACCAGCGCCGACCCGCAGACGATCGTCTACGAGATCCAGCCCGACGCCGTGTGGTCCGACGGCACCCCGATCAGCGCCCAGGACTTCCTCTACAACTGGAAGGTGCAGAACGGCCGGGACTGCCCGGATTGCGCGGCGGCCAGCACCAGCGGGTACGACCAGGTCGACTCCGTCGTGGGCTCGGACAACGGCAAGACCGTGACCGTCACCTTCGCCCTGCCGTACACCGACTGGCAGAACCTGTGGAGCTCGGGAGCGCCGCTCTACCCGGCGCACATCGCCGCGCAGCAGGGTGACCTGAACACGCCGCAGGGCCTCGCCGCCGCCTTCGGGTACTTCGGCGCCGCCATCCCGACCTACTCGGGTGGCCCGTTTCAGATCGAGGACTTCGACAACAATGTCTCCCTCATCGAGGTACCCAACCCCGGGTGGTACGGGGACGGTCCCAACCTGGATCGGCTGATCTTCCGGATCATCACCGACGCCGCGCAGGAGCCCACCGCGCTGGCCAACAACGAGGTCCAGATCATTTACCCGCAGCCGCAGGTCGACCTCGTGCAGCAGGTGCAGAACATTCCCGGGGTGTCGTCGTTCGTCGGGCTCGGCCTCACCTGGGAGCACTTCGACCTCAACCTCAACAACCCGTACCTGGCTGACGAGGCGCTGCGGGACGCGATGTTCACCGCGGTGAACCGCCAGGAAGTCATCGACGCCACCGTCGGGCAGTTCGCCGACGCGGTCGAGCCCTTGAACAGCCACACGCTCATGCCGCAGCAGGAGGGGTACACCAACGTGGTCAGCGAGACCGGCCACGGGAGCGGCAATCTCGAGGCCGCCCAGCAGATCCTCACCGATGCCGGGTACCAGATGCAGGGCCGGCAGTTGATGGCACCGAACGGGCAGGCGGTGCCGTCGCTACGGATCCGCTACACCACCGGAAACCAGATCCGGCAGGACCAGAGCGAGCTGTTCGCACGGCAGGTCGCCCCCCTCGGGATCGACGTGCAAGTGCAGCCGACCGACGACCTCGGCGGCACGCTCACCCAGGGCGACTACGACATCATGGTGTTCGCATTCGTCAGCTCGCCGTTCCCGTTCGCCAATGCCCAGCAGGCCTACTCCACGGGTGGCGGCAACAACTTCGGTGGTTACAGCAACCCCGAGGTGGATCGCCTCCTTGCCGCTGCGGCGAGCTCGACCGACCTCGGGCAGGCTCGCCGGCAGCTGGCTCAAGCGGACCGGATCCTCTCCGAGGACGCCTACGTGCTGCCGATCTACCAGAAGCCGACGTTCATCGCGGCTTACGACAACATCGGGAACGTTCGGAACAACTCGTCGCTGGACGGCCCGCTGTACAACGTCGCCCAGTGGGGAATCCGGGCCGGCTGACCCGAGCCAGCTCGCCGAAGCAGGAAAACCTCCATGCTCGCCTACGCGGTCCGCCGGATCCTCGTCTCGGTCCCCGTCCTCGTCGCCTCGACCTTCATCGTGTTCGTCCTGGTGGCGCTGGCCGGTGATCCACTCGCCGAGCTCAGAGCACGCAACCCACCGGTGCCCCAGCGCACGCTCGACCTGGAGGCGCAGCGGCTGAACCTCGACGAGCCCCTGCTGCAGCGCTACTGGGGGTGGATCACCGGGGTGGTGCAGGGAGACTTCGGGCCGTCGGTGCAGTCGACCCTGCAGATCGGTCCGGAGATCGCCGGCCGGTTCCTGGTCACCTTCCGGCTGATCGCGCTGGCCATGCTGGTGGCGCTAGCACTGGCAGTGCTCGTCGGGGTGGTCAGCGCGGTCAAGCAGTACTCGGGAACCGACTACACCGCGACCTTCGCCGGATTCCTGTTCCTCTCGATGCCATCGTTCTGGTTCGCGATCCTGCTCAAGGAAGCGGGCATCGGTTTCAACAACGCGGTCGGCAGCCAGGTGCTGTTCACCATCGGCGACAGTTCGGTCTTCGTGGCGGGTGGGCCCTGGGCCGAGCTCACCGACGTCCTGGGCCACATGATCCTGCCGACGATCTCGCTGGCGCTGCTCTCCTTCGCCGCCTGGAGCAGGTTCCAGCGGGCCTCGATGCTGGAGGTGCTGGGCAGCGACTACGTGCGGCTGGCTCGGGCGAAGGGGCTGCGCCGCGGGCAGGTGATGACCCGCCACGCGCTGCGCACCGCCCTCATCCCACTGACCACGGTGACCGCGCTGGATCTCGGCGCGATCATCTCCGGTGCGGTGGTCACAGAGACGGTGTTCCAGTGGCGCGGGGCGGGCAGCTTCCTGCTGGAGTCGATCGAACGCGACGACGTGTACGCCGTGTCGGCCTGGCTGCTGATCTCGGCGACGGTCATCATCCTGCTGAGCCTGGTCGCCGACCTGCTCTACGCCGTGCTCGACCCGAGGATCCGCTATGCCTGATCGCGTCCAGCCGCCGACGGATCCGCCCACGACCAGCGGGGCGGTCAGGCCGCTGGCCGGCGCCCCGGTCGAGCGGGAGTTCACGGTCGCCGAGCGCAGCCAGGGGCAGCTCGTGCTGCGCCGGTTCCTGCAGCACCGCCTCGCCGTCGCCAGCCTCGGAGTGCTGTTCCTGGTGGTGCTGCTCGCGTTCGTCGGCGGGGCGCTGTGGCGCTACGACGTCGGCGACCTGACCGGGGACTACTCCCAGGCACCGTCCTGGCAGCACCCGTTCGGCACCGACTCGGTCGGGCACGACGCGTTCGCGCAGGTGCTGCGTGGCACCCAGGTCTCGATCGGGATCGCGGTGCTCGTCGCGGTGTTCTCCACCGTGGTGGGCACCATCTGGGGCGCGACCGCGGGCTACTACCGTGGCGCGCTCGACTCCGTGCTGATGCGGATCTCCGACCTGGTCCTCACCCTGCCGCTGCTCGCGGTCGCCGCGGTGCTCGGGCACAACGTCGGTGGCAGCTGGTGGCTGATCGCGTTCGTGATCGCCGGGCTGTACTGGGCCTACGTCTCCCGGGTCACCCGCGGGGTGGTGCTCTCGCTGCGGGAGAAGGAGTTCGTCGAGGCAGCAAAGGCGCTCGGTGCCAGCGACGCCCGGATCATCTTCCGGCACCTGGTGCCCAACGCGCTCGGCTCCATCATCGTCAACGCCACGATCCTGGTGGCCATCGCGATCCTGCTGGAGACCGCGCTGTCCTTCCTCGGGTTCGGGGTGCGCCCACCCGACACGTCGCTCGGGCTGCTGGTCAGCAGTGCCGAGACGGCGGTGCAGACCCGGCCGTGGCTGTTCTACTTCCCCGGCGTGTTCATCATCGTGATCGCGCTGACGATCAACTTCATCGGGGACGGGCTGCGCGACGCGTTCGACCCCCAGCAGACGAAGGTGCGCGAATGACCCGGCCCGGCGAGGCGGTGCTCGAGGTCGAGGACCTGCGGGTGGGCTTCCCCACCGACGACGGGCTGGTCCGCGCGGTGCGTGGGGTGAGCTTCCGGCTCGGCCGGGGTGAGGTGCTCGGCATCGTCGGGGAGTCCGGCTCGGGGAAGTCGGTGACCTCACTGGCGGTGATGGGGCTGCTGCCCGGCTCGGCCCGGGTCTCCGGATCGGTCCGCTTCCGCGGCACCGAGCTGCTCGGCACGTCGGACCGCGAGCTCAGCCGGGTCCGCGGCCGCCGGATCTCGATGATCTTCCAGGACCCGATGACCGCGCTCAACCCGGTCTACCCGGTCGGCCAGCAGATCGCCGAGGCGATCCGGGTGCACCATGACGTCGGGCGCGGTACCGCGAGGGAGCAGGCGGTGGAGCTGCTCGACCTGGTGCGCATCCCCAACCCGCGGGAGCGGGCGGCGAGTTACCCGCACGAGCTCTCCGGCGGGATGCGGCAGCGGGTGGTGATCGCGATCGCGATGGCCAACCGCCCCGATGTGATCATCGCAGACGAGCCGACCACCGCGCTGGACGTGACGGTGCAGGCGCAGATCCTGCAGGCGCTGGAGACGGCGAAGCAGGAGACCGGCGCCGCGCTGGTCCTCATCACCCACGACCTCGGGGTGATCGCCGGGCAGGCGGACCGGGTGCTCGTCATGTACGCGGGGAAGCTGGTGGAGGCCGGCACGGCCGAGGACGTCTTCTACGCCCCGCGGATGCCGTACACGCTCGGGCTGCTGGGCAGCCTGCCACGTCTGGACGTCCGCACCGAGCGGCTCAACCCGATCAGCGGGTCGCCGCCGTCGGCGGTCGAGATGCCGCCGGGCTGCCCGTTCACCCCGCGCTGCCCGCTGGCGCAGGACGTCTGCGATGCCGAGGAGCCGGACCTGAGGCCGGCCACGTCCACCGGCCACCTCGCCGCCTGCCACTTCAGCGAGCAGCTCGAAGGGATGGCGCCGGGCGAGCTGTTCCGCCCGACCGCCGACGAGCGGGAGGCGTCCCGGTGACCGAGACCGCCGCCCAGCCCACCGCGGTCGTCGGCGCCCGGACACCGGTGCTCTCGGTGCGCAACCTGGTCAAGCACTTCCCGGTGCGCGGCCGGGGGCTGCTGCGTCGCCAGGTCGGTGAGATCCACGCGGTGTGCGACGTTTCCTTCGACCTGCACGCCCACGAGACGCTGGGCCTGGTCGGGGAGTCGGGCTGCGGCAAGACCACCACCGCGCGGGTGCTGCTCAACCTGCAGCCGGCGACCTCCGGCCAGGTGCACTACCAGGGCATCGAGCTGACCAGCCTCTCCCGCCGGGGAATGCAGGCGCTGCGCCGCGACCTGCAGATCGTGTTCCAGGACCCCTACGCCTCGCTGGACCCGCGGCTGCCGGTGAACGAGATCGTCGCGGAACCGCTGCGCATCCACGGGCGCTACGGCGACGGCGGCCGCGACCGGGTGCGGGAGCTGCTGCGCACCGTCGGCCTGCGCCCCGAGCACGGCAACCGCTTTCCGCACGAGTTCTCCGGCGGGCAGCGCCAGCGCATCGGCGTCGCGCGTGCGCTGGCCCTGCAGCCGAAGGTCCTGGTGCTCGACGAGCCGGTGTCGGCGCTCGACGTGTCGATCCAGGCCGGGGTGCTCAACCTCCTGGACGAGCTGCAGGAACAGTTCGGGTTGTCCTACCTGTTCGTCTCCCACGACCTGTCCGTGGTGCGGCACGTCGCGGACCGGATCGCGGTGATGTACCTGGGCCGGATCGTGGAGACGGGTCTCGCGGAGTCCCTGTTCGACGGGCCGGCACACCCCTACACCCAGGCGCTGATCTCGGCGATCCCGTTGCCGGACCCGCGCAAGGAGCGGGCTCGCGAGCGGATCACTCTCACCGGTGAGGTGCCGAGCCCGACCGCGCCGCCGAGCGGGTGCCGGTTCCGCACCCGGTGCCCCAAGTTCGCCGATGTGCTCAGCGAGGCCCAGCGGCAGCGCTGCGTCGAGGTTATCCCGGAGTTGAGGGAACGCGGGCAGGGTCACCCGGCTGCGTGCCACTACGCCGAGGGCATCAGGCTGCTGTGATGGTCGTCGTAGGCTGCCCGTCATGTCGGAGCGCCGGATGCTGCTCGTGCACGCGCACCCGGACGACGAGACGCTCTGGACCGGTGGGGTGATCGCGCGGTACGCCTCCGAGGGCGTGCACGTCGCGCTGGTGACCTGCACGCTCGGCGAGCAGGGCGAGATCATCCTGCCCGAGCTGGCCGGGTTGGGCGCCGAGCACGCTGACCAGCTCGGCGGTTACCGCCTCGGTGAGCTGCGGGCAGCGTGCTCGGCGCTCGGCGTCCGCGAGCAGCGGTTCCTCGGCGGCGTCGGACGGTGGCGGGACTCCGGCATGGTGGTCGAGCCCGGCGGGCGGGCGAGCCTGCCCGCCGACCTGCACCCCCGGGCGTTCGCCGGCGGACCGCTCACCGAGCAGGTCATCCAGCTGGTCGACGTGCTCGAGGAGCTGCGCCCGCAGGTGGTGGTCACCTACGGCCCGGACGGGGGGTACGGCCATCCCGACCACGTCCGCGCGTACGAGGTGACGATGGCGGCCGCAGCGCAGGTGCCCGCGGTGGCGCGGGTGTTCTGGGCGGTGCGGCCCCGTATCGCCATGGACGCGGGCATCGCGGCGCTGCGTGGGATGGCCGGGCTGCCCTTCACCGCACCGGACCCGGGCGGCCTTCCTGCGGTGGCGGACGAGGAGGTCACCACCGTCCTGGACGTCGGCGCGCAGGTGCAGACGATGATGCGCGCGATCCGGGCGCACGGGACCCAGGTGAGTCTGTGGGAGGGCGGTGGCGGCGACCGTGCGTTCGCCCTCTCCGACGGGGTGGCCAGACCGGTGCCTGGGTGGGAGTACTTCACCCTCGCCAGCGGCACGTCACCGGACGCTGAGGACGACCTCTTCGCCGGTCTCACCCTGTCGTGACCGCAGTGGTCTCCGGGCTGGTGCTGGTCGCGCTGCTCGTCGACGCCGTCCTGCTCGCGGCCGTGGAGCTGCTGTACCTGCCGCTGTGGATCGGCGCGGTGCCGTTCCCGATCACGATCCTGCTGGCCGCGGTGACCACGCCGTGGCTGGTCCGTTCCGCTGCCCGGTTGGGCGGAGGTGGGCTCGTCGCCGCGTCTCCGCTGGTGGTGTGGGTACTCGGCGTCCTCGTCCTCGGCGTGGCCGGCCCCGGCGGCGACGTCCTGCTGCCGGCGCGCTGGCAGTCGCTGGCGCTGCTCGGTGGCGGCATGTTCCCGGGCGCGGTGGCGCTGGGCCGCTCGCTGGCTCCACTGGGCCCCTCGCCAGGTGCAGCTCCGACGGAAAGGTCCGCCGATGGCTGACCGAACCGCACCTGACCCAGGTCCGGCCGTCAGGTATCGCAGCACACCAGCTGCGCCCACTCGGGTTCGTGCCACCAGTGCACTGGGTCGTGGATGTGCCGGGTCACCGGCGTGGAGCGCGCGACCGCCGGTGCCGCGGCCGAGGCGGTCGGCATGGTGAACGGCGCCAGCAGCTCGTCGACGGCGTGCAGCAGGCCGCCCCGCATCACCTGCGTCACCGCGGCGGCGGCCCGGATGTCGGCCAGCGGATCGCCAGCGACGAAAGCGAGGTCGGCCGCCGACGCTGCCGCCGCCAGTGATGAAGCCACCGAGGCGAGTCAGCGGCCCATCAGGTCGCCGAGAAGGCCGCCGGGGCCGGACTGTTCTCCGCTGCCAGTGCCACTCATCATGCTCGTTGGCAGTTCCTCCGAAGGCTGCACGATGACGAAGCCCTGACCGGCGAAGCTCATCGTGAACGCCTCCCCGGTGCTGCGGCCCAACAGCGTGCCCAGCCCTATCTGGTCAGCCCGGTGGAATCCGGTCTGCAGCGCTGCGGACCAGGCGATCGCCGCCTGCGGGTCGGCGTAGGTGGGCTGATCGACATTGAGCACCACCGGCGCGCCCTTGGCGGTGATCGCGATGCGGCCCTGCCCGGTGAACACGCAGTTGTACAACCCGGCAGCGGAGTACATACCCACGCCGTCGACCCGGCGGATGTCGTAGCTCAGGGTGGGCTCGAAAGCCAGCACGTTCTTGCCGTTGACGGTCAGCGCGTCGTGCGGGCTCTCCAGGTCGATCAGATGCACGTCGGCGGCGAGATCGGCGAGGAACACGTCGCCCCGACCGGATGCCTTCATCAGCGGGACGCCCTCACCGGTCAGCTGCTGCTTGAGGAACTTGCCTATCCCGCCCGAGCCCAACGCCTTGAACTGCACCTCGCCCTGGTAGGCGACCATCGAACCCCGCCGGGCGAGCACTTCACCGTCCAGCGCGATCTTGAGCATCTTGGAGTTCTGCAGCACCATTCCCGGCTGGGTGGCGCCGGCCTCCTGGTGGCTCGGGGCGAACAGATCACTGCGCATTGAGGTGATATCCCTTCCGGTACCGCGTTGTCCGTGCCCAATGCTACGCAGGCTAACCAAGTTGCTTTTTCTCTCAGCTGATCCACGCCGTGCGCCCGATCGTCGCACGGTGGCTACGCGGCGAGCGCCTTGGCGAGCAGCGCGTCGTCTGCCTCGGCCCGGTTGCTGGGGTGAGGCGCCAACGGGACATACTGGGAAGCGTCGGGCCGGGAACCGCCGGGCCGCGACCGGAACGTGAGTGAGGAGCAGGAGAGCCGCTGTGACCTACGTGATCGCCGAGCCCTGCGTGGACGTGCTCGACAAGAGCTGCATCGAGGAGTGTCCCGTCGACTGCATCTACGAGGGTGGTCGGATGATGTACATCCAGCCCGACGAGTGTGTCGACTGCGGTGCCTGCGAGCCGGTCTGCCCGGTGGAAGCCATCTACTACGAGGACGACGTCCCCGAGCAGTGGAAGGACTACTACACGGCCAACGTCGACTTCTTCACCGAGCTCGGCTCGCCCGGCGGCGCCGCGAAGGTCGGCAAGATCGAGCGCGACCACCCGCTCGTGGCCGCACTCCCGCCGCAGAACCCGGACGAGTGAGCGGAGGCGCTCGGCGCCTCGCCCTTCCTGAGTTCCCCTGGGACAGCCTCGCCGGGGCGGCCCGCCGTGCGGCTGAGCACCCCGACGGGGCCGTCGACCTGTCCATCGGCACCCCGGTGGATCCGGTGCCCGAACCGGTGCGCGCTGCGCTGTCGGCCGCGTCCGCGATGCCCGGTTACCCGGCCACCCACGGCACCCCCGAGCTGCGCGGGCGCGTGGTCGCCGCGCTGGGCCGCCGGCACGGGGTCGCCGGTCTCGAGGAGGGGGCTGTGCTGCCCACCATCGGCTCCAAGGAGCTGGTGGCGTGGCTGCCGACCATGCTGGGCCTGGGGCCCGGCGACGTGGTGGCGCTGCCCGAGCTCGCCTATCCTACCTACGAGGTCGGAGCACGGCTCGCCGGTGCGTCCACCGTGGTGCTGGTTGACCGCGATCCCGCCCCGGCCGGCACCCGGCTGCGCTGGCTGAACTCGCCGTCGAACCCGACGGGGGCCACCGCTGCAGCGCCGGTGCTCGCGGAAGCCGTCGAGCAGGCCCGTTCGGTGGGCGCGGTGGTGGCCTCCGACGAGTGCTATCTCACCCTGGGTTGGGACGCGGTGCCGGTCTCGGTGCTGCACCCGTCGGTGTCAGCCGGTGCCCACCAGGGGCTGCTGGCGGTGCACTCGCTGTCCAAGTCGTCCAACCTCGCGGGTTACCGCGCCGGCTTCGTCGCGGGCGACCCGGCGCTGGTCCGCACCCTGCTCGCGGTGCGCAAGCACGCCGGGATGATCGTGCCGCGACCCGTGCAGCAGGCCATGGTCGCCGCGCTGGACGACGACGAGCACGTCGCGGTGCAACGGGAGCGCTACCGCAGCCGGCGGGAGCGGCTGCGGCCCGCGCTGGAGACGGCCGGGCTGCGCGTCGAGCACTCCGAAGGTGGTCTCTACCTGTGGTGCACCGCCGGTGAGTCCGGGCGGCACACGGTTGCGCGGCTGGCCGACATCGGGGTGCTCGTCGCGCCCGGGGAGTTCTACGGAAAGGCCGGTGCCCGGCACGTCCGGGTCGCGCTGACGGCCACCGATGATCGCATCGACGCCGCGGTGGCCCGGCTCGTCGGGCTGTGCTGACTGGTCAGTCGTTCGCGTGCAGGTCCGCGTTCAGCTCCACGGCTGCGCTGCCCTCCCGGCGCACGGCGTGCACCGCGCCGCTGACCGAGTCGCGGCGGAACAGGATCCCGTCGCGCCCGGAGAGCTCCCGAGCCTTGCGCACGGTTCCGTCGGGCAGCGTGACCTTGGTGCCCGCCGTGACGTAGAGCCCCGCCTCGACCACGCAGTCGTCGCCCAGCGAGATGCCGATGCCCGCGTTGGCCCCCAGCAGGCAGCGCCGCCCGATCGACACCTGTTCCCGGCCCCCGCCGGAGAGGGTTCCCATGATCGACCCGCCGCCACCGACGTCGGAGTCCGCACCGACGATCACCCCGGCGGAGATCCGGCCCTCCACCATGGACGCGCCGAGGGTGCCCGCGTTGAAGTTGACGAACCCCTCGTGCATCACGGTGGTGCCACTGGCCAGGTGGGCGCCGAGCCGAACCCGGTCGGCATCCCCGATGCGCACCCCGGACGGGACCACGTAGTCGACCATGCGGGGGAACTTGTCGACGCTGTAGACGGTCACCGGTCCGCGGGAGCGCAACCGCAGCCGGGTGGTCTCGAAGCCCTCGGCCGGGCACGGGCCGTGGTTGGTCCAGACCACGTTGGCGAGTGTTCCGAACAGCCCGTCGAGGTTGACGCTGCGCGGGGGGACCAGCCGGTGCGAGAGCAGGTGCAGCCGCAGGTAGGCGTCGTGCGCGTCGCTCGGTGGGGCATGCAGGTCTACGACCACCGTCCGGACGGCCACCACCTGCACGCCGCGGTCGGCGTCCGGACCGGCCAGGGCGTCGAACCGGGTGCCGGCCTCGGCCGTCCGGGTCGTGCCGGGCTGCGCGCCGTCGGGCACGCCGAGCTCGGGGGCGGGGAACCAGGTGTCCAGCACGGCGCCGGAGGCGGTGACGGTGGCCAGCCCGATGCCGTGGGCTGCGGTGGGGGTCTGCGCGTCGCTCACACCGCAGCACCGTATCGGCTGCTCCACGGCCGTACCGGCGGTGGCCCGGTGTGCCGGTACGGTCGGCCCCATGCCCACCGAGTTCGACCTCACTGTCGATCCCGTCGACCTCACCGCGGCGCTGGTGGACGTCCCGAGCGTGTCGGGTGACGAGGTGGCTCTCGCCGACGCGGTGCAGGCCGCGCTCGCGAGCCAGGTGCCGCACCTGCACCTGCTGCGCTCCGGGAATGCGGTGCTGGGGCGCACCGAGCTGGGGCGGCCGAGCCGGGTGCTGCTGGCCGGGCACCTGGACACCGTGCCGGTCGCGGACAACCTGCCGTCGCGCCGGGAGGGCGGGGTGCTGCACGGCTGCGGCACGTCGGACATGAAGGCCGGTGACGCGGTGATCCTGCACCTGGTGGCCACCGTGCCCGAGCCGGTGCACGACGTGACCGTGGTGCTCTACGACTGCGAGGAGGTCGAGGCGGCCCGCAACGGCCTCGGCCGCATCGAGCGCGAGCATCCGTGGTGGCTGGCTGCGGACCTGGCGATCGTCGGCGAGCCCACGGACGGCGCGGTGGAGGCCGGCTGCCAGGGCACCCTGCGGGCGACGGTGCGCACCTGGGGCCGGCGGGCACACAGCGCCCGGTCCTGGTTGGGGGACAACGCGATCCACGCCGCCGGTGAGGTGCTCGAACGGCTGGGTGGCTACCGGGCCCGGGACGTCGAGATCGACGGCTGCACCTACCGGGAGGGGCTGCAGGCGGTGCGTGTTGCCGGTGGAGTCGCGGGCAACGTGGTGCCCGACGAGTGCGAGGTCGGGGTCAACTTCCGCTTCGCCCCGGACCGCACCCTGGCTGCGGCCCGGCAGCACGTGCTGGAGGTCTTCGACGGGTTCGACCTCGAGTTCACCGACGGGGCCCCGGGTGCGCTGCCCGGCCTCGGCGCGCCGGCCGCGGCGGAGTTCATCGCGGCAAGTGGCGCGACGCCGGTGGCCAAGTTCGGGTGGACCGACGTGTCCCGGTTCGCGGCCCGCGGCACACCCGCGCTCAACTACGGACCCGGCGACCCGAACTTCGCCCACACCCGTGAGGAGCACGTGCTGGTCGACCGGATCACCGCCTGCGCCGACGTGCTGCGCGGTTACCTCACCGGTGCCTGAGCGCGCCGGACGCGCCGCTGGAGACGACGCCTACCCTGGCGCCGTGCCGGGAAACGGGGCTGTGCCCGACGACGAGAAGCCCGCCGACGACGAGGAGCATCCCCGCGAGAAGCGGCGCGGTCCTGTGGTGCTGCGCCGGGACCGCCGGGCCGAGTCCACCACCACCGACCAGCGCCTGCTGGACTCCCGCGGCCCGTCGGACTGGGTGCACACCGACCCGTGGCGGGTGCTGCGGATCCAGTCGGAGTTCGTCGAGGGCTTCGGGATGCTCGCCGAGCTCCCGCGGGCGGTCACCGTCTTCGGGTCGGCCCGCACCGGGCGCACCCACCCGGAGTACGCCACCGGTCGCGAGCTGGGCGCCGCGCTCGCCGACGCCGGCTTCGCAGTGATCACCGGAGGTGGCCCCGGGACGATGGAGGCGGTGAACCGGGGGGCCTCGGAGGCCGGTGGCCTCTCCGTGGGGCTCGGTATCGAGCTGCCCTTCGAGCAGGGCCTCAACCCGTGGGTCGATCTCGGGATCAACTTCCGGTACTTCTTCACCCGCAAGACGATGTTCGTCAAGTACGCCCAGGCGTTCGTCTGCCTGCCGGGTGGGTTCGGCACCCTGGACGAGCTGTTCGAGGCCTTGACGCTGGTTCAGAACAAGAAGGTCACCAAGTTCCCCGTCATCCTGTTCGGACGGTCCTATTGGGACGGGCTGTACAGCTGGCTACGCGACGCGGTGAGCGTGGGCGGCAAGATCGATGCTCGGGATCTGTCGTTGCTGCATCTCACCGACGACGTCGACGAGGTGGTGGCGCTGGTGGGCGGCGCGTACCGGGCGTGGGAGGCCACCCATTGACCAGCGTGTGCGTGTACTGCGCGTCGTCCTCGGGCCTGCCCGCGCGCTACCTGCAGCTCGCGGCGGACGTCGGCACCGGCATCGCGCGGCGCGGCTGGCAGCTGGTCTCCGGGGGTGGACATGTCTCGATGATGGGAGCAGTGGCGCACGCCGCCCGCGCGGGAGGCGGGCGCACCCTCGGCGTGATCCCCCGGGCACTGGTCGACCTCGAGGTGGCCGACACCGAAGCGGACGAGCTCCTGGTCACCGACACGATGCGGGAGCGCAAGGCGCTGATGGACGCGCATGCCGACGCGTTCCTGGCCCTGCCCGGTGGGATCGGTACCTGCGAGGAGCTGTTCGAGGCCTGGACGTCCCGGGCGCTGGGGATGCACGTGAAGCCCGTGGTGGTGCTCGACCCGGACGGGCACTACCGGGGACTGCTGGACTGGCTGGACGGGTTGCGCGAGCGCGGCTTCCTCTCCGCAGCGGGACTGGCCACCCTGCTGGTGGTGTCCGACGTCGACGCCGCGCTCGACGCCTGCGTGGCCCGCGCACCGGCTGGCATGAACCTGCCACGATCGGCGCATGACGACCGTCCTGACCTACCTCGTCGTGATGGCGCTGGTGGCTGCGGTGGTGTTCCTGCTCGCGTGCCTGGTCTTCGGGCGCGGTGAGGAGCTCGCTCCGCTTCCTCCGGGCTCGACTCCCACCAGCCTGCCGGCCGAGGGGCTGGACGGGGCGGACCTGCGGCAGGTGCGCTTCGCGCTGGTGGTGCGCGGGTACCGGATGTCGGAGGTGGACTGGGTGCTCGAACGGGCGGCCGCCGAGCTGGACGCGCTGCGCGCCCGCGTGGCGGAGCTGGAGGCAACCCGGTGACCACGTGACCAGGCCGGGACCGGACGGGCGGCTGCGCTGCGCGTGGGGCGTCTCCACTCCCGACTACCTCCACTACCACGACACCGAGTGGGCGGTGCCGCTGCACGGTGAGACCGCCCTGTTCGAGCGGATCAGTCTGGAGGCGTTCCAGTCCGGCCTGTCCTGGCTCACCATACTGCGCAAGCGGGCGGCGTTCCGGGCCGCCTTCGCCGGGTTCCATCCCGCCGCGGTGGCGGAGTTCGGGACCGACGACGTGACGCGGCTGCTCGCCGACGCCGGCATCGTGCGCAACCGCGCCAAGATCGAGGCCACCGTGCGCAACGCCCGTGCGGTGATCGCCCTGGACGACGGCCTGGACGCGCTGCTGTGGTCGTTCGCACCCGACCCTGAGCGCCGGCGCGCGCCACGGACGCTGGAGGATGTTCCCGCCACCACTCCCGAGTCGGTGGCGATGGCCCGCGAGCTCAAGCGCCGCGGGTTCGCCTTTGTCGGCCCCACCACCTGCTACGCGTTGATGCAGGCCGCCGGCATGGTGGACGACCACCTCGCCGAGTGCGGTTGGCGCCGCTGCTGAGTGGTGGCCAGCCGTGGCCTTTCGGCCCGAGATCATCGGTTGGTTGTCCGGCCATCGACGCCATGGGGGAGAATGCCCCGCGTCGCCCGCGCCCAGCCGAGACGGGCGGTTGACGATTCTATGGACGGAGTACAGCTATGGCGGCCATGAAGCCCAGGACCGGTGACGGTCCCCTCGAGGTCACCAAGGAGGGACGGGGCATCGTGATGCGGGTGCCCCTCGAGGGTGGTGGGCGCCTTGTCGTCGAGATGACGCCGGACGAGGCAGGCGAGCTGGGCGAGGCACTGCGGACCGCGGTGAGCTGAACGACTCCCAGGAGAGGCGCTCCAGGATGAGGATGTCCGTGTCGCCGATGCCGAGCGTGCTCCCCCAGGACGGTCGGGTGGTGATCACCGGCGGGTCGGGCTTCGTGGGCCGTGCCGTGGTCGCAGCCTTCCTCACCCGGGGACAGCAGGTGACCGTCGTGGACCGCGACGAGCACCCAGACGTGCCCACCGTGACGGGTGAGCTCACCGACCCGGGGGTCCGCGACGCCGCGCTGGACGGCGGGGACGTCGCCGGGGTGGTTCACCTGGCAGCGATCACCTCGGTGCTGCGGTCGGTCGACAGCCCGACCGAGACGTTCCGGGCCAACGTCGAGGTCACCCAGGCGCTGCTCGACGGCTGTCGCGTCCGAGGTGTCAACCGGTTGCTGATGGCGTCGACGAACGCAGTGGTCGGCGACGTCGGGCACGCCCGGATCGACGAGTCCTTTCCGCTGCGCCCGCTGACCCCCTACGGCGCCACCAAGGCTGCCTGCGAGATGCTGCTGTCCGGTTATGCGGGGGCCTACGGGACGGCGACCTGCGCGTTGCGGTTCACCAACATCTACGGCCCCGGGATGGGCCACAAGGACAGTTTCGTGCCCCGGATGATGCGGGCGGCGTTGGCCGGTCGGGGCGTGCAGGTCTACGGCGACGGGCGGCAGCGACGCGACCTGGTGCACGTGGACGACGTGGTCGCCGCGATCACCTCCGCATGGGACCGGCGGTACACCGGCACCGCCATCGTCGGCACGGGGGAGTCGGTGACCGTGCTGGAGCTGGTCGACGCGGTGCGGGCGGTCACCGG
>DASQWR010000151.1:0-2199 GCA_035640155.1 Pseudonocardiaceae bacterium
ACCACCGCGAGCGGCGCCCCCAGCAGGACAGCCGCGACCGCGGGCACTGCCGCACCGAGCAGGCCCGCGGCGTCGAACAGACCGAGCACGAACGGCAGCCCGAGCACCACCAGTGGCACCGCGCCCACCGCGAGCACGACCGGCCGGGCCGCTCCCCGCACGGCCGCCGCGACCAGCACACCGGCACCGAGCCCGAGCGCGGGCAGCGCGACCAGGAACGACACCCCCGGCACCAGCACCGCCGTGACGACCCCCAGCGCCGCAAGCCACAGCGCGGCGCCGAGCCCGAGCGCCCAGGCACCGACCCGGCGGCGCAACAACAGCCCCCAGACGACCAGCGCGAACCCGGCCAGCGCCAGCGCGGCGAGTTCCAGCAACAGTGGGCGATGCAGGAACCCGGCGCCGTCGCCGTAAGCCGGGCGCAGCGCGACCAGCACCAGCCACAGCCCCTGGCCGAGTAGCCCCGCGAGGAGCAACGGGAGCAGCAGCGACGCCGTCCCGGCGAGCAGCCGGCGCAGCGAGAGCAGCCGGCGTCGGCGGGCCACCAGCACTGCGGCCGCGACGACCAGCAGCGCCGTGATCGCGATCGGCAGGACCAGCGCGCCGGGGTAGGTGACGAACGCGCCGAGGAAGGGGAAGTAGGTGACGTCCCCGACCGGCTCGGCACCGCTGACCGCCGGGTCGAACGGGGCCAGGTCGGTGCCGCCCAGCGCCGCGGCGAGGCCGAGCATCGACGAGCCGTGGTGCTGCAGGCTCGCGGCGCTGAGGTTCGCCGGGTCGTCGCCGGGGGTGTGGTAGCGCGCCGCGCCCTCGATGAACGCGAAGTTCATCCCGGGCCGCCCGGCGTCGAGGAACTCGCTGAGGTCGGTGTCGTTGGGCAGGAACCGGTAGGCCTCGACCAGCGAGGAGTCACCGACGGGGTGTGGTGCTGCGGCCGCGAACTCCCCGACCAGCCGGGCGTTGCCCGGCGAGGTCTGGAACATCAGCGACGGGCCGCTCACCCCGCGCGCCTCCCAGTTCAGGACCACGACGGGCCGGCCGCGCAGCGGATCGTCGCGCACGAAGGCCTGGGCGCCGAGCAGACCCGCTTCCTCGCCGTCGGTGAGCAGCACCACGAGGTCGTTGCGCAGCGGCGGCCGCTCACCCAGCGCCCGGACCGTCTCCAGCACCGCGGCCACGGCGGCGCCGTCATCGGCCGCACCGGGTCCGGCCGCCACCGAGTCGTAGTGCGCGGCGAGCACCACCGCACCGGTCGGGTCGGTGCCGGACAGGGTCGCGACGACGTTGTCGACCCGCCCAACCCGGGCTTCGCCGCCGGAGGCGTTGGCCCCGACCGACGTCGTCACCCGTGCCTCGAGGCCCTCGGCGCGGAGCCGGTCCACGAGCAGGTCGCGGACGGCGTCGCTGGCCGGGCTGCCCAGCGGCCGCGACCGCCCGGCGATCGCGGTGACCGTCTCCATCGCCCGCACCGCGCTGAAGGTGCCGGCGGGCGCGTCGGCCGGCTCGGGCTCCGGCGGGCGCAGGCTCAGCAGGGTCACGGCACCGACCGCGAGGAGCAGCAGGGCCATGACGACGCCGCCGCGGGAGGCAGGAACAGCCTCCGGAGGTCCGGTGCGCATCCCGCCATCCTGGCAGCGCCCCCCGCGATGCGGCGTCGTCAGAAGGGAGGATCTCCGGGTCACCGGGTCCGGTCGAGGCCCTCCCAGAAGGCAGCTGGTGCCCTTCGGTGAGGTCAACCGGTCCGGTGCGGCCGGGGGGCCAGCGACTGCACGTCCGTGGTGCCGGTCTCGAACTGGGTCCACCGCAGCAGGCGGCATCGCGCGCTCCCGTCCAGGGGGTGTCACCGGCTGCAGGGAGCGCCAGCGCAGCTCGACCACCGGAGGCGCCGCATGGGGGATGGCCTGGAAGCTGCGGTACCCGTCGTGCACGGTGCCCCGCACGGCCCGGCGTCGGTCCGCACCACCGCCCCGTCACCGCGCCCGTCGCCGCCGCTCCCCGAGGTGCACGCCGCCGCCAGACCCGCGATCACCAATGCCAATAACCCACCTGATCAGATTCATGGTGCCGATCGCGTCGCGGATACCGGAACCGTGGTGCACTGCCAGACGTGCGAATTGGCGAGCGGCCGGGAAGAACTGCGCGAC
Organism: Pseudonocardiaceae bacterium; assembly: GCA_035640155.1. Taxonomy (GTDB): domain Bacteria; phylum Actinomycetota; class Actinomycetes; order Mycobacteriales; family Pseudonocardiaceae; genus JALYQB01. The sequence continues at coordinate 2,145 of DASQWR010000151.1, forward strand.
GGCGCGGAGCAAGCTCGTCTCCGGGCAGGTTCCGTTCCTGGATCGACTTCCGGAG
>DASQWR010000152.1:0-40506 GCA_035640155.1 Pseudonocardiaceae bacterium
TCCGGCGCAGCACAGACGGCCGAGGGCATCAACGGGGCGCCGTCGACCACCACGACCTGCGGCTGGCCGCCGCGCAGCGAGACCACCGCGGCAGTGCTCGACGTCCCGAAATCGACGGCGACCCGCAGCGACGTCACCATCCCCGAGGCCAGTGTCACTGGGTTCGGTTCATTGGGGCGGCGACCAGGCCACCTGCATCAGCTGCTGACCAACCTTGCGGCCGACCAGGATGCCGCGTCCGGGGGGCATGGCCGAGGGCTTCACGGTGCCCAGCAGCGGTCCTTCGTCCCTGTTGCCGCTCATCACGATGCCGGGGCTGGAGAGCTCCCGCAGCCGGGCGATCAACGGCTCGTACAGGGCACGGCCGGCGCCGCCGGTACGCCGGGCGACGATCACGTGCAGCCCGACGTCCTTGGCCTGCGCCAGGAACTCCACCAGTGGGGCGAGCGGGTTGTTGCCCTGGGTGGCCACCAGGTCGTAGTCGTCGACAAGGATGTAGACGTCCGGGCCGGACCACCACGAGCGGGTGCGCAGCTGCTCCTGGGTGACGTCCGCGCCGGGCATCCGCCGCTCCAGCGATCCCTTCACATCGGCGATCTGCTGGGAGAGCTGCGGCGCGGAGACGGCGTATCCGATGAGGTGGTCGGTGGTGATCTGCCCGAGCAGCGTCCGGCGGTAGTCCACCAGGATGATCCGCGCCTGCGCCGGGGTGAACCGCTCGACGATGCCGGTGGCGACGAGCCGCAACAGGTTCGTCTTGCCCGACTCCCCGTCGGCGAAGCACAGGAAGTGCGGCTCGGCGTCGAAGTCGAGGTGCATCGGCGCGAGGTTCGCCTCGCTGAGGCCGATCGGCACCAGGTGCGGCTTGGGTTGGGTGCCGGGACCGGGCAGCTCGGAGGCCGGCAGCAGCTCCGGGAGCAGCCGCACCTGCGGCGCGACGCGCCCCTGCCATGCGCCCCGCACCCGGTCCACCGCGTCGGCCACCCCGGCACCGATGTCCTCGGCGTCGACCACCGCATCGATGCGTGGCAGGGCGGCCAGGAAGTGCAGCTTGTCCCGGGACAGACCGCGCCCGGGACGGCCCGAGGGGACCCCCGGCGCCACCCGCCGATCCACGTCTGACTCCGTGGGGTCACCGAGGCGCAGCTCGAACCGGGTGCCGAGCAGGTCCTTCAGCCCGGGCCGGATCTCCGCCCAGCGGGTCGCGCTCACCATGACGTGCACCCCGTAGGACAGGCCCTGGGTCGCGAGGTTGACGACCTGCATCTCCAGCACGTCGAACTCCTGCCGGAACGAGAGCCATCCGTCGATCACCAGGAACACGTCGCCGAACGGGTCCGCCGCGATCTCCCCACGGCGCTTGCGGATGCGGAACTGGGCCATCGAGTCGATGCCCAGGTCGCGGAAGCGCCGCTCCCGCTCGGCGAGCAGGCTGGATACCTCGGCGATCACCCGGCGCACCGCGTCGGGCTCCAGCCGGCGCGCCACCCCGCCGCAGTGCGGCAGCTTGGACAGCGAGCTCAGGGTCCCGCCACCGAAGTCGAGGCCGAAGAACTGCACCTCCTCGGCGGTGTGGGTCAGCGCCAACGACATCAGCAGCGTGCGCAGCACGGTGGACTTGCCCGACTGCGGTGCGCCGACGACCGCGGCGTGCCCGGCCGCTCCGGACAGGTCCGCCCACAGCAGGTCGCGGCGCTGCTCGAACGGCTTGTCGACCACGCCGACGGGAGCGGTGAGCCGGCCGTTGCCGAAGAACCCGACCGGACACAACCCGCGATCCTCGGTGCTCGACAGCGGCGGCAGCAGCTGGTCCAGCGACGGCGGGTCGTCCAGCGGTGGCAACCACACCTCGTGCGCTGCCGGGCCCTGGTTGACGGTCCGGTCGACGATGATGTCGAGGATGCTCGGCTCGGTCCCACCATCCGGCTCGGGCACCGGCGCCGGCGCGACGTGCCGCCCAGCCGGCGACGGCGACCCCGCCACCTGACGGGGGAGCTCGACGTACTCCGGGACGAACAGCCGCGGCCGGCGGTCGGAGGTCACCGGCGCCGACGTCGAGACCGAGGCACCGACCCCGGCGCGGTAGGGACCGGAGACGTAGGCGGCCTTGAACCGCTGCATCGAGACAGTGTCGAACTTCAGGTACCCGGAGCCGGGAACCGGGGGCAGCTCGTAGGCGTCGGGCACGCCGAGCACCGAGCGGGACTCCGCCGCCGAGAACGTCTTGAGGCCGATCCGGTAGGACAGGTGCGAGTCCAGCCCCCGCAGCTTGCCCTCCTCCAGGCGCTGGGAGGCGAGCAGCAGGTGCATCTGCAGCGAGCGGCCGAGGCGGCCGATGGCCACGAACAGGTCGATGAAGTCCGGCTTCTGGGCCAGCATCTCGGAGAACTCGTCGACCACGATGAACAGGGCGGGCAGCGGGTCGAGGTCCGCCCCGTTCTCCCGCGCGCGCTCGTAGTCCTTGACGTTGGCGAAGTTGCCGGCGTTGCGCAGCAGCTCCTGGCGGCGGTTCATCTCCCCGGCGATCGCGTCCTTCATCCGGTCGACCTGGGTGAGGTCGTCGGCCAGGTTGGTGATCACAGCGGCGACGTGGGGCGCGTCGCCGAGACCGAGGAAGGTGGCGCCGCCCTTGAAGTCGACGAGCACGAAGTTCAGCACCGCCGAGGAGTGCGTGGCGATCAGACCCAGCACGAGGGTGCGCAGGAACTCGGACTTGCCGGACCCGGTGGCGCCGATGCACAACCCGTGCGGGCCCATCCCCTCCTGGGCCGACTCCTTGATGTCCAGCTCGACCGGCTGGCCCGCCTCGCCGACCCCGATGGGCACCCGCAGCCGGTCCCGGATCGGGCGCGGCCGCCAGGCCTGGGCGGGGTCGAAGACACGCGGGTCCTCCGGCATGCCGAGCAGCTCGAGCAGGCCGGCGGTGGACAGCAGCGGCTCGTCCTGCTCGTCGGTGTCCCCGGTGCCGGCCCGGTACGGCGCGATCCTGCGGGCGAGTGCCTCCGCCTCGGTCAGGCTCAGCTGATCAGGCACGCCGAAGGGTTCGACGCCCTGGCTGCTGCGGGCGCCGATCCGGTCACCGTCCACCACCAGCCGCAGCCCGCGCCGGGCGGTCAGCGTGCCGAGGGACTCCGACAGGTCGACCAGCGTGACGCCGGCGAGCCCCTCCTCGAGGATCACCTGCTCCTCGAGGGTGACCTCTCCGTCGTCGACGACGATCACGATCTGCGGCTGGTCCGCCGGGGGGGCGGTGTTGCGGGAGAAGCGCGGCCGGTCCCGCAGCTGCTCGGCGAGCATGTCCTCGACGTGGGCGAGTGAGCCGGTCATCAACCGCTGCTGCCCGAGCCCGTCCACCAGGTTCGGGTGCTGCACGTGCGGCAGCCACTTGGTCCACTCCCATTCCTGGGCGGCCCGGCCGGAGGCGACCACAGCGATGATCACGTCGTCCGGCGAGTGCGAGGTCGCCAGCTGGGCGATCATCGCGCGGGCGAGACTGCGGACCTGTCCGAGCTCGCCCGCGATGCCCACCGCGGCGAACCCGCGGATCGCGGTGGCCACCGGCAGGTCGGAGACGATGGAGTGCGCCCGCACGAACTGGCGCAGCGCCAGCGTGGTGATGGGTTCGAGCTCCTCGACCGGACCGGTCTGCGGGGGCACCAGCCGGGTGGCGAGCCGCTGCGAGCCACGCCCCACCCGCAGGTGGCAGAAGTCCGGGTCGCCAGCGCGCCGCTCCCACATCCGCCGGCTGGTCGCCACCGACCACAGCGTCTGCGGGTCGGGATGGCTCCACTCCAGGGCGGTACGCTGCTGCACTGCGGCGTCCCGGGCGCGCTCACGCATCTGGCCGAGGTAACGCAGGTAGTCCTTGCGGTCCTCGTTCATCTCGGCCTTGCGCTGGCCGCCGCTGCGCCCGCCACCCCCGCCGGCCACCATGCCGATCGTCGACATCACCATCATGACCGGGAACATCAGGAAGAACGGGTTGCGGACCCCGTCGGAGGTGAAGATGAAGGCGACCATCCCCAGCGATGCCAGGATCATGACCACCGGCAGCATCTTCATCAGCACGTTGCCGGGGATGACCCGGGGCACCTCCGGCGGGGACTCGAGGTGCACCTCGCCGCCGGGCATGGTCGGCGCGCTCAGCCGCGGCGTCCTCTTGAACTGGAGCGTGCTCACCGAAGTGCCCCCCTTCGACTCGTCCAGGCTGTCCCCCGTCGCTGGCGGCCTCACCTCGCAGCCGGGGTTGGGTGGACAGCGAGACCGCACGCTCCGGGTCCGGGCCATACTAGGGCCTGCCCCGGACGCGACAGCAGCAGCAACGACAGCAGCAGCAACGACAGGGGGATCCGACGGTGACCACGGCAACCCGGCCAGATTTCGCGGCCCAGCTGGCCGCGGACGGCTCGACGGTCCGACCGGCAGCGCTCTTCAGCCGGGTGACCGTGGTGGCCCCACGGACCCGGATCGACGTGGCACTGCCCTCGGACGTGGCGGTGGCGGACCTGCTGCCGATGGTCCTGGACATGGCCCGGGAAGGTGCGCCCGACGGCGGCACCGCGCACGGCGGGTGGTGCCTGGCCAGGCTGGGTGACGCGGCCATCGATCCGAGCCGCACGCTCGGTTCGCTCGGGATCGTCGATGGCGACCTGTTGCAGCTGCGGCGGCGCGCCGAGAACCCGCCGCCTCCGCTGTTCGACGATGTGGCCGACGCGATCGCGGTGTCCGCGCCGGACAGCTTCCGGCCGTGGACCGATGCCACCGCCCGGGTGCTCGGGCGGGTCGCCGGGGGTCTCGCGCTGGTCACCGCGGCCGGTGCGGTGCTGCGCGCCGGACCCGGGCCGGCGGCGGCGGTCGTCGCCGGTGTCGGCGCGGTGGTCGCAGTGGCGGCAGGTGCGGTGATCGCCCGGATCTACCGGGATGTCGTCACCGGCGTGCTGGTTGCGGCCGGCGGGCTGCCACTCGCGTTCGTGTGCGGCCTGTATGCCGTGCCGGGCGCGGTCGGCCGGCCCAGCTTCCTGCTGGCCGCCGTCCTGACGCTCGTCCTCGCGGCCGGGTCGATCATGGTGGTCGGCCGCGGCATCACCACCTTCATCGCGTTCGCGGCCGCGGCCGCGCTGGGCTCCGGTGCGTTCCTCGTCGCCACCCTGCTGGTCGAGCACCCCGCGGCCGGGATCGCGGCCGGCGCCGCGACGGTGGCGATCGGCGTCATCTCGCTGCTCCCCCGGCTGACCATCCAGCTGGCCAAGCTCCCGCTCCCGCAGGTCCCGGGCAGCGCAGAGGACCTGCAGGCCGACGCCGGGTTGCCGGACTACGCGGCGATCGAACGCCGCGCCGGCGTCGCACACGAGTACCTCACCGGCATGATCATCGGTTGTGGCGCGGCCGCCGCCGCCGGTGCCGTCGTCGCCGCGACCGGTGGAACGTTCGGCGTGGTCTTCGCGGTGGTGGTCACCACGGTGCTCCTGCTGCGCGCCCGCTCCTATGCCAACGGCGGCCAGGCAATCGCCCTGCTCGCCGCCGGGATGGCCGCCGCGGTGGGCCTGGTGCTGGCCTGGATCCTGGTCGCCTCGCCGTTCGAGCTGCTGCTCTTCGTCTTCGGTGGTCTGGTCGCGGGCGCCGCGCTGGCGCTGGTCCTGGGCGTGGTGTTCCCGACCCGGCGCTTCTCCCCGCCGCTGCGCCGTTCCGTCGACATCGCCGAGGCGATCCTGATCGCCTCGGTGCTGCCGTTGGCACTCGCCGTGATGGACCTGTACCAGACCTTCCGCCAGCTATCGCCGTGAGGTCGCCGATGCGCCGCACCCGCGCCACGGCGGCCGCCGCTGCCGTGAGCGTGCTCTGCCTGGCCGGCCCATCGTGGCCGGCCGCCGCCCAGCCCACGGACCCGCCGCTGGTGAATCCCGGTCAGCGTCCCGGTGCGGCCGAGGCCGGGGCCACCCCCTACCAGGCGCCGAACCAGACAGGACTCCCGGTAGCGGCCGACTGCATCGGCCCGGGCCCCGAGGGTGGACTCGACCTCACGGCCATCCCGCCCGCGCAGGAGCGGATGCGGATCCGCGCGGCGCAGGAGTTCGCGACCGGGCGCGGGCAGACGGTCGCGGTAATCGACAGCGGCGTGCACCCCCATCCGCGGCTCGAAGGGCGCCTCGACGACGGGGGCGACTACATCCTCGGCGAGTCGGGCACCTCCGACTGCGAGGGCCACGGCACCGTGGTCGCCGGCATCATCGCCGCCGCCCCGGACCCGGCCACCGAGTTCGTGGGGGTCGCCCCGGACGCCCGGATCCTGGCCATCCGGCAGAGCAGCACCTTCTTCGAGGTGAACGTGGCCGACGAGGCCGGCCGGACCGTGTCCCAGCCCCCCGGGGACACCGTCAGCTTGGCGCGGGCCGTGGTCCGGGCCGTGGACACGCCGGGTGTGAGCGTCGTCAACATCTCCGAGGCGGCCTGCTTCCCGAGGGGAGAGGCCGCCGATCCTCCGGACCGAGCCCTGCAAGCGGCCGTGCGGTACGCGGCGGAAAACGACGTCGTGGTCGCCGCCGCGGCCGCCAACGCTCAGACCGACCCGTGCCGGCACAATCCGGAGGGTGGGGTGCGGACGATCGTCTCCCCCGCATGGTTCGACGAAGACGTGCTCGCGGTCGGTGCCACCGACGTGCGCACTGGGGCACCCGCGGGCTTCACCATCAGCGGCCCGTGGGTCGACGTCGCGGCCCCGGGCACCGGGATCGTCTCACTCGACCCGGCCAGCGAGGGGCTCACGGACACGCTGGCCTATCCCAACGGCGACCGGATCCCGATCGCCGGCACCAGCTTTGCCACGCCGTACGTCGCCGGGGTGGTCGCGCTGGTGCGGGAGCGCCATCCGGAGCTGACCGCCCGGCAGGTGATCGAGCGCATCCAGCTGACCGCGCAGCACACCACTGGACCGGGTGGGCGCGACCGCACCCTCGGCTACGGGGTGATCGACCCGGTCGCGGCGCTCACCGACATCCTCCCGCGCGAGCAGGCAGCGGCACCCGAACCCGTCGAGCCGACCCGGCTGCAGGACTTCCGGATGCCGGTCCCGGAGGACCCGGCACGCCGGACCGTCGCGTTCGTCGGCTCCGGTGCCGGGATCGCCGCGCTCGGCATCACCGTGCTTACCGTCTACACGCTGCGGCGATACCGCCGGAGCCCATTTCCGGAGCGGTAGTCCGCGGATCAGCCGGTGGCGAGCTGTTCCTGGAGCAGCTCGGCGGCACGCTGCGGATCGAACAGCTCGAGCGCGGCCTGCGGGTCCAGCGGCGGGCCGATCGGCAGCAGGTCCAGGATCGCTTCCGGCGCTGGCTGCGTCCTCTCACCGAGCCCGAGCGCCTTGGCCACCTCGATCGTAGGAATGCCGTACCGGTACCCCTGGTCGGTGACCAGGAAGATCGCGCCGCTGCCCGGATCCTGCCCCGGCACCACGCCTCGCACCAGCGCACCCTTCGACGGCGGCAGGAACACCTCGTCGGCGATGACCTCGCCGGGGACGGACGGCAGCACGTCGACCGGCAGCATGCCCCCGTCCAGCTCGATCTGGTCGGAGATCGTGATCGTCGTCGCGGGCTCCTGCCCACCGGGCGGAGTCCAGGTCAGGCACGCCACCCGGGACTCGGCGACGGGCACGATCTCCGGCACCTGCTCGGGGTACCCGGTGAAGTCGATCTGGTCGGGGCGCGGCGCGTCCGGCACGCTCGTGCTGTCCTCCGGTGTCACCAGCGGGATCTCGAGGTCGTTGCTGCGGTCGTAGCGAATCAGGTTTGCCACTCCCCGGGTCACCCGCTGCTTCCCCTCGGCGAGGATGAGGTAGTACCGCTCCGGGCCACCGACGAAGTCGACCTGGAAGACGTCGCCGATGTCCTGCCCGGACACGCCGGGGAACGGAGCCGGATCGCCCGCGCCCAGGATCTCCGGTGGCACGAGCGCGTCGCTCTCCGGAATGGCGTTGAGCAGGCTGGTGCTCACCGGGCGCGGCTCGATGTCGGCGAGCCCGAACGCGTTGCGGACCGCGGGGTCGGCGAGATTGGCCCGCGCGCGCTTGCCGTCGAACAGCAGGTAGACGGTGCCCGTCGCCGCCTCCGCCAGCAGTGCCCTCTCCTCGCCCAGCTGCTGACCCGGCCGTGGCACCCCGACCAGGGCGGTCGTGGTGATCGCCGGGGTGGGCCCCCTCACGTCCCGCGGGGCCGTGTCGCACACCGCCCACTCGGGGTCCACTTGGCGGTCCGGCCCCGGCAGGTAGGCCGGTGCGCCCTCGATGCCGGTGAGCGGTGCCCGCGGGAGGTCAGCGAGCGAGGAGTCCTCGACGGCCTTCACCTCGGCCGCCCCCGCCGGGCCGGCGCCGCTGCTGAAGGCCGGGCTGGCGAGCAGCAGCCGCGCCGAGGCCAGGTTGCGCACCGGGATCAGGCGGCGCGGTTCCGCCTGCTGCACCACGTAGATGGCCCCGGACTGCTTGCCGACGACGATGCTCGAGTCCCCCAGGTCGTCGTCCGGGGCGAACAGCCCGACGACGAAGAAGGCCGCGACCCCCAGCACGCCGATGATCAGGCCGACGGCGGCGGCGCGCAGGTGGGTGCGCATCGGCTCGTGCAGCATGACGGCGTCCTTGCGCACCAGCGCGGACTCCATTCGCCGGAGCACGAACTGGTAAGCCTGGACCTGGGACTTGGTGGTCGGATTCCGTGCCATTCGCGCCGTCCGCTCTCCCCGTGGCGAGTACCGTGCGGCAGGATAGCGGCAGGCACGCGAAACACTGGCACCTCCAGCGGACCGGGGGAGACATCGAGCGGATGACCGTCGACCTTGCTGCCCCCGTCGGTGCGCGCTCCGGTGGCGTCCGGAGGCGCACCGGCGGCGCGAGCCTGGGTCCGGTGCCGCTGACCAGCCTCGTGACGTTCGAGGTCGGTCTCGCCGTCAGCCTGCTGCTGCTGGCGATCAACCCCGGACTGTTGTGGGTGGCCGCCGGGGTGTTCGTGCTCGCCGCCGTGCTGTCGTTCATCCGGTGGCGTGGACGATGGCTGATCCAGTGGGCTGCTGTCACGCTGCGTTATCTCGCGCGTCCGCACGACCGGGCGCTGCCGGCCCAGCAGCCCTCCGCCGGAGACGAGCAGGAGTCGCCCGTCGTGGGGGCCGAGGACCCCCGGGTCGCCTTGCTGCGGCTCGTGGTGCCCGACCTGGCGATCGCCCGGGGCACGGACCACGAGCGCGAGCCCGTCGGGCTGGCCTGGCACGAAGGCACCTGGACCGCGGTGCTGCAGGCGGACGCCGCACCGTCGCTGGTCACGCCGGTCGGCGGCAGCCCGAACCTGCCGATGGGCGCGCTCGTGGCCTGCCTGCAGGACCGCGGCGTGCTGCTCGACGCGATCCAGGTGATCTGGCATTGCTATCCGGGCAGCACCGCGCTGTCGTCCTCGGCGCCCGCACTCAGCTCCTATCTCGAAGTGCTCGGGCCGCTGCCCGCGGCGGCCCGTCGCACGACGTGGGTGGTGGTGCGGCTGGATCCGCGACGCTGCCCGGCAGCCGTGCGGGACCGAGGCGGCGGAGTCGTCGGGGCGCACCGAGCCCTGATCGGGGCCCTCTCCCGGGTCCGCAACGCGCTGGCCGCACGCGGCGTGCCCACCCGCCCGCTGGACACCGACCTGCTGTTGCGGGCCGGCATCTCCGCCGCCGAGCTCACCTCGGTGGCCGGCTCGGACCGCGCGGTGGCGCTGCGGGAGCGCTGGACCGGGGTCACCGCGGGCGGGATCGGGCACACCAGCTATGCGGTGACGGGGTGGCCTGCCACCGGCGGGGCGCGCAGCCTCAACGCCCTCACCGGCGTCCGGGCACTCTCGTCCACCGTGGCGTTGTCGATCTCCCCGAGCGGGGAGGACACCGCTGTGGGGCTGCGCGGGCTGGTTCGGGTGAGCGCTCGCAACCCGGCGGAGCTCGAGGCGGCCGACGAGCGGTTGCGGGGCATCTCAGGTCGCCTCGGGGTGTCGCTCACGCCGCTGCGCGGGCTGCAGGCCGCCGGCCTGGCCGGCACGCTGCCGCTGGGAGCCTCGGCATGAGGATTGTCGACAACCCGATCGGGATGCGCGGTGTCGCTCCGGAGTTCCTCGTCACACCGGACGTGCTGGACGCGGTGAGCCCGTCCGGGGACCGCGGTGGGATGGTCCTCGGCTCCGGACCGAACGGGGAGCCGCTCTCAGTGGCGGTGCTGCGGCCCGTCCCGACCCGGATCGCGCTTGTCGGTGGCCTCTACCTCGCCCGGCAGGTGGCACTGCGGACCATGGCCACCGGGGCGTGGGTGGTGATCGCGACCGGACGTCCCGGTGCGTGGCAGGCGTTCACCCGCGCCGCCGGGGAAGCACCGGACGGCACGCCGGCACCGCTGGTCCAGGTCCGCCGGCTCGCACCGGTGGAGCTGCCGCGCGCCTCGGAGGACGCTCCGCTGCTGGTGGTGCACGACGGGACCGCGGTCCCGCAGGAACTGTTCCCCCCACGCTCACCCTGGCAGACCACGCTGTACGTGCTGCCCTACCTGCACCCGCAGGCCGGCGCGACCGCGAACAACGCCGACCTGGTGCTGCTGCAGCGGTTGCCGGTGGGTCAGGCGCAGCTCGCGGGCCGGATCTGGCGGTTGCCGCCACCGCTGGTGGATCAGCTCAGTGGACTGGGGGACGACCAGGTGATCGCGCTCGGCGCGAACCTGTGGCTGCCGCTGCGGCTGGTCACGACCCCGAAGGAGCGGGACATCCTCGGTCCGATCCGCCGCGGTGACTGACCCTTGATCAATCGCCGAGGTAGAGGCGTTCCAGGTCGATGAGTTCGGCGTCGGGGTCCACACTGCTCCCTGAGCAGTGCGGGCTCGAACCCGGCCCGGCTGAAGAGCAGGAGGCGTACCGGTTGTGGCTGCGCGGGCAGCAGGCTGCGAGCCGCCTGAGCCGTACGAGCCGCAGCTGCCAATCTGCGCTTGCCGCAGACCTCAGGCTGGAGGCTTGCGCGACCGGACCGCTCGAGTCGTCTCTGCTCGCGCGGCGAGTCCAGCGTCGGGCGGGTAGGTGACCTCGACCAGGGTCAAGCCGTGCGCGGGCGCCACCTGCACCTCGCTCGAGCGCTGGGTGCCGGCCAGCAGGGACTCCGGCCAGATCGTCGGTCGCCGCCGGTCCCCGACGGCGAGCAGCGCCCCGACGAGGCTGCGCACCATGGAGTGACAGAAGGCGTCCGCCGCGACGTGGGCCACCAGCAGGTGCGGCTCCGGGCGGATCCACTCGAAGCGCTGCAAGGTGCGGATGGTGGTGGCGCCCTCCCGGCTGCGGCAGAACGCCGCGAAGTCACGTTCCCCCAGCAGCGCGATGCTCGCGGCGTTCATCGCGATGCAGTCCAGGCCGCGGTGCCAGGTGAGGGTGTCGTGCCGGCGCAGCGGATCGGCGCCTCTCGGGTCGTCACTGACCCGGTAGTGGTAGCGACGGCACAGTGCGGAGAACCGGGCGTCGAAACCGGGGGGCGCCGGGCGCACCGACGGCACCCGCACGTCCGGCGCGAGCAGCCGGGCAAGGCGAGCACCGAGCTCCTCGACGTCCAAAGCCGGATCGGGGACGTCGACGTGCGCGACCTGCCCGGTCGCATGCACGCCGGCGTCGGTACGGCCCGCGACGACCAGCGTCACCGGCGTGCGCAGCAGGATGGCCAGCGCCTCCTCGAGCACGCCCTGCACGGTGCGCCGGCCCGGCTGGCGGGCCCAGCCGGAGAACGCCGCGCCGTCGTAGGCGATGTCCAGCTGGTAACGCCGGCCCGCGGCAGCTCGGCCCGCGGCATCCCTGCTAGGGAGGAGCCCGCCGTCCCCGAGGGGGATGGCGGGCTCTTGCGGTCCGTACGGACGAGTCAGGATTCGTCCTCGTGCTCCGACTGCGGCGCGGTGAAGCCGGCGGCCTCGGCGGCCTCCGGGGAGGTGAACCACACTGTGGCTGCCGCCGGTTCGTAGGACCGGCTCTCGGGCAGGTAGTACAGCTTCGTGCTCTCGTCGCCCATGATGGGAAAACCCACTGGCTCCGACCCGCCGTCGAGCGGAGCATGGCTGCCCACGCCGTAGGGCGCGTCCTCGGTGGACTCGCCTACCTGCACAGTATCCGGGGTTACCGGGACATTCGAGGCTTCGCTGGCATCCCGGACTTCGTTGGCATCCGGGGTTGCGGGGACATCCGAGGCTTCGACGGCATCGGGGGCAGTCGCGGCCGGGCTCTGGACCACCGCACCCGCCGCCTCGGTCGCCTCCACCGCGGCCTGCGTCTCGGGCTCGGCTGCCGCTGGTGTACTCGCCGCCGCTGGTGTACCCGCCGCCGCGCCTGGCTGTGACCCGGCACCGGCGTTGCGGACAAACCGCGAGCCCCTGGCCTGCTCGGCCTCGGCGGTCGCGGTGCGCTCGGGCACCAGCTCGATGATCGCCATCGGAGCGTTGTCGCCCTTGCGGGGCATCGACTTCACGGTGCGCGTGTAGCCACCCGGCCGGCCCACGAACTGCGGGCCGATCTCGGCGAACAGCTTGTGCACCACGTCCTTGTCGCGGATCACTTTCATGACCTCGCGGCGGTTGTGCAGGTCGCTCTTGCGGGCCTTGGTGATCAGCCGCTCGGCGTAAGGACGCAGCCGCTTCGCCTTGGTCTGGGTGGTGGTGATCCGGCCGTGGGTGAACAGCGCGGTGGCCAGGTTGGCCAGCATCAACCGCTCGTGGGCCGGCGATCCGCCGAGCCGGGCACCCTTGGTGGGGGTGGGCATCAGAGCTGCTCCGTTTCTGCGTAGTCCTGGCCGTCGTCGACGCTGTCGATGTCGCCCGCGCCACTCTCGTCCCAGTCGTCGACCGGGTAGTCCGCGGCGGCCGCACTCGGGTCGAATCCGGGCGGGCTGTCCTTGAGCTGCAGACCCAACGTGACCAGCTTCAGCTTGACCTCGTCGATCGACTTGGCACCGAAGTTGCGGATGTCCAGCAGATCGGCCTCGCTCCGGTTGACCAGCTCGCCGACGGTGTGGATGCCCTCGCGCTTGAGACAGTTGTAGGACCGCACGGTGAGGTCCAGATCCTCGATCGGCATCGCGAAGGCCGCGATGGTGTCGGCCTCGGCCGGGGACGGACCGATCTCGATGCCCTCGGCGTCGAGGTTGAGCTCACGAGCGAGACCGAAGAGCTCCACCAGGGTCCGGCCGGCGGACGCCAGCGCGTCGCGCGGTGCGATGGAGGGCTTGGTCTCGACGTCGAGCACCAGCTTGTCGAAGTCGGTGCGCTGCTCGACCCGGGTGGCCTCCACCTTGTAGGTCACCTTCATGACCGGCGAGTAAATCGAGTCGACCGGTATCCGGCCGATCTCCGCGCCCGAGGTCTTGTTCTGCACCGCGGGAACGTAGCCACGGCCGCGCTCGACGGTGAGCTCGATCTCGAGCTTGCCCTTCGAGTTGATGGTCGCGATGTGCAGGGCCGGATTGTGCACGGTGACCCCGGCCGGCGGCACGATGTCACCCGCGGTGACGTCCCCGGGACCCTGCTTGCGCAGGTACATCGTCACCGGCTCGTCCTCCTCGGAACTGACCACGAGCTCCTTGAGGTTGAGGATGATGTCGGTGACGTCCTCCTTCACGCCGGGGACCGTGGTGAACTCGTGCAGCACGCCATCGACGCGGATGCTGGTGACTGCGGCTCCCGGGATGGACGAGAGCAGCGTGCGGCGCAACGAGTTGCCCAGGGTGTAGCCGAAACCGGGCTCCAGCGGCTCGATGACGAACCGGGAGCGGGTGTGGAGGAGCTGGTCCTCGGTGAGCGTGGGGCGTTGGGTGATGAGCACGGGTGACTTCCTCCTCTGGCGCCCGCTATTTGACGCCGTGGTGGATCATCGCGACATGGATCCCTAACGCGGTAGCCGGGCACCGCATTTCAGCAACACGTCTCCATGTCGCGGGCAGGGTTACTTCGAGTAGAGCTCGACGATCAGCTGCTCGGTGACCGGGGTGTCGATCTGCGCCCGCTCCGGCAGCTGGTGCACCAGCACCCGCAGCGAGGACGGGACGACCTGCAACCAGGCCGGGATCGGGCGGTCGCCGAACGACTCCTTGGCGATCACGAACGGCAGCGTGTTCGTCGACTTCGGCTTGATGTCCACGATGTCGAACCGCGACACGCGGTAGCTGGGGATGTCCACGTTCTTCCCGTTGACCAGGAAGTGGCCGTGCGTCACGAGCTGGCGGGCCTGCCGGCGGGTGCGGGCCAGACCGGCGCGGTAGACCACGTTGTCGAGCCGCGACTCCAGGATCTGCAGCAGCGTGTCACCGGTCTTGCCGGGGCGGCGGTTCGCCTCCTCGTAGTACCGGCGGAACTGCTTCTCCATCACCCCGTAGGTGAAACGCGCCTTCTGCTTCTCCTGCATCTGCAGGAGGTACTCGCTCTCCTTGATCCGCGCGCGGCCGTGCTGGCCAGGCGGGTACGGGCGGCGTTCGAAGGCCTGGTCGCCTCCGACGAGGTCGACCTTGAGCCGGCGCGACTTGCGGGTCGCGGGTCCGGTGTACCGAGCCATGTCTCCTGATCCTCCCCGCGCCTCAGACCCGGCGCCGCTTCGGCGGCCGGCAACCGTTGTGCGGCTGCGGGGTCACGTCCTGGATGGTGCCGACCTCGAGGCCGGCGGCCTGCAGCGACCGGATCGCCGTCTCACGTCCCGAGCCGGGGCCCTTGACGAAGACGTCCACCTTCTTCATGCCGTGCTCGGCGGCCTTGCGGGCGGCGGCCTCCGCCGACATCTGGGCTGCGTAGGGCGTCGACTTCCGGGAACCCTTGAAGCCCACCTGGCCCGCGGAGGCCCAGGCGATCACCGCGCCGGTGGGGTCGGTGATCGAGACGATCGTGTTGTTGAAGGTGGACTTGATGTGCGCATGGCCGTGCGCGACGTTCTTCTTCTCCCTGCGCCGCACCTTCTTGGTGCCGGCACCGGCACGTGCCCTGGGTGGCATCTTCTCGAGGACTCCTCTGGTTACTTGCGCCCGGCCTTCTTCTTGCCGGCGACCGTCTTCTTCGGGCCCTTGCGGGTGCGGGCGTTGGTCTTGGTCCGCTGCCCGCGCACGGGCAGGCCACGGCGCCACCGCAGCCCCTCGTAGCACCCGATCTCAATCTTCCGGCGGATGTCGGCCTGGACCTCGCGACGGAGGTCGCCCTCGACCCGGTAGTTGCTCTCGATGTACTCCCGCAGCGCAGCCAGGTCGGAGTCGCTGAGATCCTTGGACCTCAGATCTGGGCTGACCCCGGTCGCGGTGAGGATCTCGGAGGAGCGGGTTCGGCCGATGCCGAAAATGTAGGTCAACGCGACCTCCATCCGCTTCTCGCGGGGGAGGTCCACGCCAGCGAGTCGTGCCATGCCGCGGTGTCTCCTGTCTCGTCTCGCGCCGGTGAAGATCTGCTGCCGGTGCTGCTCAGCCCTGACGCTGCTTGTGGCGGGCGTTGCTGCAGATCACCAGGACCCGCCCGTGACGGCGGATCACCTGGCACTTGTCACAGATCTTCTTGACGCTCGGCTGAACCTTCACGTCGTCTCTCCTCGTCCCGGGACTCGGGTGAGCCCCGGGCGTTCAGTTGTTCCTGCTGCTACTTGTAGCGGTAGACGATGCGGCCGCGAGACAGGTCGTACGGCGAAAGCTCCACCACGACCCGATCCTCGGGCAGGATGCGGATGTAGTGCTGCCGCATCTTGCCGCTGATGTGCGCCAGGACCTTGTGGCCGTTCTCCAGCTCAACGCGGAACATCGCGTTGGGCAGTGGCTCGACCACGCGACCCTCGACCTCGATGGCCCCTTCCTTCTTAGCCATGTCCTCCGCAATCGTGAACGGTCTTGGTACTTCCGGCCTGCCGGCTTGCACCAGCACCCACCCCGACGCGCACAGGCCCGGCTCGGTGACGTGTGAGGAGCCATCGAGGGATGTGCACGAGCACGGCGACGCGCAGACACGCTGGAGCCGGTGCACTTGCCCGCACCGACAGCACAGTGTACGTCGGGGCAGCGGGGACTCCAAACCAGCCCCGGGTCAGACCGGGCGCCGCACTCCGGCGACACGGCCGGCCACCCACCGCGCGATTAGCACCGCCCCCCACGGCCCGGCCACCCAGACCCACCACGGGTACACCCATCCGACGGTGGCCACGCAGACCACCGCCCAGATCAGCAGGTTCACCACGCTCACGCCCAGCCAGGCCGCGACCCCGCCCCGCATCCTGTCCCGCTCCGCTGCGGGCACCCGCGGAACCGGTGGCGAGGCGGGGACCCGATCGTCCGGGAGATCGGCGGTGACCCGAGCGAGCTCACCGTACGTCCGCGCCGCCCAGGCCCGGCGCACCCGCTCGTCGAACTCGTGCAGGTCGAGCCTGCCCTCCGACTGCGCCCGTTGCAGGCGACGGGCGACCAGCTCCCGGTCGGAGTCCGCGGCCCGCATCCGATCCCTGGGCGCAACCCTGGGCGCAACCCTGGGCGCAACCACTGCCGCACCGTCACGTTCGTCCATCACACACACTCCCAGCCGACGTCGCTACATCAATCGTAACACCGTTACCGATAGGATGCCGCCACCGGAAGTACGATCAGCACCAGTGCCGTGATCGCGGTGAGGGCCAGCACGCGGCGCAGCCATGGCTCGAACCGGTGCCATTGTTCGTCCCACCGCTCGGGGGCCTGCGAGTAATGCCGCCCGAGCGCCATCCAGGATCTGCCGAGACCGAACCCCAGGCCGGTGAGCAGCCCGTGCGGCCAGCTCCCCAACAGCACCAGCGAGGCGACCGCCAGGTACGGGAGGTTGCTCGGCTGGTGGGTGCGCACCCCCGTTCCCATCTCGAAACCGAAGCGCAGGGCCCCGAGATCCGGACCCTGGTCGACGACCGTGCTCGGCACCTGGGCGGCCCGGTGCGGCAACAGCCACCGGTGCGCACCGAACTCTCCGGCGAGCACGAACACCACCAGTACAGCGAGCAGGCTCACCGCCACCAGCGGTGACGTGACCGCCTGCACCACGCTGCCGGCGAGCACCGCGAGCAGCGTGGTCGTCAGGGCGCCGGCACCGGTCCCGACCACGAAGTAGACCCGCGAACGGTTTCGCCAGACCGGCGAACTCAGCAGTTGCGCCGAGTTGAGGCTTCACACCGAGCCGGAGAGCGCGTAGCCGGCGGCGAGTCCGAGCAGCAGCCAGGGCAGCAGCCAGCCGGGCGAGCGGGCGGCGAACGCGTCCGCCGCGGTCGCGCCGGCCAGCACCGCGACCGCGGTGACCGGTCCGAGCAGCAGTGGCAGCCACCGGCCCACCGGGCGCCGCGGCCAGGTGCGCGTCACGGGAGCGTCAACGCCGCGTTGCATATCCGGAAGTCCCACCGGGGTGATCCGGAGAACTTCACCTCACCGTCGGCGCAGCGGTACTCGGTCGCGCCGTCACGCCACCGCCACGCGCTCCGGTAGTCGCATGAGTCCACCGGCTGGAAGCACGCGTACGCGCCGTTGGCGTCGACGTCGCAGCCGACCCGGAACCAGCCGTCCGCTCCGCAGTTGTCAGGCGAGTACACCGCGGGAGTGCAGATCAGGCCGTCATAGGAGAAGCTGGCGCAGTCCAGGTGCTCGCTGCCGACCACAGCGAACGCCCGGCGCGCCGGCGGGAGCCAGCCGAGCACGGTGAGACCCAGGGCCATGCCGCCGGCGGCGACCACCCGGAGGAAGCCACGGCGTCCGACCTGGTCGGACGAGGGCGCCCACGCCACCCGGCGGAGCTCGTAGGGGCCCGCCGGCTCGACGTCGAGGAGCGGGACGTCGTCCAGCGGCTGAGCGATGTGCGCCATGGTCGTCCTCAGCTTCCGGCTGTGACGTGGGGCGGGCCGGTGGGTCCCAGGCCCGCGTCGATCTGCTGGATCTGGACCCGGAGGTCCTCGGGCGAGCGCAGCGGCGCGGCGCGCAGGATCGTGCCGTCGGGGGCGATCACCAGCAGTGCAGGCGACCACGGGACATCGAGATCGGCGTACAGCTCACCGTCGATCAACAATGGCACGGCGTCGCTGCCGGGCCAGTGCTCGGCCCGGCGGAAGGAGAGCGCGGAGCAGTGCAACGACCCGGGTGTCGCGGCCACCGACCCGAACTCCTCGAAGATCGGCCCGCACCGGCTGCAGCCCGGATCGATCACCAGTACCGCGCTCACGGTGCCGGTGGACAGTGCCGGCACGGTCCGCCCGACGAGGACGCCGCGGCCGGGACCCCCCACTGAGGATGCGCCGAGCGAGGCGAGCGCTGCCTGCACCCCACGGACCTGCCGCAGCACACCCGCCAGGGCGAACGCGAGCAGGATCAGGCACAGCCAGGCCAGCACGAGGGCTGCTGCCGTGATGCTCACCGGCCACCCCCTGCGCGCAGCGGGGCGGGGGCCCCGTCGAGAGCGGCGGGAAGTGCGTAGGCCACCGTCCCCATCGTGATCGCGGCCGCGAGCACGAGCGCGACCCGCGGATCGGTCACGTCGACCCCCGGGAGCACCACCCCCGGGTAGCCCGCGGCTGCGGTGGCGCTCACCAGCGCCGCCACGACCGCTCGGATGATCCCGGTGGGTCCCACCCTGGCCGCGACCCGCGTGCAACGGCAGTCACCGCGGTCTGCCCGGGCCAGGCGGAACGCGAGCACGCCGGCGAACGAGGCGTACAGCGTTGCCTGGCCGAGCAGCACCTGCGGGCCGGTCCCGGTGCGGTGCATCATCACGACGGCGGCGAGGACACCGAGCGACGACTGGAGCAGGCCGGCGGCCCGGCTCGCGGCGCTCGTCGCCGGCGCCCGGAGGTGCTCGATACCCGTCCAGACCAGGAGCAGCGCAGCGGCCAGCGCCAGTGCCGAGATAATGATCATGCCGGGTCCCAGCTGATGTCGAACTCGCGCAGGAACGCCAGCGCCACCGCCGGATCACCCGTGTGGTCCGGCCCCGGGATCAGCTGCGTGACCGTGGTCGGGGTCGCCAGCAGCAGGATCTCTCCCCGCGCTCGCCCAGCGTCCCCGGCAGGCAGGCTGCGGCGCCAGATCTCGCCGCGTCGCGCCGGCGCACCCCGCCACCGGGGCGGGCTCACCTCGGAACGCCCGGGCCGCTCGATCCGCAGGTCACCGATACCGGGGATCTCCTTGAACACCGCCAGTGGCTCGAACGTCGTAGGCCCGAACGTCGGGTGATCGTGCGGCCACGGGTCGACGCGCATCCCGTCCGGGGTGTCCTGCAGTCGCAGCGCGTCGAACACCCGGGTGGTGGCCGGCACCGTCGGCGCCGGGCCGACCCGCTGGTGGTGCAGCTCGAACCACGGTCCCCGCCACGCGGTGAGCGTCTGGTGCGTCGTCCCGTCGTGCGCCAACGCCAGGTCACCCCCGCGGTACGGATACTCCTGTACCGAGGCGTGCGTCAGGAGGAACGAGGTGTACCACTCGAACGCCCCGCGCTCCGCGACACTGAATGCGTGACGCGTCCCGGCGATCCTCGCCACGAAGTTGCACGACCACGGATGCGACACGTCCGCCGCCCCCACCGTGAGCCGCGAGCCGTCCGGAGCGGTGAAGCCGCTGCCACCTCGCCACGGCCACGTCGTCCGGGAGCGCCCGGCAGCGGCCTCTGGCGAAACAGGCATCGCACCTCCCTGCCAGCAGCGTGTGCGCGCCTCGTCACCGCAGCGTAAGACGCCGATCAGACACCCACAATGCGCCGAATGGGGTGGGCTACCTCTCCACGGTGAGCACGACGGGCCCTGCGGAGGTCACGGCCACCGAGTGCTCCCAGTGCGCGGCGCGCGACCCGTCCACCGTCACGACGGTCCAGCCGTCGTCGAGCTCCTCGGTGAGGTGGCTGCCGCGGGTCAGCATCGGCTCGATCGCCAGCGCCATCCCCGGCGTGAGCTTCGGCCCGCGTCCGGGTGGCCCGACGTTGGGCAGGAACGGGTCCATGTGCATGGACGTGCCGATGCCGTGGCCCCCGTAGGCGGCGATGATGCCGTACTCGACGCCGTCGGTCGCGGCGGCCGCGAGCACGGCCGACTCGACAGCGTGCGAGACGTCGGTGAGCCGAGCGCCGGGACGGGAGGCGGCGATGCCCGCGTCCAGCGCCGCCCGGCAGGCCGTGGAGAGCGTCCGGTCGGCCTCGGCGATCGCGCCGAGGCCGAGCGTGACCGCCGCATCGCCGTGCCAGCCGTCGAGGATGGCACCACAGTCGATGGAGAGCAGGTCCCCGTCCTCCAGAACCTGCTCCCGGCTCGGGATGCCGTGCACGACCCGCTCGTTCACCGAAGCGCAGATTGACCCGGGAAAACCGTGGTAGCCCTTGAAGGACGGCACCGCCCCGACCTCGCGAATCAACCCCTCGGCCAGCTCGTCGAGCTCCCCGGTGCTCACGCCCGGGCGGGCGGCCTGCTCGAGCAGGCGGAGGGTGCGGGCAACGACGGCACCGGCCGCGCGCATCGCGTCCAGCTCACCTGGCGACTTGATCTCGATCAGCCGGCCCCGCAGCCTGCGCACCAGGGTCCGGACGCCACCTCTCATCGGCGGGCACGAACGGCGTCCAGCGCCCGCTCCGTGATCTCCTCGACGGAGCCCACGGCCGACACCGTGACCAGCCGGTCCGCGTAGTGGTCCAGCAGCGGCGCGGTCTCCGAGCGGTAGACCTGCTGGCGGTGCCGGATCACGTCCTCGGTGTCGTCGGCACGGCCCCGGGCGAGCAGTCGCTCGACGACCACCTCCTGCGGCACGTCCATCTGCACGACGGCGTCGAGCTCGACCTCCAGCCCGCCCAGGATCCCGTCCAGCACGTCGGCCTGGGCGGTGTTGCGGGGGAAGCCGTCGAGCAGGAACCCCGACTCGGCATCGGCCTGCGCCAACCGCTTTCGCACCATCTCGTTGGCGACCTCGTCGGGCACCAGGGCTCCCGCATCGAGGTACCGCTTCACCTGCCGGCCCAGCGGCGTCTCGTCGACGATGTGGGCGCGGAACAGGTCCCCGGTGGAGATGTGCGGTATCCCGAGCTGCTCGCTCAGCACGGCAGCCTGGGTGCCCTTGCCCGCTCCGGGCGGACCGACGAGGAGAAGTCGCACTAGCGGAGGAACCCTTCGTAGTTTCGCTGCATCAGCTGGCTCTCGATCTGCTTCACGGTGTCCAGACCGACGCCGACCATGATCAGCACTGCGGTACCGCCGAACGGGAAGTTCTGGTTCTGCCCCTCACCGGTGATGTCGAGGAACAGGTTCGGCAGCACGGCCACCGTGCCGAGATACAGCGAGCCGGGCAGCGTGATCCGGTTCAACACGAAACCGAGGTATTCCGAGGTCGGCCGGCCCGGTCGGATGCCCGGGATGAACCCGCCGAACTTCTTCATCTCCTCGGCGCGGTCCTCCGGGTTGAAGGTGATCGCCACGTAGAAGTAGGTGAAGAAGACGATCATGAGGAAGTAGCCGGAGATGTGCACCCAGCTCGACTGGTCCACCAGGTAGTCGTTGACGAAGGTCTGCCACCAGCTCGGCGAGGTGTCGGTGGGCGACGTGGTCAGCTGCGACAGCAGCTGCGGCAGGTACAGCAGCGACGATGCGAAGATCACCGGGATGACTCCGGCCTGGTTCACCTTCAGCGGCAGGTAGGTTGACGTCCCGCCGTACATCCGCCGGCCGATCATCCGCTTGGCGTACTGCACCGGGATGCGACGCTGACCCTGCTCGACGAAGACCACGCTCGCGATGATCGCCAGGCCGAACACGCACACCACCGCGAACACCAGCGGTCCGTTCTGGTCCAGGATGTTCTTGCCCTCGGCCGGGATCCGCGCGGCGATCGCGGCGAAGATCAGCAGCGACATGCCGTTGCCGATGCCGCGCTCGGTGATGAGCTCGCCCAGCCACATGATGACCGCGGTCCCGGCGGTCATCACCACGACGACCACGACAAGGGTGAAGACGCTGTTCTCGTCGGCGATGAGCTCCTGGTTGCAGTCCGGGAACAGCTGCCCCCGCACGGCCAGCGCGACGATGCCGGTGGACTGCAGCACGGCTAGCGCGATGGTGAGGTAGCGGGTGTACTGGGTGAGCTTCGCCTGGCCGGACTGGCCTTCCTTCTTCAGCTGCTCGTAGCGCGGGATCACCACCGTCAGCAGCTGCGTGATGATGCTCGCGGTGATGTAGGGCATGATCCCCAGCGCGAACACCGACAGCTGCAGCAGCGCACCCCCGCTGAACAGGTTGATCAACGAGTAGATGTTCTGGTTGTCGCCGGTGGCCGCCTGGTCCAGGCACTGCTGGATGTTGCCGTAGTCCACTCCCGGCGCGGGAATCGTGGCCCCCAACCGGTACACCACCAGGATCCCGAGGGTGAACAGGATCTTGCGGCGGAGGTCCGGCGTCGCGAGGGCCGAGCGGAAGGCGCCGAGCAACTCAAGACCTCCTGGGTGACCGGCGGGGGCGCCGCCGACAGCGTGACGTCGGGCAGCGCTGGTGTGTCGGCACTGCCCTGACGAGGACTCTAACAGCCCAGCCCTGGGCGTCAGGCCTGGCTGGCGGAGCCCCCGGCAGCGGTGATCTTCTCCCGCGCAGAGCCGGAGAAGGCGTGCGCGGTGACCTGCAGGGTGACGCCGACGAGGTCGCCGTCGCCGAGCACCTTGATCAGCGAACCCTTGCGGACCGCGCCGGAGGAGACCAGCTGCTCCGGGCCGACGCTGCCGCCCTCCGGGAAGAGGCGGGCGAGGTCACCGACGTTGACCACCTGGTACTCGGTGCGGAACCGGTTCCGGAAGCCCTTGAGCTTGGGCAGCCGCATGTGCAGCGGCATCTGCCCACCCTCGAAGGCGGCCGGCACGTTCTTGCGGGCCTTGGTGCCCTTGGTGCCGCGCCCCGCGGTCTTGCCGCGCCTGCCGCCCTCGCCACGGCCGACCCGGGTCTTGGCAGTCTTCGCGCCCGGGGCCGGACGGAGGTGGTGGATCTTGATGGTCACGACGTCTCGACCTCCTCCACCGCCACCAGATGGCGGACGGTGGCGATCATCCCGCGCACCTGCGGGTCGTCCTCGCGCACCACGGACTGCCTGATCCTGCGCAACCCGAGCGAACGCATCGTCTCGCGCTGGTTGCGCTTGCAGCCGATCGTGCTGCGCACCTGCGTCACCTGAAGCTGAGCCACCCTCACACCCCCTGCCCGGCCCGGGCCCGCAGCATTCCGGCCGGCGCGACGTCCTCGAGCGGCAGGCCACGGCGGGCCGCGACCTCCTCGGGACGCGACAGGCCCTGCAGGGCGGCCACCGCCGCGTGCACGATGTTGATCGCGTTGTCGCTGCCGAGCGACTTGGAGAGCACGTCGTGCACCCCGGCGCACTCCAGCACCGCGCGCACCGGCCCGCCCGCGATCACGCCCGTACCGGGGCTCGCGGGGCGGAGCAGCACCACACCGGCAGCCGCCCTCCCCGTGACGGGGTGCGGGATGGTACCGGCGATCCGGGGGACCCGGAAGAAGTTCTTCTTGGCCTCCTCCACGCCCTTCTGGATCGCCGCCGGCACCTCCTTGGCCTTGCCGTAGCCGACACCGACGACACCATCCCCGTCACCGACGACGACCAGCGCGGTGAAGCTGAAGCGGCGCCCGCCCTTGACGACCTTGGCCACCCGGTTGATCGCGACCACGCGCTCCAGGTTGTTGCTCTTCTCCTGCTGGGCAGCCCCGCCGCGCCCACCGTCCCGGCGCTCCCGACGGTCACCGCGTTCGCCGCCGGGACCTCCGGGACCTCCGCCTTGCCGTGTGCGTCCAGGCATCAGGCGTCCCTTTCGTTGCTCGCGTGCTGCTGCTGTGACATCTGCATCAGGGGCATCTGCATCATGGTCAGAACTCCAGGCCCGCCTCGCGTGCGGCGTCGGCCAGGGCCGCGATGCGGCCGTGGTAGTCGTGACCACCCCGGTCGAACACCACCGCGGTGACGCCGGCCGCCCTGGCCCGCTGCGCCACCAGCCGGCCCACCTGGGCCGCCTTGGCCTTCTTGTCGCCGCCGGACGCGCGGACGTCGGCCTCGATGGTCGATGCCGCGGCCAGCGTGCGGCCGGCGAGGTCGTCCACCAGCTGCACGGAGATGTGCCGGGCCGAGCGGGTGACCACCAGTCGCGGCCGGGCCGGGGTGCCACTGATCTTCTTCCGGATCCGGAAGTGCCTGCGGGTGCGGGCCAGCCGGCGCCGGGTCGAGACGTCCTTGCCCATCCGGGTCCGCTTCGTCGTCGTGGTCGCCGACGGCTGCGCCGCCGAAGTCGTGTCAGCCATGCTCACTTACCTGTCTTTCCGACCTTGCGGCGGATGCGCTCGCCCGAGTACCGCACACCCTTGCCCTTGTAGGGGTCCGGCTTGCGCAGCTTGCGGATGGTGGCGGCAATCTCCCCCACGTGCTCCTTGTTGATCCCGGCCACCGAGAAGCGGGTCGGGCTCTCGACCGTGAAGGAGATGCCCTCGGGAGCCCGCACGGGGACGGGGTGACTGTAGCCGAGCGCGAACTCGAGGTCCGAACCCTTGGCCACTACGCGGTACCCCACGCCGTGGATCTCCATCCGCTTCTCGTAGCCCTGCGTCACCCCGACGACCATGTTGTTGACCAGCGTGCGGGACAGCCCGTGCAGCGACTTGCTCTTGCGTTCGTCGTCCGGACGCTTGACGAGCAGGGTGCCCTCGTCGGAGCGCTCCACGGTGATCGGCTCGTTGACGGTGTACGACAGGGTGCCTCGCGGCCCCCGCACCGTCACGGTACGGCCCTCGATGGTGACGTCGACCCCGGAGGGCACGGGGATCGGCAGCTTCCCGATGCGCGACATTCGCGAGCCTCCCGTCTCACCAGACGTAGGCGAGGACTTCCCCGCCCACGCTCTGCTTGGCGGCCTGCCGATCGGTCAGCAGGCCGGTGGAAGTGGAGATGATCGCGACGCCGAGGCCGCCGAGCACCTTGGGCAGCGAGGTGGACTTCGCGTACACCCGGAGTCCGGGCTTGGACACCCGGCGCAGGCCCGCGATGCTGCGCTCCCGGTTCGGGCCGTACTTCAGCTCGACCACGAGGGACTGCCCCACCGCGGCCTCCTCGGTGCGGAAGCCGGTGATGTAGCCCTCCCGCTGCAGGATCTCCGCGATGTGCGCCTTCAGCTTCGAGTGCGGCATCGCGACCTGGTCATGGTAGGCCGAGTTCGCATTGCGCAGACGGGTGAGCATGTCCGCGATCGGATCGGTCATCGTCATGGGTGACCCTGAGGCCCCTTCCCGCCGTGGTCCCCGTTGCCGGGCCTGCGGCGAAGTGCGCTACCAGCTGGACTTGTTCACGCCGGGCAGCTCGCCCCGGTGGGCCATCCCCCGCAGGCAGATGCGGCAGAGCCCGAACTTGCGGAGCACCGCGCGCGGTCGCCCACACCGCTGGCAGCGGGTGTACGCGCGCACCGCGAACTTCGGCTTGCGCTCCGCCTTGATCCGCAACGCCTTCTTCGCCATCAGCTCTCCTTGAAGGGGAAGCCCAGACGCCGCAGCAGCGCCCGGCCCTCCTCGTCGGTGGCCGCGGAGGTCACGACCGTGATGTCCATGCCGCGCGGCCGGTCGATCGAGTCCGGGTTGATCTCGTGGAACATCGACTGCTCGGTGAGCCCGAAGGTGTAGTTGCCGTTCCCGTCGAACTGCGTCGCCGAGAGCCCCCGGAAGTCCCGGATGCGGGGCAGCGCGATCGACAGCAGCCGGTCGAGGAACTCCCACATCCGGGCACCACGCAGGGTCACCTTGGCCCCGATCGGCATGCCCTCGCGCAGCTTGAACTGGGCGACCGACTTGCGTGCCTTCTGCACCAGCGGCTTCTGACCGGTGATGGTGGCGAGGTCCCGGACGGCGCCGTCCATCAGCTTGGCGTCCCGGGCGGCGTCCCCCACGCCCATGTTGACCACGACCTTGACCACGCCGGGCACCTGCATCGCGTTCGGGTACCCGAACTGCTCGCGCAGCGCGCCGGCGATCTCGTCGCGATACCGGGTCACGAGCCGCGGAACCGGCCGCCGCGCGGTGCTCGCGTCCGTGGTCGTCATCTCTTCCGTGGCCGTCATCTCACAAGTCCTTGCCGTTGCGACGCGAGACGCGGATGCGCCTGCCCTCGTCGTCGGTCCGGTAGCCCACCCGCGCCGGCTTGCCCTCCGAGTCGACGACCATCACGTTCGACACGTGCACGGGCGCCTCCTGGGTGACGATCCCGCCGGACTGCGCACCGCGTTGGGTACGACTGATCCGGGTGTGCTTCTTGATCCGGTTGACCCCCTCGACCAGAACCCGGTCGCGGTCCGGGTAGGCCTGGATCACCCGGCCCTTGGCACCCTTGTCCTTGCCCGCGACCACGACCACCGTGTCGCCCTTCTTGACTCTCACGGCTAGAGCACCTCCGGTGCCAGCGAGATGATCCGCATGAATCTCTTGTCGCGCAGCTCCCGGCCCACCGGCCCGAAGATGCGGGTGCCCCGCGGCTCGTTGTCGTTCTTGATCAACACCGCGGCGTTCTCGTCGAACCGGATGTACGAACCGTCCGGGCGGCGCTTCTCCTTCGCGGTGCGCACGATGACGGCCTTGACGACATCCCCGCGCTTCACGCCGACACCGGGGATTGCATCCTTGACGGTCGCCACGACGATGTCCCCGATGCTCGCGTACCGGCGCCCGGAGCCGCCGAGCACCCGGATGCAGAGAATCTCCTTCGCACCCGTGTTGTCGGCGACGCGCAGTCGCGACTCCTGCTGGATCACTGCCTTCTCCTGGGGATGGGTGGACTACTTCGCCTTGGTGAGCACCGCGACCAGCCGCCAGCGTTTGGTCGCGGACAGTGGGCGGGTCTCCATCAGCGAGACGCGGTCACCGACACCGGCGGTGTTCGCCTCGTCGTGCACCTTCACCTTCGTGGTGGACCGCATGATCTTGCCGTAGAGCCCGTGCTTCTTGCGGTCTTCGAGCGCGACCACGACGGTCTTGTCCATCTTGTCCGAGACGACGTAGCCTTCTCGGATCTTGCGGTTGTGCCGCACCTGCTGGGCGGCCCCTGAGTCGTCCAACCCTGACACGTCCGGCCCGGTGCCGCTCCCGTTGGTGACCTCACTCATGCCGCATCCTCGCTTCCGGCTCCGGCGTCGGGTGACACCGACAGTCCCAGCTCACGCTCACGCATGACGGTGTAGATCCGCGCGATGCCGTGCCGGACGGTACGGAGCCGGCGGTTGTTGCTCATCTGCCCGGTGGCCATCTGGAAGCGCAGGTTGAACAGCTCCTCCTTGGCCTCCCGCAGCCGCAGGACCAGTTCATCGTCGGCCAGTTCCCGCAAATCGGCTGCCGCGCTGCTGTTCGCCATCAGAAATCACCACCCTCGCGGGTCACGATCCGGCACTTCATGGGCAGCTTGTGAATCGCGCGGCGCAGCGCCTCGCGGGCCACCGTCGGGTTCGGGTAGCTCATCTCGAACATGATCCGGCCCGGCTTGACGTTGGCCACCCACCACTCCGGCGAGCCCTTGCCCGAGCCCATCCGGGTCTCTGCCGGCTTCTTCGTGAGCGGACGATCCGGGAAGATGGTGATCCAGACCTTCCCACCACGGCGGATGTGCCGGTTGATGGCGATACGAGCGGACTCGATCTGCCGGTTCGTCACGTACGCGGGCTCCAGGGCCTGGATCCCGAGCTCCCCGAAGGTAACCCGAGTGCCGCCCTTGGCCGCCCCGTGCCGACTCGGTGAGTGTTGCTTACGGTGCTTGACCCTGCGTGGGATGAGCACGTGTCAGCCCTCCCCGTTCCCGGGCGCGTTCTGGTTGTCGGCCGGCTGGTTGTTGGCCACCTGGTTGTCGGCTGGCTGCGCGGTGCTGTCGGTGATGGCGGTGTTGCCGGTGTTGCTCGCCGGAGGTGTCTCCGGACCGTCGAGCACCGCCGCGACGGCGGCCTCGGTCGCGTCACCTCCCGACTGGGCGGCCTCGGCCGCCACCGCCGCCCGGCCGGCGTCGGTCGAGGTACCAGTCGTACCGGACGCTCCGGAGCGTCGGCGGGCCGGGCGCTCGCGGCGGGGGGCGCCGCGGGAAGCCTGCTCGGCTGCGACGTCGCGCTCGCGACGAGCGCCGACCACATCACCCTTGTAGATCCACACCTTCACCCCGATCCGGCCGAAGGTGGTGCGGGCTTCGAACAGGCCGTAGTCGATGTCCGCGCGCAGCGTGTGCAGCGGGACGCGGCCCTCGCGGTAGAACTCAGAGCGCGACATCTCCGCACCACCGAGGCGCCCGGAGCACTGCACCCGGATGCCCTTGACCTGCGGCGACCGCATCGCGGACTGGATCGCCTTGCGCATCGCACGGCGGAACGCCACCCGGTTGGACAGCTGCTCCGCCACGGCCTGCGCAACGAGCTGTGCCTCGGACTCGGGGTTCTTCACCTCGAGGATGTTCAGCTGCACCTGCTTGCCGGAGAGCTTCTCCAGCTCGCCGCGGATCCGATCGGCCTCGGCGCCGCGGCGACCGATGACGATGCCCGGCCGGGCGGTATGGATGTCGACGCGGACGCGGTCCCGGGTGCGCTCGATCTCGACGGTGGCGATACCCGCCCGCTCCATGCCCTTGGACAGCAATCTGCGGATCGCGACGTCTTCCTTGACATACTCCGAGTACTGCTTGTCCGCGTACCAGCGGGACTTCCAGTCGGTCGAGATGCCGAGCCGGAAACCGTGCGGGTTGATCTTCTGACCCACTAGCGGGCACTCCTGTTCTGAGTCGAGGCGGCCGCCGCGCCGCTCGCGCGGGATCGGGCCGACGTGCGCCGCTGGGACGACTGATGCTGGGACGTCTGACGCTGGGGAACCGACTCGACCTCGACGGTGATGTGGCTGGTGCGCTTGCGGATGCGGTAGGCCCGGCCCTGGGCCCTCGGCTGGAACCGCTTCAGCGTCGGACCCTCGTCCACGTACACGCTCGCCACCACCAGGGTGTCCGGGTCGAGATCGAGGTTGTTCTCGGCGTTGGCGACGGCACTGGCCAGCACCTTCCCCACCGGGCCGGACGCCGCCTGGGGAGCGAACTCGAGCACGGCGAGCGCCTCGCGGGCGCTGCGTCCCCTGATGAGCTCAACCACGCGGCGCGCCTTCATCGGCGCGACACGGACGTAGCGAGCCCGCGCCACCGCGCGCGGCGGCTCCTGCGCGGCCGTCGCGCCGGCCTCGTTACGGGCGGTCATGCGCCTGACACCTCTATCGTCTCGACTGGCTGAACATGCATGCGGGCCGATCCGGGCGCCTCAACGACGCCGAGCCCGTCGGTCGTCCCTGATGTGGCCCTTGAAGGTGCGGGTCGGGGCGAACTCGCCCAGCTTGTGCCCGACCATCGCCTCGCTCACGAAGACCGGGACGTGCTTGCGACCGTCATGCACCGCGATGGTGTGCCCGATCATGTCGGGGATGACCGTGGAGCGGCGCGACCAGGTGCGGATGACCTGCTTGCTGCCGGCTGTGTTCGCCGCATCGACCTTCTCGAGCAGGTGGTCGTCGACGAACGGGCCCTTCTTCAGGCTGCGTGGCATCCTATGCTCCCTCCTGCTCAGCGCTTCTTGCCGGTACGGCGGCGACGGACGATCAACTTGTCACTCGGCTTGCGGCGACGGGTCCGGCCTTCGGGCTTGCCGTTCGGGTTGACCGGGTGACGGCCACCGGAGCTCTTGCCCTCACCACCGCCGTGCGGGTGGTCGACCGGGTTCATCACGACACCACGGACGGTGGGACGCTTGCCCTTCCACCGCATCCGGCCGGCCTTGCCCCAGTTGATGTTGGAGTGCTCCGCATTGCCGACCTCACCCACCGAGGCGCGGCATCGGACGTCGACGTTGCGGATCTCTCCCGAGGGCAGCCGCAGCTGCGCGTACGGGCCGTCCTTCGCGACCAGCTGCACTCTGGCACCCGCCGAACGGGCCATCTTGGCGCCGCCGCCGGGCCGCAGCTCGATCGCGTGCACCACGGTGCCGACCGGGATGTTGCGCAGCGGCAGGTTGTTTCCGGGCTTGATGTCGGCGCTCGCGCCACACTCCACGGCGTCGCCCTGCCTGAGCCGATCGGGCGCCAGGATGTAGCGCTTCTCGCCGTCGGCGTAGTGCAACAGGGCGATCCGCGCGGTGCGGTTCGGGTCGTACTCGATGTGCGCGACCTTGGCCGGCACGCCGTCCTTGTCCGCCCGCCGGAAGTCGATCAGGCGGTAGGCCCGCTTGTGCCCGCCACCCTGATGGCGCGTGGTGATCTTCCCGTGGCCGTTCCGGCCGCCCTTGCTGTGCAGTGGGCGGATCAGCGACTTCTCCGGTGTGGTCCGGGTGATCTCGGCGAAGTCGGAGACGCTGGAGCCGCGGCGACCCGGGGTCGTCGGCTTGTACTTACGGATTCCCATGTCTTCCCAAGTCCTTAGGCCGGTCTCGCTCAGGCTGCCGGTCCGCCGAAGATCTCGATCGGTTTGCTCTCCGCGCTCAACGTCACGACGGCCCGCTTGGTGTCCTTGCGCTTGCCGTAACCGAAGCGGGTGCGCTTGCGCTTGCCCTGACGGTTGATCGTGTTGACGCTGACCACCTTGACGCCGAAGACCTTCTCGACCGCAATCTTGATCTCGGTCTTGTTGGCGTGCGGCGCGACCACGAACGTGTACTTGTGCTCCTCGAGCAGCCCGTAGCTCTTCTCCGAGATGACGGGCCGGAGGATCACGTCCCGGGGGTCGGGGATCATCGGCCCTCCTCCTCAGCGGGCTGGACGTCCCGAGGTCCGGCGTCCCTGGGCTGGGTGTCCCCGCGCGCGGCGGACTCGGCCACCAGTGCGCGGGCCGCGCTCAGCTCGGCGGAACGCTCCGGGGCGGCCGCTGGGCGGGTGCTCGCCGGGCCGGCCAGGAACGTGCGCAGCGCCTCGGTGGTGAAGACCACCTCGTCGTTGACCAGCACGTCGTAGGTGTTGAGCTGATCCGGGCTCAGCACGTGCACGGCGGGCAGGTTGCGCAGGCTCCTGCGCGTGACCTCGTCCGCCCGGGGCAGGACGACGAGGACCCGGGGGCCGCTCGCGATGGTCGCCAGCGTCCTGCGGGCCACCTTCGTCGACGGCGTATCACCCTCGACCAGGCCGGAGACCACGTGCACCAGCCCGGCCCGGGCGCGGTCGGACAGCGCGCTCCGCAGCGCCGCCACCTTCATCTTCTTCGGAGTCCGCTGCGCGTAGTCGCGCGGCGTCGGGCCGTGCGCGACACCGCCTCCGACGAACTGCGGGGCGCGGATCGAGCCCTGCCGGGCCCGCCCGGTGCCCTTCTGGCGGTACGGCTTGCCACCACCGCCGGCTACCTCGCCGCGGGTCTTCGTATCGTGGGTGCCCTGGCGCGCGGCGGCCAGCTGGGCCACCACCACCTGGTGCATCAACGGGATGTTGGCAGCCACGTCGAACACGTCGGCGGGCAGCTCGACGGTACCGCCGGTGCCGCCGTCCGCGGTGCGGATGTCGATCGAGCTGCTCGACCCGCTCGACTCCGTCATGGGTTCACACCGCCCTTCGCGGCTGTCTTGACCAGCACCAGGCAGCCCTTCGGACCGGGCAGCGCGCCCTTGATGAGCAGCAGACCCGACTCCGCGTCGACCCGGTGCACGGTGAGGTTCTGGGTGGTGACCCGCACGTTTCCGGTGCGGCCCGCCATCTTGAGTCCCTTGAACACCCGGGCCGGAGTCGCACACCCCCCGATCGAGCCCGGCGAGCGATGCTTGCGCTGGGTGCCGTGACTGGCCGACAGGCCCTTGAAACCGTGCCGCTTCATCACTCCGGCGGTGCCCTTGCCCTTGGTGGTACCGACCACGTCGACCACCGCGCCGGCGTCGAAGACCTCGGCGGTGACCTCCTGGCCTACCTCATAGGAGCCAGCGTCGACGGTACGCAGCTCGACGAGATGGCGCCGCGGTGTCACCCCGGCCTTCGCGAAGTGGCCGGACACCGGCTTGGTCACCTTGCGCGGATCGATCGCCCCGAAGGCCAGCTGCACGGCGGAGTAGCCGTCGGCCTCCGGGGTGCGGATCTGGGTGACCACACACGGCCCGGCCTGCACGACGGTCACCGGAACGATCCGGTTGTTCTCGTCGAAGACCTGGGTCATCCCGAGCTTGGTGCCGAGGATGCCCTTGACCTGCCTTTCCGAGTTGTGGGGACTGTCCGGACCGGGCGCCGCCATCTGTGGCCTCACTGGATGTTCACGTCGACGCTGGCTGGCAGGTCGATGCGCATCAACGCGTCAACCGTCTTCGGCGTCGGGTCGAGGATGTCGATCAAGCGTTTGTGCGTGCGCATCTCGAAGTGCTCCCGGGAGTCCTTGTACTTGTGCGGGGAGCGGATGACGCAGTACACGTTCTTCTCGGTTGGCAGCGGCACCGGCCCGACCACGCGAGCACCCGTGCGCGTCACGGTCTCGACGATCTTGCGCGCGGACGCGTCGATCGCCTCGTGGTCGTAGGCCTTGAGCCGGATGCGGATCTTCTGTCCCGCCATGTGGCTTGCCGTTCCTCTTCTCGTGCCCCGGTGGCTGCTGGCCCCCGGTGGTCGCCGTCGTGAGTTGCGCCATCAGCGGCGGTCATGGATGTCGTCCCGGCTCGTTCCGTGCGGAATGGGCCTTGTGCTGCCGGTCCCCGCAGTCGGGTGTGTCGCACCCGGGCGACAACCCTGACCGCCCCTTGCGGAGCCAGCCACGTCTGGTGAGATCGGCATCGGATCTGCTCAGGTCAGGGCGATCGGCTCCAGCACCCCGGTGGAACCGGAGGCACGTCAGCCGATCGCCCCGCCGAGCAACCCGTCAAGGATGCCACACCAGCGTAGGCCCTCCAAATCGAGCGCCCTTACTTGATGATCTTGATGACGCGGCCGGCGCCGACGGTGCGGCCACCCTCGCGGATCGCGAACTTCAGGCCCTCGTCCATTGCGATCGGCTGGATCAGCTGCACCGACATCTCGGTGTTGTCCCCTGGCATCACCATCTCGGTGCCCTCGGGCAGGGTCACCACCCCGGTCACGTCGGTCGTGCGGAAGTAGAACTGCGGCCGGTAGTTGTTGAAGAACGGCGTGTGCCGGCCACCCTCGTCCTTGGACAGGATGTAGACCTGACCCTCGAAGTCGGTGTGCGGGGTCGTGGTGCCCGGCTTGATGACGACCTGGCCGCGCTCCACGTCCTCGCGCTTGATACCACGCAGCAGCAGGCCCACGTTGTCGCCGGCCCTGCCCTCGTCGAGCAGCTTGCGGAACATCTCGACACCGGTGACGGTGGTCTTCGCCGACTTCTCCTTGATGCCGACGATCTCCACCTCCTCGTTCACCTTGACGATGCCACGCTCCACCCGGCCGGTCACCACGGTGCCGCGGCCGGTGATGGTGAAGACGTCCTCGATCGGCATCAGGAACGACCGGTCGATCTCGCGCTCCGGCTCGGGAACGCTCTCGTCCACGGCGTCCATGAGCTCGAGCAGCTTGCTGCCCCACTCCGCATCGCCCTCGAGCGCCTTGAGCGCGGAGACGCGCACGATCGGCAGGTCGTCGCCCGGGTAGTCCTGGTCGGACAGGAGCTCACGGACCTCGAGCTCGACGAGCTCCATGATCTCCTCGTCGTCCACCATGTCGGCCTTGTTCAGCGCGACGACGATGTAGGGCACGCCCACCTGGCGGGCCAGCAGCACGTGCTCACGGGTCTGCGGCATCGGGCCGTCGGTGGCCGCGACCACCAGGATCGCGCCGTCCATCTGAGCGGCACCGGTGATCATGTTCTTGATGTAGTCGGCGTGGCCGGGGCAGTCGACGTGCGCGTAGTGGCGCTTGTCGGTCTGGTACTCGACGTGCGCGATCGAGATCGTGATGCCCCGCTGCTTCTCCTCGGGCGCCTTGTCGATCATGTCGAACGCCGAGGCCTCGTTGAGGTCGGGGTACTTGTCGTGCAGGACCTTGGTGATAGCCGCAGTCAGCGTCGTCTTGCCGTGG
The DNA here is from genome assembly GCA_035640155.1 of Pseudonocardiaceae bacterium. Lineage (GTDB taxonomy): Bacteria > Actinomycetota > Actinomycetes > Mycobacteriales > Pseudonocardiaceae > JALYQB01. The sequence goes on from DASQWR010000152.1 coordinate 34,014, forward strand.
TCGATGTGACCGATGGTGCCGATGTTGACGTGCGGCTTGGTCCGCTGGAACTTCGCCTTCGCCACTTGTCTCGTCCTCCTGCACTCGTTCCCGGTTCCGCCGGGCCCAGGTGGGCCCCTTCTGGTGACGGCATGCTGTCAGGGGTCTTGGTGCGGACCCTCAGGGGGACCCACGCTCACTCGCCCGTCGCCTTCGCGATACTGCCTGCTCGGCCCCGGACTCGCTCCGCTCCTCGCTTCGCTTCGATGCTCACTCGCCCGTCGCCTTCGCGATGATCTCCTTGGCGACGTTCGCCGGAACCTCGCCGTAAGAACTGAACTGCATCGTGTACTGCGCCCGGCCCTGGGTCCTGGACCGCAGGTCACCCACGTAGCCGAACATCTCCGACAGCGGCACCAGCGCCTTGATGATGCGGGAGCCACTGCGCTCGTCCATGGCCTGAATCTGGCCGCGGCGGGAGTTCAGGTCACCGATCACGTCGCCCATGTAGTCCTCGGGGGTGGTGACCTCGACGGCCATCATCGGCTCCAGGATCACCGGTCCGGCCTTGCGGGCAGCCTCCTTGAGCGCGATCGAACCCGCGATCTTGAAGGCCATCTCCGAGGAGTCGACCTCGTGGTACGCGCCGTCGAGCAGGGTGAGCTTCAGCCCCACCAGCGGGTAGCCCGCCAGCACGCCGTACTGCATGGCGTCCTGCGCTCCGGCGTCCACTGCCGGGATGTACTCCCGGGGGATGCGACCCCCGGTGACCTTGTTCTCGAACTCGTAGAACGCACCGTCGCCGGTGTCCAGCGGCTCGAGCTTGATGATCACCTTGGCGAACTGGCCGGATCCGCCGGTCTGCTTCTTGTGCACGTAGTCGAGCTTCTCGACCGTCCTGCGGATGGTCTCCCGGTAGGCGACCTGTGGCTTCCCGATGTTGGCCTCGACCTTGTAGTCGCTGCGCATCCGGTTCACCAGCACCTCGAGGTGCAGCTCACCCATCCCGGCGATGATCGTCTGGCCGGTCTCGTCATCCTGGCGGACCTGGAAGGTGGGGTCCTCCTCGGCCAGCTTCTGGATCGCGGTGCCCAGCTTCTCCTGGTCGCTCTTGGTCTTCGGCTCGATGGCCACCTGGATGACCGGCTCGGGGAAGGTCATCGACTCCAGCACGATCGGCGCCTGCGGGTCGCACAGGGTGTCGCCGGTGGTCGTCTCCTTGAGACCGATCACCGCGTAGATGTGGCCGGCGAGGGCCTCGTCGACCGGGTTCTCCTTGTTGGAGTGCATCTGGAAGAGCTTGCCGATGCGCTCCTTACGGTCCTTCGTAGAGTTGATCACTTGGGAGCCCGCTGCAACTCGCCCGGAGTAGACCCGCACGTAGGTCAGCTTGCCGAAGAACGGGTGTGCCGCGATCTTGAACGCAAGCGCCGAGAACGGCTCGTCGGTCGATGCCTTCCGCTGGTCGGTGGTCTCGCCGTCGGGCAGCACACCCTCCACCGGGGGGACGTCGAGCGGCGACGGCAGGTAGTCGATCACCGCGTCGAGCATGGGCTGGACACCCTTGTTCTTGAACGCCGAGCCGCAGATCACCGGGTAGGCGCTGCTGCTGGTGGTGATCGAGCGGATGCCCCGCTTGAGCTGCTCGACCGAGAGCTCCTCGCCACCGAGGTAGAGCTCCATGAGCTCGTCGTCGGCCTCGGCCACGGCCTCGATCAGCTTCTCCCGGTACTCCTTCGCCGTCTCGAGGAGATCGGCCGGGATCTCCTCGACGGTGTAGTCCTCGCCCTTCTGCACCTCACCGCGCCAGGTCAGCGCGCGCATCTGCACCAGGTCGACGACGCCGGCGAACTCGCTCTCGGTGCCGATCGGCAGCTGCAGGACCAGCGGGGTGGCACCGAGGCGCTCGGAGATCGTCCGGACCGTGAAGTAGAAGTCCGCGCCGAGCTTGTCCATCTTGTTGACGAAGCAGACTCGGGGGACGCCGTACTTGTCGGCCTGCCGCCACACCGTCTCGGACTGCGGCTCGACACCCTCCTTGCCGTCGAACACCGCGATGGCACCGTCGAGCACCCGCAGCGACCGCTCCACCTCGACGGTGAAGTCGACGTGGCCCGGCGTGTCGATGATGTTGATCTGGTGGTCGGCCCAGAAGGTGGTGGTGGCAGCCGAGGTGATGGTGATGCCGCGCCTCTGCTCCTCCTCCATCCAGTCCATGGTGGCGGCGCCGTCGTGCACCTCGCCGATCTTGTAGTTGATCCCGGTGTAGAACAGGACCCGCTCGGTGGTGGTGGTCTTACCCGCGTCGATGTGGGCCATGATTCCGATGTTTCGGACCCTGGCCAGGTCGGTCAGCACGTCACGTGCCACGAGAGTTCATCCCTAGGGTGTCGAGAGGTGAGCGATCGGCTCCGTGGTCGGTCTCCGCGCCGCCAGTGTTACTGATCGTGACAGCGTTACCAGCGGTAGTGCGCGAAGGCCCTGTTGGACTCGGCCATCTTGTGCGTGTCCTCGCGGCGCTTGACTGCCGCCCCGAGGCCGTTGCTGGCGTCCAGCAGCTCGTTCATCAGGCGCTCGATCATCGTCTTCTCCCGTCGCTGGCGGGAGAACGTGACCAGCCAGCGCAGACCGAGGGTGGTCTGGCGGACCGCCCGCACCTCGATCGGCACCTGGTAGGTGGCACCGCCGACCCGGCGGCTCTTCACCTCGATGGCTGGCTTGACGTTGTCCAGCGCGCGCTTGAGCGTGACGACGGGGTCGGTGCCGTTCTTGTCCCGGCAGCCCTCGAGAGCGCTGTAGACGATCTTCTCGGCCACCGAGCGCTTGCCGTCGCCGAGCACCTTGTTGACAAGCTGCGTGACCAGCGGCGAGCCGTAGACCGGGTCGGAGATGAGCGGGCGCTTGGGGGCGGGTCCCTTGCGGGGCATCAGCTCTTCTCCTTCTTGGCACCGTACGTGCTTCGCTGCTGCTTTCGGCCCCGCACGCCCTGCGTGTCCAGCGCGCCACGGACGATCTTGTACCGGACACCGGGCAGATCCCGGACGCGGCCACCGCGGACGAGCACGATCGAGTGCTCCTGGAGGTTATGACCCTCACCTGGGATGTAGGCCGTGACCTCGATCCCGCTCGTCAGCTTGACCCGCGCCACCTTGCGCAGTGCCGAGTTCGGCTTCTTCGGCGTGGTGGTATAGACACGGGTGCACACACCGCGCCGCTGCGGGCTCCCGTTGAGGGCGGCCGTCTTGGTCTTGGCAGCCTTGTGCTCGCGGCCCTTGCGGACCAGCTGCTGGATGGTAGGCAATGGACCAGCTTTCTTCTTCCCAGGTACTGCTCGGTGGCCTGTCTCGTGCTTCGCTGCCTGCTGTTGGAATCTTCGCCAGCTCGCGCCTGACCGGCCGGTCCCCATATCACGAGGTCGGGCGTGTCGCGCTTGGCTCGTCCTGACCGCGCACGTGCTGGACACGCCCAACGCCGTCCCGAGCCATTCCAACGGGAACTCGAGAAGACTGTGACGCGCGGCGCCCACAGGCACGCAGAGCACCCGGCCGAAGCCAGGCATGCCGTCGAGGGTACCCGGCAAGCGGGAGGAAGGTCAAAACGGTTCCTCGCCGTGCACCGGGCTGCCGTGCGACCGCTGCGCGGGGATCCGGCCGAAGCGCCCGGAGTGGAAGTCCTCGAACGCCTCCAGCACCTCCGCCCGGGTGTTCATCACGAACGGCCCACCCCAGGCGACGGGCTCGCGGATGGGCTCGCCACCCAGCACCACGACGTCCAGGGTGGGGCTGCGTGACTCCTGACCGGTGGCGGCGGTCACGGTGAGCGCCTCACCCGGGCCGAACACCGCGAGCTGACCCGTCCGAACCGGGCGGGCGTCGAGACCGACGGTTCCGTTGCCCGCGAGCACGTAGACCAGTGCGTTGAAGTCCCGCCGCCACGGCAGGTGCAGCCGTGCACCAGGGCTCAGGGTGGCGTGCGCCATCGTCATCGGCGTGTACGTGGACCCCGGGCCCTGGTGTCCCGCCAGGTCGCCGGCGATCAACCGGACGAGCGCCCCGCCGTCGGTGCTGGCCAGCAGCGCGGAGTCGCCCCCGCGCAGGTCCTGGTAGCGCGGCGTCACCCGCTTCTGCCGCCGCGGCAGGTTGACCCACAGCTGCAGGCCGTGGAACAGCCCGCCGCTGGCGACCAGCGCCTCTGGCGGCTGCTCGATGTGCAGGATGCCGCCGCCCGCGGTCATCCACTGGGTGTCCCCGTCGGTGATCACGCCACCGCCGCCGTGCGAGTCGGCGTGCTCGAAGGTGCCGTCGATGATGTAGGTGACGGTCTCGAAACCGCGGTGCGGGTGCCACGCCGTGCCCCGGGGCTCGCCGGGCGCGTACTCCACCTCACCCATCTGGTCCATGTGGACGAACGGGTCGAGCAGCCGCATGTCGACCCCGGCGAAGGCACGCCGGACGGGGAAGCCCTCGCCCTCGTAGCCGGACGGGGCCTCGGTCAGCGACACGACCGGGCGCTCGACGGCGGTCGGGGCCGGCTCAGGGATACGGGCCAACGTGGTGGTGTCGGCAACAGTGACCGCGGGCATCACGGGCCTCCCTGGTGTAGTTCGCTCCTCAACCACTTGCCTTGCTCAACGCCGTCCAGGGCGAGGTGATTCCGGTTGCCTAGCCTGCCGGTCATGGTGCCGATCCGTCCCCCGCTCGCCGAGGCTCTCGATCTGGCGCCCCACCCCGAGGGCGGGTGGTACCGCAGGACGTGGGCCACCCGCACCCGCTTCCACCCGGACGGCTACCCCGCCGAGCGTGCGTCGGCGACCGCCATCCAGTTCCTGCTCGAGCCGGGTGAGGAGTCGCGCTGGCACCGGGTCCGCAGCGACGAGCTGTGGCTCTGGCACCGTGGTGGGCCGCTCACGCTGCTGCTCGGAGGCTTTGGGGAGTGCCCCGACGAACAGCCGCAGGTCGTCACGCTCGGCGCGGCCGTCGAGCGCGGCGAGGCGCCCCAGGCACTGGTTCCGGGGGGCAGCTGGCAGGCCGCCCGACCCGCCGCCGGAAGCGGGGTGCTCGTCAGCTGCGTGGTCTCGCCGGGCTTCGACTTCGCGGACTTCGAGCTGGGGTGACCCGGAGTTGCACATCCCGAGACGCCGCCGCGTCGCCGAGTGAGAGAGCGGCGGCGACTGGAACATCGACACCGGCAACGGCTACTACGGTGGCTGCAGTTCAGCGACCAGACCTGGGACAGCTTCGGCGGCGAGCAGTACGCTCCCGCCGCCGACCAGGCCATTCGCGAGCAGCAGATCCACATCGCCGAGCGGGCCGCGCCAGGTCCGATCGGCTGGGAGTTGGGCTCGCCCACCTGCCGCGAACCGAGGAGAGGACACGTGGGCGCAGCGCACCTCGAGGGCGAACGCAGCCTCACCGGAGGTGGATCGGCGTACTGGCAGGCGTGGCTGCCCGAAGGCGACGCCCGCGCCGTGGTGGTGATCGTGCACGGCCTCGGGGAGCACAGCGGCCGCTACCACCACGTCGGGCGACGCCTGGCGGGTGCCGGGTTCGCGGCCTACGCCGCCGACCACCGCGGGCACGGCCGCAGCGGCGGGCGCCGCGCGAACATCGGACGGATGGCGGTGGTGGTCGGCGATCTCGCGGGCTTCGTGCGCTTCGCCGCCGAGCGCTGCCCCGGGGTGCGAGTCTTCATGCTCGGCCACTCGCTCGGCGGGCTGATCGCGCTGCAGTACGCCACCGGCGACGTCCCCGAGCTGGCCGGCCTGGTGCTCACCGGCCCCCTCGTGCAGGTCGAGAGCGGCTCGCCGGTGCTCGAGAGGATGGCGGGAGTGCTCTCCGCGCTGGCTCCGAACCTGGGCGTGCTGATGGTGCCGCCGGATGCGGTGAGCCGGGACCCCGCCGTGGTGGCCGCGTACCGCGCCGATCCACTGGTGCACCACGGCAAGGTGCCGGCGCGCACCGGCGCGGAGATCCTCGCCACCACCCGCGCGCTGCCGGCCCGGCTGCCGCGGCTGCGGATCCCGCTGCTGCTGATACACGGGACCTGCGACCGGCTCGCGCCCGCCGCAGGCTCGCAGCTCGTGCACGACGGCGTGGCCTCCCCGGACCGAACGCTGCGACTGTGCGACGGCCTCTGGCACGAGGTGATGAACGAGCCGGAGCGCGACGAGATCCTCGACGAGATCGTCGGATGGATCTCCGACCGAATCGGCTGAACAAAGACGGGCCGGGGTGTGGGCCTGATCAGGCGCGTGCGCGTGGCAGACAGCACTTCTTGTACTTCAGCTCTGAGCCACACCAGCATGCCTGGTTGCGGCCAGGCGGCCAGAGGATCTCCTGTGGATGCTCTCCCAGATGCTGCGCGTAGCCTTGGCGAACCTCCGGATCGGTGGGGTCGCCGCCGCCGCGAGCGGCGTAGTTGGCCAACCCGTCGGCCGAACCTGCCAGCAACGCCAAGCGGGTATGACCGGCCTCCGACCACAGCACCAGGCCGCGCTGCAGCGCGATCCGGTGCT
>DASQWR010000153.1:0-6882 GCA_035640155.1 Pseudonocardiaceae bacterium
CCGAGAGCCCCGCGGCCCTCGAGCAGGCCAAGGTCCTGTGCGGGGACTGCCCGGTCCGCGACGCCTGCCTGGCCGGTGCGCTCGACCGCGGCGAGCCGTGGGGCGTGTGGGGCGGCGAGATCTTCGAGCGGGGCGCCGTCATAGCGCGCAAGCGCCCGCGGGGCCGGCCCAGCAAGGCCGACCTCGAGCGCGACCGGGCCGAGCGGGAGGCCGCTGCATGAGCGAGCGCAGCGAGCGGACCGAACGCCCCCCGCGCCGGGCGCGCCCGGCCGCACCGACCCACCTCGATCACGAACCGGGAGAACACCACGATGTTGCTGCACGAAATCCTTGCCCAAGCCCGAATGCGCGAGGACCAACTCCGCGCCCAGGAGGCCCGGCTCGCCCGCAGGCTGGCATCGGCCCGCCGCTGGCGCCGGCTCGCCGGCTACGCCAGCCGGCGCGCCTCCCGGGCCACCGCCGGGCTGTAGCCGAGCGCTACCCGGCTCGCCCGGCACCGGCGCCGGTGGCAGCTGCTTCCGGCGCCGCTACCGAAGGGGGCCGGTCCGCACCCGACGCGGCACCGGCCCCCTTTGTCACGCCTGTGGGTGGACGTGAGACCCGACTGGCCGCAGGCGAAACCGTGGGCTGTGCTGGTGCGTCGGAGTATGGTCTGTCCCGGTGTCGAGGTGGGGAGTCGCGCAGTGCCGGAAGCATCCTTCGTTGAGCTCGGCGGCGGGCTGGGCGCCCTCGGCGGGCAGCAGAGCGAGCTGCAGGCCGCGGTCGAGTCGGGTCAGCTGTGGATGGAGTCCGACGTCGCTAAGCGGGCTGCGACCCGCTGCGAGCGGGCGGCCGGCGAGCTCGACGACTGGCTGGTGGACACGGACGAGCTGGTCCAGCGCCGGAAGTTCGGGGCCAACGAGGACGGTGAGGCCGCCGCTGCCCGCTTCGCCGCCGCCGGGCGGGAGTACGTCCAGGTCATCGCCGACGCCCAGAGCGTGTTCCTCCGGATGGCTGAGACGTATCGGGCGGCGGGCCGGACGATGGAGCGGGCGGAGCAGGCCGGTCACCAGACTTTCGGAGGCGGGCAGTCGTGACGGGTCGGCCGGTGTGGTGCCGCGCGTTTCTCGCGGTCACGACGGTGGCGGTGCTGGGAGGCTGCGCCGGTGACATCACCGGCGCCCCGACCATTGAGGACCCGTCGGCGGGTGGCCGTCCGACGGTGGACCCGTGCGCTGTGCTCTCCGATGCGGAGCTGGCGCAGCTGGGCATGCAACCGGAGACCAGGCGGACGGTGCAGGAGCTCGATGCGATCGGCTGTGGATGGCGCGGGCAGCCGTTCGGACTGAGTCTGACCACGAACCCGGACACGATCGCTGACTACCGGGAGCGCAGGGACGATCCGGTGTTCGTGAGCTTCGCGGAGAACGAGGTGAACGATCGGCCGGGGGTGCAGACCCAGGTCGCGATCTCCGGTGAGCAGTGCGCGCAGGCGGTGGGGACCGGCTCGGGGGTGCTATCGGTGGGGGTGAGCCTGTCCGGTCGCGCGTCGGTGGATGGGGTGCAGGCCGATCCGTGCGCGGAGGCGCTGCGGATCGCCGAGCTGATCGAACAGCGGATACCGGAAGCGGGGAGCTGACATGGGTTGGAACCCGGTGGACAAGGTCACCGACGCTCTCCAGACGGCCGGAAAGGTCGGAGGCACGCTCCTCTCGGAGGGTGCCGAGCTGGCGGACACGGCGCTCCCAGGCGACTCGCGGCTGGTGAGCAATGCGGTCAAGCCCGTCGTCGACCTCCTCGACAGCAGGGAACCCGATGGAACCGACGGCGGGTCGAGCAACTGGGCGGCGTGGGGCCACCCGGAGATTCGCCAGATGCTGGACAGCTCCGTCGCCCCGGAGGACATCCACGCCGGAGCGCAGGCGTGGAGCGGCAAGGGCACGAAGGCAGCGGACATCGTCACCGGCCTCACCTCGGACCTGAACGGCATCGTCACCGGCGGATGGCGAGGTGACTCCGCGGACAAGGCCGCCGGCTCGCTCGGCCCGATCACCGACTGGTCGAGCCGGCTGGGCGAGGCCGTGGAGCGGACCAACCGGCTGATGGACGCGTCGGGGGAGGCCGCGGGACAGGCGAAGGATGCCGTGCCGCCGCCGCTGTCGCACAGTTGGGGCGGGACATTGCGCAGCTTCGGCAGCGGTGGCCCGGTGGGCGCTTTCCGCGATGCGGTGGCGCAGGACGACGCGCAGGCCGAGGCGCGGGCACAGGCCGTGCAGATCATGAACTCGGTGTACTCGGCGCCGATCAACGACCACCGGGCGGCAGTGCCGGTGTACCCGGCGTTGACCGACCCCACGTTGCAGCCCCCGGAGCCATCCCCGGATCCGAGGCCGGTGCCGCAGCCGGGGTCCGACCCCGGGGGCCGGGGCGGTGGAGGCGGGGTTACAGGCGGTGGGGGTGCTGGATCCACCGGTGGTGGTGGGTACACGCCGTATCAGGCTGGCGGTGCGGAAACCGGTGGTGCGGAAACCGGTGCTGGTGTGCCGGTGGGCACGGGAGGCCAGGGCGCCCCGTTCCAGCCCGGTGCGGGTGGCGGGCACCCGGCCGGTGGCCAGGGTGGCGGCGCGGGCGGCACGGCAGGCAGCGGAGGCGTGCCGGTGATGCCACCCGCTGCGATGGGCGGTGGAGCGGTGGGAGGTGCCGGCGCTGGCGGGAGCCGTGCCGGGGGCCGCTTCGGCGGTGCAGGTGGCGGCCGGATCGGAGGCGCTGGCGGCCGGTTCGGCGCGGGTGGCGCCGCTGGTGGTCAGGCCGGGTTCGGTCCGAGGGGCTCGGGCGGTGCGGCCGGTGGCGGTGCCGCCGCCGGTGGCGGTGCCGGGCAGGGTGCGGGAGGTCGTGGGGGCGCCGGAGGTGGCGCGGCGGGAGCTCGGGGAGGGATGGCCGGGGGGATGATGGGTGCCGGCGCGGGCCGTGGCACTGGTGGGGAGGACACCGAGCACCAGCGCCCGTCGTACCTGATCGAGATGAACGACGTGTTCAACGTCGGGCGCAAGGTCGCCCCGCCGGTGATCGGCGAGGACCCCCCCGAGAGTGACCGGTGACAGCAACCGGGTGGCGGCTGAGCGCCCTCCAGTGGGACGTGCTCACCGAAGCCACCGGCCTGCAAGAGCGCTACCCGTCCCCCATCGAGGTGCGCGTTCATGGCCGCACCCACCTGGAGCGCGCGGAGGTCCGGGAGCGGGTGCGGGCTGAGCTGGAGGAGGCAGGCCTGCTTCGCGCCGGCCGGGTCGATGCCGACCTGGAGAGCGCGTTGCGCCTGCTGCACCGCCCGGCGGTGTGGATCGACTCCGTGTGGCTGCCCGACGCGGCAACCGACCAGCCGGTGCGGGTACTCGCCGCGCGCAACGGCTTCACCGCGGTGTGCGCGCAGCAACGTCCCGCCGAGCCCGGCGCCACGCTGATCGAGGTGATCCCAGCGGATGCGCTCGCCGCCGCGGTGGTGCGCAAGCTGCCCGCCCAACCCTCCGGCCGCAAGCCCGCAGTGACGGTGCCACTCGACGTGCCGGCAGCCCCCTGGGACGACGGGAGCGTCCTCGTCCCGGCATCGGCGTCGGCGAGCCGCGGTGAGCGGGAGCGCTCCGCTGCGGCGGCGATCCTGGACGCCGCGCACCCTCGTGCCGGGCAGATCGCGGCTAACGTCCGCGACCCGTCGGGCAAGGTGCACCGCTCGACGGTACTGCGATGGTGCGACGTCGACGGCGACGGCCGGTACCACGTGACACTCATCCGGCAGCGCGACGGGCGACGGTGGCTCGCGGTGAACCCGTCCGATGCGCAGCGGCTCGGCAACGGGGTCCAGCGGCTGCTCGTGTCCCTGCCACCAGGCTGACCCGGGCGGGCAGCGCTGCACCAGCATGAGAAGCTGACGGCGTGCGCAGCGCTGTTGTCCGGGACAGGCGGGGGCTCCTCCGCGCCGTCGCCGTCGCCGCGGTGGCCGTGGGAATGCTCGTCGGCTGCGGATCCGGCCCGTCGCAGATCGGGGCAGCCGCTCTCGTCGGTGACACCGCGATCCCCGTCGACCGAGTGCAGCAGCAGCTCGACAGGGTGCTGACCAAGGAAGGTGAGCAGGCGAAGGCCCAGCTCGTCGCCGGCGACCAGCTTGACGATGTCTCGCGGGACATCCTGACCGACGCCGTGCGGCACGAGCTGCTGGCGGTGGCCGCACGACGTGAGGGACTCTCGGTCGAGGACGAGCAGATCACCGACCGGCTCCGCGAGCTCGGCGGGCCCGAGGCGGCGTCGGCGGGCACGATTTTCGACGCCCAGAGCATCCGGACCCGCGCCCGGGACCAGCTCCTGACCGTTGAGCTGGCTCGGAAGTACCTGCCCCGCCTGGCGGTGACGGTCGACTACACGACAGCCGCGACCCGCACCGCGGCGATGCAGCGGGTGCAGCAGCTCTCCGAGGCCGGCCCGGATCGTGCCCGGGAGATCATCGAGGCCGACGCCGAGCAGGGTGTGCCCGCGGGATTGGATCAGGAGATTTTCGCCGCGGAGAATCCGGCGTTGGCTGCCGGCCCGATGTTCGGCGTCGACGAGGGCACGGTGGTGGCGTTCCCCTCCGACCAGGACGCGGGGTCCTGGCTGGTGATGGTGGTCACCGAGCGCAGCACCAACGCCCAGGGTGGTGGCGCGATCGACGAGCTCGGCCCCACGCTGCTGGAGGCGGTCGGCCTCCGCCAGCTCGCCCCGATCGCCAAGGACCTGGGCGTCCGGATCAACCCCCGCTACGGACTGTGGGACCCGGTGTCGGTGCGGGTCGCTCCCAACGAGAACGAGACCGCCGGGTTCGTCGCTCCGCTGCGCGAGCCCGCTGCAGCGTGAGTGAACGCGGCGAGCGGACCATGGGGTCCGGCACCTCGCCGTGCGCCGTCGTCGTTCTCTCGGCCCGGCTCGGCGCGGTGCTGCCCGCAGCGGCGGTCCCCTTGCTGGGTGCGGGCGCTCCGCTGGGTGCCGATCCCGAGTTGCCCGACGCGCTCCGGGAGCAGCTCGGCGCCGGTGAGCCCGGTGAGCCCGGTGCGCCCGGTCTGCTGCTGACCCTGGACGCCAGCGTCGGGGAGCCGGCGCGCTGGGTCAGGGCGGGTGCGGACGTGCTGCGCACTCCGGAACCCGCGGGGTCCGTGCTGCTGGACGCGGTGGCCGTGATGGACCGGTTGCGCTCACCGGGCGGATGCCCGTGGGACGCCGAGCAGACCCACGCGTCGCTGATGCCCTACCTCATCGAGGAGACCTACGAGCTCTACCAGGCGCTGGAGGACGGGGACCGGGCAGCGCTGGCCGAGGAGCTCGGCGACGTGTTGCTGCAGGTGCTCTTCCACGCCCGCGTCGCGGCCGAGGTGCCGGACGGCTTCGACATCGACGCGGTGGCCGCAGAGCTGGTGGCGAAGCTCGTCAGCCGGCACCCACACGTGTTCCCTTCCGAAGGAATCGACCCGAAGGGAGGCGACCCCGAGGGGATCGACCCTGCGGGGATCGACCCTGCGGAGCGGGTGGTGACGGCGAGCGACCAGGAGGTGCGCTGGGAGGAGCTCAAGCGCGCCGAGAAGCGCCGCGAGTCGTGCGTGGACGGGGTGGCGCTCAGCCAACCCGCGGCGGCGTTGGCGGCCAAACTCGTCTCCCGCACCGCCAAGGCCGGGCTGCCGTCCGATCTGCTGCCGTCCGGACCCGGGCCCGATGCCGCGCTGTTCGCCCTGGCCGCGCGTGTGAAGCTCGCCGGGGCGGACCCGGAGGCCGCGCTGCGCCGGGTCGCCCGGCAGTTCGGCGACGACGTGCGTGCCGCGGAGCGCTCCGCCCGCGCCGCTGGCCTCGACCCCGCCGGCCTCACACCGGAGCAGTGGCGGGCGCACTGGCCCGCCCGAGACCGGGATGTCGGTGAACAGCGCTAGGTTCGCCGGTGTGGCCGACTCCTACCTCCGCTTCCCGCATCTGCACGGTGACCTGCTGACCTTCGTCGCCGAGGACGACGTCTGGCTCGCGCCCGTCGGGGGTGGTCGGGCGTGGCGGCTGTCCGCTGACCGGGCGCCCGCCGCCTACCCGCGCTTCTCCCCCAGCGGCGGGCAGGTGGCCTGGACGAGCTGGCGCGACGGGGCGCCGGAGGTGCACGTGGCCCCCGTCGAGGGCGGAGTGGCCCGTCGGCTGACGTACTGGGGCACCGCCAAGACACGGGTGCGGGGCTGGGTGAGTGACACCGAGGTGCTCGCGGTGACCTCGGCCGGTGCCGCGTCGAGCCGGTGGACCTGGGCGCACGCGGTCCCCCTCGACGGTGGTCCGCCGCGGCGGCTGCCTTTCGGTCCGGTGGAGTCGGCCGCGATCGACGGCACCGGGGTGTTGCTCGGCAGCGCCCTGTCCCGCGAGCCGGCCTGGTGGAAGCGCTACCGCGGCGGCACCGTTGGCAAGGTCTGGCTGGGCAGCGTCGACGGCGGCTTCCGCCGCCTCCTCGACGGCCTCGCCGGGCACGTGGTCGACCCGTCGTGGGTGGCGGGGCGGATCGCCGTCGTCTCCGACCACGAGGGCATCGGCAACGTGTACTCCGCCGCGGCCGACGGGTCCGACCTGCGCCGGCACACCGACCACGATCGGTTCTACGCCCGGCACCTGGGCGCCGACGGCGCGCGGATCTGTTACGAGTGCGTGGGGGAGCTGTGGCTGCTCGACGGTCTGGACGCGACGGCGCACCGGCTCGACGTGCGCCTCGGCGGGCCCCGCACCGCCCGCGCGCCGCGACCGGTCCGCGCGGCCGACCACCTCGGGGACTTCGACGTCGACCGGACGGGGCGCGCGAGCGTCATCGAGGTGCGCGGCACCGTGCACTGGCTGACCTCCCGCGACGGGCCGGCCACCGCGCTG
>DASQWR010000154.1:0-8727 GCA_035640155.1 Pseudonocardiaceae bacterium
ACCGATCATAATCCGCTCACGCTCCACGATGACCAATTCCTGACCTCGCATCCACAACCTCCGCATCAGTCACACCACCAAGATCATATCCTAGTGGTGCACTGACCGATTGACTCCAAGGTGGGCTGTTCTTGATCTTCCGGATGGTGGCGGCGATCCTGGTGTGGCCAGCTTGGCGGATCAGACCGATCACCAGGTTACGAGGGTGGCCATGATTCGGGGGCGGGATCCGGTCTTGATTTGGGAAGCGTCCTCACGGAACGTGACGTCGCGGACCCAGTGGATTTTGTTCTCGATGGACCAGTGCCTCCGGGCGTAGGTGGCCAGATGTTCCGGGGCGGCCTCCTTCGAGCTGAGGCTGGTGACCCCGAGCACCGCGACCGCGGTCTTGACCTGGACGGTCTTGTACCGGCGGCTGTTCTTGACTTGTTTGCGGATATTGCGGGTGGTGTAACGCTTCAGGAGGAACACCTGGGCCGCGTGGGGAAACCTCAGATCGGCCGGGGCGTCCATCACTTGGATGGTGCGCACCTCATGGCGGCCGTGGCCGGTGTCCACGCTGCGGTGGGCGACCGGGACGCCGGCCCAGTCCAGGTTGTTCAGGCGCTGGAACAGGCCCTTGGTGTTCTGCTTTACGATCATCACGTAGTGCGCGAGGAGCTCCTGGGTGATGAAGTGGGCGTGGGCGCGGACGGTGTGGGCGGCGTCGATGGTCAGTACCCAGCCACCCAGTGGCAGACCCCGCAGCAGCGGGGCGAACTCGGGCACCTCGTTGCTCTTCGCGCCGATCAGCCGCTCGGCGATCACAGTGGAGTCGGTGTGGGTGGCGGCGGCCAACAGGTAGGGGATCTGTCCGTCGGACCCGATCGCGCCCCTGACTGCCTTGCCGTCGATGGCCAGCGCGGGAAGCAGCACCGGCACGGCCAAAGGGGGCGCCGACTGGTCCGAGCCCGGCCCGGCGGCCCAGGTAGGCCCCGGTGTGGTCGGCCAGTCCCTGGGCGCCCAGGGCTCGGAAGACCCGCTCGATGGTGTTTGGATGCGGCGGGACATGTCCGCCGGTGGGGTCGTGGCGGGCGCCCAGGGCGCCCAGCAGCTCCTGATCCGCGTGAGTGACCCAGTCGGTGATCTCGACCAGGCTCACACACCCCGACAGCACCGCCGCGGTGCACAACCCCAGGATGGTGGGCAACTCATGGCGGACCCTCCGTTTGCTGCGGGGGTCGGGGATCGCGGCGAAGCAGTCCAGCAGGCTGCCCCCACCGGCGCGCTGCAGCAGGGCTGCCCGGTCAGCCAGGACCGCGATCGCTGCCGCCACCCGCGGGTCGCCGTCGGTGGTGGGCCTATCAGCGGGGGCGGGCATGACAAACTGAGCAGGCAACGGAGCCACCGATCTTCGACGCAGGACCTTGACCAGCCCGTGTCCTACCGGGGCTCCGTTGCTCTGACCGCCCGCCACACCGCGTCCGTGATCAACCTGTGATCAACCGGTGGTCGTCACGCACCCCCGCGGCGCCCCACCCCTCACCCCCCAACCCCGCCGTCACACAAAGTCACCGGCAGTGCGCTGCCCTGCCGCAGGCACCGCCACCCGTCATTACTACTCACTGTCACAGAATCCGGGGCGGGTGGACACCGCCAGTCCACCGCACGCGCCGACCAGGACAGAAATCACCCAAGATCCTCAAACCACCCCTGAACTGGGAAAACGACTTTGCGCGTCACCCTGCCCTCCCTGCCCGTCGCCAAAGTCGAAAAAGCCGTCAGAGACCACTACACCCGCGTGACCATTCCCGCCCAGCACCGCGCCACACTCGAAACCCTCGCCGCCGACGCCTGCACAGACTCCCAGCAGACCATCACACAACTGCGGGCCAACCTACGGCAGCAACTCACCGAACTCGACCGGCAAGAAGACCGCTACCTCGACCTACTTGGCGACCCCGACTGGCCCGAACACAAACTCAAAGCCAGAATGCGCGACATCCGCGCCAGCAAACAACGAATCACCCGGGAACTCGACGAAGCCACCGACACCCTCGACACCGGACGCGCCGTTCTCACCGCCGCACTCGACCTCCTCGACAGACCACGCGACCTCTACGACACCGCCACTGAGCACGCCCGCAAACTACTCAACAAAGCGATCTTCACCCGGCTCTACCTCGACACCGGCCCCGCCCACCCCACCGTCACCACCGACGATCTCCACGAGCCCTTCGGCAGCCTCATCCACGCGATCCGGACCACAAGAACCGGCCCACAACCATCAAGCCCGTGCAAAGCCACGCAGGGCCGTCAGGATGACACTCAGTCACGCCTCGGCAGCCTCCTCGCCTCGGCTCTTACGGGTCAGAGTGCGAGTAAGGCGGCCATGGTGGAGACGAGGGGAATCGAACCCCTAACCCCCGCCTTGCAAAGCTGGTGCGCAGCATCGACACCGGCCACTACCAGCGACGGCAGTTCACCGGTAGCCGTCGCGAGCCACCTCACGCACGCCGGTTGACCGTAGTTCGTGTCACAAGCCGCGTCACGACGCTAGGATGACGTGGTGGCCAGTGGCCAAGCAACTCATCGCAAGCCATGGCCCGCGGTTTTCTAGGGCTCTTCACCAATGACAGGAGTGGGGGGACACGGCCTCCTGTGGCACAGCTCGCCCCCGGGCGTCAGTGTGATAGCCCTCGGGAGATTGACGAGGTGGCGCGTACCCGCTCGCTTCCCCTCGTCGTTGCTGAAGATCGCTTGTCCATCTCACCACAGTATTCGTCGACGACGAGTCGGTGCGGTTGTGGGGACCGGATGATGATCACGTTGATGTTCATCAAGAGTTGGTTCAAGTGGTGCCTAGGCACCGATACTGTGGTGAGATGGACGATCGATCTTCGGTCGGCGCTTCCGTCGGCCGGCGGGTGCTTCTCATCGGGCCCGGCGAGCTGCCCGACGCGACCCAGCGTGCCCTGCACGCCGCTGCCGGGCGAGTGATCCGCCTGCCAGATCCGAGCGATGCCGACATCCGCGAGGCGCTCAGCGAGCCGGTCGACTCCGTGATCGTCTGCTCAAGGGACGACGCGGTCGCGCTCCGGCGCGCGCTCGTCGTGGAGTACGTGCGGCCCGGGCTCCCCCTGATCGTCACCGTGCACAGCCGGATCGTCGCCGCCCAACTCGAGCGCGCCGTGGACAACATCCGCGTCACGTCCATGGCCAAGATCGTTGCCCCCACGCTGGCCGCCTCCTGCCTCGACGACCGCCTTCTCTGGATGCAGCGCACACCCGATGGATTCTGCGGCGTGCGGGCTGAAGGAGGTCACCTGCGGCTCGTGGACATCGAGGCGTCCGGTCCTCGTCGTGGGCGGCGAATACTGGCGAACGTGGTCTCGCTCATTCAACCCTTCGAGGCCAGCGCACGGATCTTGACCGTGGGAGCCTTCGCGTTCCTGCTCATCCTCGTCCTCGATACCGTGGCGACGGTCCTCGTCCTTGGCCTATCGCCCGTCGACGCCTTCTACGCGGTGACGAAGGCCATCGTCACCGTTGGTCCGAACCAGGCCGTTGACAAGAGCCCGGCCTGGTTCAAACTCTTCTCGGCGGTGTGCATGCTCGCGGCGCTTGCCTTCACCGCGCTCTTCACCGCGGGTGTCGTCGACCGATTGCTCGGCCATCGACTCACCACGATAGTCGGCTCGCGGGTGGTTCCGCGCAAGGACCACGTGGTGGTCGTCGGCCTCGGCGACGTCGGGCTGCGTCTGTGTCTGCTGCTGCGCGAGTTCGGCGTGCCCGTGATAGCGGTCGAGAAGGACCCCGATCGCTACAACGTTGCGCGGGCGAAGAACTACGGACTTCCAGTCGTCATCGGCCAAGGCAGGAGCCACTTCCTGCTTGAGCGGCTCTCGCTTACGCGTGCGCGAGCGCTGGCCGCAGTAACCAGCCACGAGGTGGAGAACATCTCGGTCGCCGTGGCCGCGCTGGGAATGCATGAAGACCTTCGTACGATCCTGCGGGCGGGGCGCGGTGACGTGGTGAACGAGACGCGCTCCCTGTTCAGCATCGGCGTCGTACGAGATGTCTACCGAATCGGGGGGACACTGCTCGCCGTCGCAGCCCTGGGCTCAGACGCGACGGACGCGTTCCTGCACGAGCAGACGATGTACCTCATCACCCCGGACGACCGGGTAGAGCCCTTCGAGTCAGATGTGCAGGCTCTGAATACTGCACGGGCTGCCCAACCCACCCAAGAGTCTTAACAGCGCGGGTACAGCCTCACAAACCTGAGCGCACTTCTGTTCCCGGTCGGCAGGCCGATCTGACCCCTAAACACCTTCCCGGAGTCGAGATCCAGGTAGTCGAACGTCAAACTGCGCGCGATGAATATCGATTCCACCCATGCCTGGCACGACTACCTCCCCGAACTGCTTCCCGCCGTCGGACACGCAGACGGCGACCGCCACATGCCATATTGAGGAAGCGCACTTCGGGTTGCGGCCGCGCACGGCCAGGTGGCCAGGGCGTGGGCAATGTGGGTCTTGCCGACCCCGACCGGGCCCGTAGAGGATCACCGACTCGCCGGCCTGAACCCAGCGCAGTGTGCCCAGGCCGTGCCCAGGTCGCGATCGCGGCGGCGAGCAGTCGGCGAGCTGGACGATCCGCGCGTTCGCCTCAGGCCGCCCTGGCGTCGCAGCCAGGTAGTCCCCGTAACGGCGGCGTAGCGACCGAGCAGTTCGTCGCAGACCAGCGGCCAGCTGCGGTCCACCACGACGGGCCGTGCCGCCGCCCCGAACGCGCATCGCCTTGCCGGGTCTTCGCACAGCATCCACACCGCAGCCCGCAGCTCCCCCGTCGTCGTTGGCCGGGATCAGGAACCCGGTGTGCCCGGGCCGGACGAGGTCGCGGGGGCCGCCGGTGTCCGGAGCGACATAGCCACGCCTGAGGCCATGGCCTCCTGCACCACGAAGGGCGAGTCGACCGGAACGGCGCTGGCCGAGTTCTTGCCTGTTCGATGGTTGATGGACGGTCGCCGTTCACCTTTGGGACATCTTCCTCGATCAGCGTTGCCCACGTCCGGCGGTCCCTCGGTCGGGCGGTGCTTTATTCGCTACGTGACGGGAGATGCCGTGACACTGTCCCGGCGGGACTTTCTGAACCGCTTCGCGCTCGGTGCGGGCGTGCTGCTAGTCGGCTCGAGCGAGGTGCTGCTCACCGCACCGAACGCGGCAGCCGCGCCCGCTCCCCCGGCGAGTGGTTACGGGCCGCTGGTGCCCGATCCTGCTGGGCGGCTGGCCCTGCCCGAGGGCTTCGGGTACACGATCCTGTCCGAAGCCGGGGTGACGAGGCTGGAGTCGGGTGAGTTCAGTCCGGACAACGGCGATGGGACCGGCGCGTTCCGCGGCAGGGCGGGGGGCAGCGTGCTGGTGCAGAACCACGAGCTCCGCGACCCGTTCGGCGAGGCACACCTGCCGGTGCCGCATCTGGACGGTCTCACCTACGACCCTGGCGCGGCGGGCGGCTGCGTCGTGATCGAGGCCAACCGGGACGGCCGACGGATCCGGGAGCATGTCAGCCTCGCCGGCACTTCGACGAACTGCGCCGGGGGAATCACCCCGTGGGGCACCTGGCTGAGCTGCGAGGAGACCGAGGACCTCGCGGGGCAGCGCGGCGCGACCAAAGACCACGGCTACGTCTTCGAGATCGACCCGTTTGACCCGCGTGCCAATCGGGATCCGCAGCCAATCAAGGCACTGGGCCGGTATGCGCACGAGGCGGTCGCGGTCGACCCGAGGACCGGGGATATGTATCTCACCGAGGACGCCGCCCGCCCCAATGGACTGCTCTACCGCTGGGAGGCACCCGCCGGGTTCCAGCGCCGTAGGGGCGTCCTGCGCGCCCTGGGCGCCACTGAGGGCGTGCTCGCCGCGATGAGCTGCACCGACGGCTCGGGGGCGCACGTCGATGACCTGTCTCGTGCCACCGAGGTCGGACGCACGTATGCAGTGCGGTGGGTGTCCGTGCCAGAGCGCGACGCCCGCACCAGCTCCACGCGCGCGCAGTTCGCGGACTCCGACATCACCCGTGCCCGCAAGCTCGAGGGCAGCTGGTGGGGCGACGGGGGGGTCTACGTCGTCACCAGCTTCGCCCGGGAGGAGAGCCCGGTTCCGCATGACGGCCAGGTCTGGTTCTACGATCCCCGCCGCCGCACGCTCACCCTCACCCTGCGCTTCGGGGTCAACCCGAACCCGGACGCCGGTGGCGGCTTCGACGGCCCCGACAACATCACCGTCTCCCCCTGGGGGGGAATGATCCTCGCCGAGGACGGTGACGGCGTCCAGCACCTGATCGGGGTCACCGAGGGCGGCACCGCCTTCCCCATGGCACGCAATGAGGTCAACCAGAACGAGTTCGCCGGCCCGGTGTACTCCCACGACCACCGGATCCTCTTCGTGAACCTCTACCAGCCCGGTATCACCTACGCGATCACCGGACCATGGCGTCCCCAGCGCTAAACAGCGTGCATCCACGCCGTCGGGCTCACTGCGAGGGAGCGACCGTGACCGCTGGTGCTTTCGACGTTCCTGTGCTGCGCGCCCACATCGGGGCAGGCCTGGTCCTGAGCAGTGCGACCGGCTCGGCCTGCCCCGCATCTTGCCCGCCAGTGACGTAGAACCATGACGCAACGGCGCCGCGAACGTCTGGATCCTTAGCCGGCGCGGCGTTGCCCGGGGAAGAACTCGATGCGGGCGGCGACGGCGGTGTCGGCGACGTCGGTGAACAGCCCATCCACGCCGAGTGCGTAGAACTGTTGGTACTCGGCGAAGGCGTCTCCGTAGGCGTTCGGGTCGGCCGAGCTGCGGTCTTCGGCCGGCAGGAACTGATTCTCGTTGCGGAAGGTGAACGGGTGCACCAGCAGCCCGGCGGCGTGGGCGTCGCGCACCAATGAGGTCGGCGGCTGGGAGAACCCTGCCGCGTCACGCGGCACGATCCGGTCCTTGGCTGGCCCGATGCCGGCCGCATAGCGGGCGATCTCGACCAGCCCGCCCGGGGTGAGCAGGTCGTTGTAGGTGCGCTGGTCGCCGGCGGCGGCGAAGTCCGCTGGAGCGCCGGTCGAGCCAATCAGTTGAATCAGTGGCACCCGGAGCTGGGCGTGCAGCGCCTGCAGGTTGCCGACCTCGAAGGACTGCACGAACACCGGCGCCCCTGGTCGGTTGAGGCCGACCCAACTCAGCGTTTCGACCAGCTTAGGCTCTAGCGGCAGCCCGATAGAGCGGAAATAGCTAGGGTGCTTGGTCTCCGGGTAGATGCCGATCTCGCGGCCCAACTCCCTGGACAACCGTTGCCGCAGGGCGACGACCTCGCCGAAGGTCGGTACCTGGTAGCGGCCGTTGTAGATCGTGTTGCGTTGGCGGACTGCGGGGATGCGCTCCACCGCGCGCAGCGTTTTCAGCTCGGCCAGCAAAAAGTCCTCGGCGAACCATCCGGACAGCACCTGCCCGTCGATCACCTTGGTGGTCTTGCGAGCGGTGAACTCCGCGTGCTGCGCGACGTCAGTGGTCTGGCTGATCTCTGGCTCGTGCCGGGCCACCAACACGCCGTCCTTCGTGGACACCAGATCCGGCTCGATGAAGTCCGCGCCCACCCGCGCAGCCAGCTCGTAAGAGGCCAGCGTGTGCTCGGGCCGGTACCCCGTCGCGCCCCGGTGCCCGATCACCTCCGGACCCACACGGGGGCGGTCGGTCGCTCCGGGCGCGTTGGCAGGCAAGGACATCATCATGAGCGTGAGAGAGACCAGGAAGGCGAGTAGGACGGCCACCGCACGGGTGATCACGGGGTTAGCGTGGCCGTCGGAAACAACGACGTGACCAAGATCGGGGGACGCCGGTGGAAACGCCAGGTGAACGTTTGCCTCTACGACCAGCCGCCACTTCATGCACAGCGAGCACAAGACTGAATGTCAACTTCACCAGGCTGGCTACCCAAGGAGAGTTATTCAGGAGGGTCAAGTGGATCTTGTTAGACCGCAGTTAAGCTGCAGAGATGCTCCTCCGATCAAGATCGCTGAATAAGCCTCAAGGCAAAGTCCGCGCGGTGCAGATGCAGTACTAAGGAGCCGTAGTGATATTAATTATTCGTTTGGTCGTCGGATGGTGTAGTTCCAGTTGCCGTGGAAGTCGTGTCGTGTGATGGGTATGGACTTCTTCTGCTGGTCGGTGAGCTTGATTTTCGTGGGGTAGAGGTTGAGGTCGAGGTCGGCGCGTACTGTGAGTCCGGTTACGGTGGTCGTGTTGGCGATGAGGCTGACGACGGTTTGGTAGGTTTCCAGTGGTCGACCACGCCAGTTTCCGGTGATTCGGGAGAAGAGCCGGTGTTCGATCTTGTTCCATTTGCTGGTGCCGGGTGGGTAGTGGCAGACGGTGATGTCGAGTCCGGTGGTTGTGGCCAGGCGGGCGAGTTCGTGTTTCCACAGCCAGGGGCGGTGTCCGTTCGATCCGCCGCCGTCGGCGGTGATGAGTAGCCGTGTCGCGTTCGGGTACTTGGACTGTCCCATCTGCTGCCACCACTGCTCGATGGTGGCGACCGCGAAGACCGAGGTGTCGTGGTCGACACCGACTGAGACCCATGCGCTGTCGTCGGCGATGTCGTAGACCCCGTACGGGATGGCCTTGCCCTCTGCCAGATCGGGGTAGTCGTAGGTGGACACCTCCTCGGGCTCGCCGGTGGGCTGCCACTCCCGCCCGGCCTGGG
>DASQWR010000155.1:0-25683 GCA_035640155.1 Pseudonocardiaceae bacterium
GCAGGCCACCGAGCAGCGGGCCGCGGTGCAGGCGGAGCTCGCCTCGGCCCGGGCCGCGCTCGAGGCGGAGCGCGCCGCGCGGGCAGACCGCGAGCGGGTGCTGTCCAACCGCGAGGTCGAGCTCAAGAACAGCTTCCAGGCGATGTCGGCAGAGGCCCTGTCGCACAACAACGAGGCGTTCGTGCAGCTCGCCGAGGCGCGGATCAAGGAAGCGACGGCGGCGCTGTCGGCCAAGGCCGATGGGGAGACCATGTCCCGCCAGCAGGCGCTCGAGGCGCTGCTCGGCCCCGTCGCGCAGACCCTGCACCGCCTCGACTGCCAGCTACGCACCGTGGAGAAGGAGCGGGAGGCCGCCTACGCGGGGCTGCGCGAGCAGGTGGGCGCCATGCACCGCACCTCCGAGCAGTTGCAGGGTGAGACCCGCGCGCTGGTCACCGCGCTGCGCGCGCCGCAGGTCCGCGGCCGCTGGGGAGAGCTGCAGCTGGAACGCGTCGTCCAGCTCGCCGGCATGGTCGAGCACTGCGACTTCTCCCGGCAGGTCACGGTCACCGACGCCAGCGGCGACACCGACGCGGTGATGCGTCCGGACCTGGTGGTGCACCTCGCCGGGGGCAAGGAGATCGTGCTGGACGCCAAGGTGCCGTTCGGGGCCTACCTCGAGGCTGTCGACGCCACCGACCCGGACCGTCGCGCCGAGCGCCTCGCCGCCCACGCGCGACACCTGCGCGCCCACGTGGACCAGCTGGCCGCCAAGTCCTACTGGCAGCGCCTCGCGTGCACCCCGGAGTTCGTGGTGCTCTTCGTGCCGGGCGACCCGTTCCTGGAGGCGGCGATGCAGTCCGATCCCGCGCTGCTGGAGCACGCCTTCGAGCGCAACGTCGTGGTGGCGACGCCGACCACCCTGATCGCGCTGCTGCGCACGGTGGCCTACACCTGGCGGCAGGAGGCGCTGGCCCGCAACGCCGCCCAGGTGCACGAGCTGGGGCGGGAGCTGCACTCCCGGCTCTCGACGATGGGCCGGCACGTGGCCAAGCTCGGCCGCGCGCTCGGCGGGGCGGTGGACTCCTACAACAGCACCGTCAGCTCCCTGGAGTCCCGGGTGCTGGTCACCGCCCGCCGCTTCGTCGACCTCGACGTGGTCAGCGCGGAGCTCGACCCGCCGGACCAGGTGGAGAAGGCCCCGCGGACCGTGCAGGCCGCCGAGCTGGTCGCCTCCGCGGCCGACGCGCTGGTGGCGCTGGAGCACCGGTCCGAGCCGGACCGCTACGGCCTCAGCGTCCTGCCGTCCCGACGGCAGGACGGGGATCCCGGACGGTCTACCGTGGGCGGGTGAGCACAGCGCAGGCCCGCGCCCGGGCCGCCCGGACGCCGCCGTGGGGTGGGGCCTCGCTGTTCCCGGGCCGTGCCGGGGTGCCGTGGTGGGTGGCGGTGCTCGCAGCGCTGGCGCTGACCACCGCCGGGGTGTTCGCGGACCTGCAACGGATCGACCGGCTCGGCCTGCTGTTCCAGGCCTGCTACGTCCTGGGCTGCCTGGTCGCGATCGCCGTGGTCGAGCGCCGGGGCCTGTTCGCTCCGATGGTCCAGCCACCGCTGATCCTCGCCGTCACCGTGCCCGCAGCCGTCCTGCTCGCCGGCGGCGCCCCGGCGGGCGGTGGGCTCACCGCCAAGGCGCTGGCGGTCGGCACGCCGCTGATCAACGGCTTCCCCACCATGGCGGTCACCACCGGCGTCACCGTCGTGGTCGGGCTGCTCCGGCTGCTCACCCAACGGGCCCCGGCGTCCGAGCGCTCCGCCGTCCCAGGTTTGGCCGGGCTGCATTCGCGGCGGAGCTCCTCAGCTCCCGGGGCAGCGAGAACACCACCGTCTCGTCCGCGGTAGTGACCTCCTCGATCTCGGCCCAGCCGCGCTCGGCGAGCCACTCCAGCACGCCGCGCACCAGGACCTCGGGCACCGACGCGCCACTGGTCACGCCGACGGTGTGCACCCCGTCCAGCCAGCACTCGTCGACCTCCCCAGCGTGATCCACCAGGTGGGAGGCACGGGCGCCGGCAGCGAGCGCCACCTCGACCAGCCGCACCGAGTTCGAGGAGTTGCGGGAGCCCACCACGAGCACCAGGTCGCACTCCGCGGCCATCGCCTTGACTGCGACCTGCCGGTTCTGCGTGGCGTAGCAGATGTCGTCACTCGGGGGGTCGGCGAGTTCCGGGAAGCGTTCCTTGAGCCGCGTGACCGTCTCCATCGTCTCGTCCACCGACAGCGTGGTCTGCGACAGCCACACCACCCTCGACGGATCGCGAACGGTCACCGAGTCCACCGCGCCCGGTCCGTCGACCAGCTGGACGTGCTGGGGGGCCTCCCCCGCGGTGCCCTCGACCTCCTCGTGCCCCGCGTGCCCGATCAGCAGGATGTCGCGGTCGTCCCGGGCGAAGCGCTTGGCCTCCTGGTGCACCTTGGTGACCAGCGGGCAGGTCGCGTCGATGGTGCGCAGGCTGCGGGCGGCGGCCTGCTCGTGCACGGCCGGGGACACACCGTGCGCGGAGAACACCACGATGGCACCCTCGGGCACCTCGTCGGCCTCCTCGACGAAGATCGCGCCACGTTCCTCCAGAGTCTGCACCACGTGCTTGTTGTGCACGATCTGCTTGCGCACGTACACCGGCGCACCGTGGGCCTCCAGCGCCTGCTCGACGGTCGCCACCGCCCGATCGACTCCCGCACAGTAACCGCGGGGCTTGGCCAGCAAGACACGCTTGGACATGACCTCACCCTACGGGTCGTGCCGGGACGAGAGAGGTGATGCGGTCGCGGCGAGACCCCTCGGGTGCAGGACGGCACCCACTGCGGCAGGCTGAGCGGACATGAGCCCCTTGCCGTTGCCCGTCCGCCTCGCTGCGGGCCTGGCGGCCACCGCCGTCGACCAGGCCCGCAAGCTCCCGACCCAGCTCGCCGTGCTGCCGGTCACCGTCGCCAGCCGTGCCCTGCAGGTGAGCATGAAGGTCCAGCAGCACGTCACCGAGCTGGCCGTCAAAGGTGACGAGGTGCTCGCCTCCTTGCGCCCGGTCGACGACGCCCCGCCGTGGGCCCGGTTCGACGAGGACGATGACGTGGACCGCCGCAACGACGACCCGCTGGCCACCGTCCGCACCGGACCGGGTGGCGCGGCTGACGGACCGGGTGGCGCGGCCGACGGACGGGGTGGCGCGCCGGGCGATGTCCCGGCCGCTGCCCCAGTTGATGTCCCGGCTGACGTCCCGCCCGACGTCCCGGTCGAGATCGACGAGGCCGACGTGGCCCAGGCGCTGACCCCGGATCCCCCGCCGGTGCTGCCCGGCTACGACGAGCTGACGCTGGCCCAGCTGCGGGCGAAGCTGCGCACCCTGTCCGTGGAGCAGCTCGAGGCGCTGCTGGAGCACGAGCAGCGTCACCAGAACCGGGCTGTGTTCGTCACCATGCTCGGCAACCGGATCACCACGGTCCGCTCCCGGTGAGCGACGGACCCCCCACCTCGCCCGAGCAGCCCTGGCCGGTCCGCACGGTGGCGCGCAAGATCGCTGCCTGGGTCGACCGGCTCGGCGCGGTGTGGGTGGAGGGCCAGCTGACCCAGGTCAGCGCCCGCGCCGGCACCGGCACCGCCTTTCTCACGCTGCGCGATCCGGCGGCGGACGTGTCGCTCACGGCCACCTGCGCAGCCGTGCTGGTGCGCGAGATGCAACCTCCGCTGGCCGACGGCAGCCGGGTGGTGGTGCACGGGAAGCCGTCGTTCTTCCTGGGCCGCGGCACGCTGAGCCTGCGGGTGGACGAGATCCGCGCGGTGGGCGTCGGGGAGCTGCTGGCGCGCATCGAGCGGCTGCGCCGGCGCCTCGACGCCGAGGGCCTGTTCGATCCGGGCCGCAGGCGTCCGCTGCCGTTCCTGCCCCGCCTGGTCGGGCTGGTCACCGGGCGTGGTGGAGCGGCCGAGCGCGACGTCATCACCAATGCCACCGGACGCTGGCCCGCGGTGCGCTTCCGGGTGGAGAACGTGGCCGTGCAGGGGGTGCTCGCGGTGCCCCAGATCATCGAGGCGCTGGCCGCGCTCGACTCCGATCCCGAGGTGGACGTCATCGTGCTGGCCCGCGGCGGCGGTAGCGTCGAGGACCTGCTGTGCTTCTCCGACGAGACGCTGTGCCGGGCGGTGTCGGCGTGCCGGACGCCGGTGATCTCCGCGATCGGCCACGAGCCGGACAGCCCGTTGGTGGATCACGTCGCCGACCGCCGCTGCTCCACGCCGACCGACGCCGGCAAGTGCGTGGTGCCTGACGTCGCCGAGGAGACCGCACGGCTGCACCAGCTGCGGGAGCGGTCCCGGCGCGCGCTGCACGGGTGGGTGGACCGCGAGCGGCGGTTGCTCGACTCGCTGCGCAGCCGGCCGGTGCTGGCCGATCCGCTGGTGCCGCTGGCCGAACGCGCCCGTGAGGTGGTGCAGCTGCGCGAGCGCGCCGACCGGGCGGTGCTCGCCGGTCTCACCTCGGCGCGGGAGTGCCTCGAGCACACCGTCGCTCGCTTGACGACCCTCGGACCGGCGGCCACCCTGGCCCGCGGCTACGCGGTGGTGCAGCGGATTGCCGGTTCCCGGCCCGGCCCGGTGCTGCGGGCGGTCGCCGACGCGCCGGACGGCGCGGAGCTGCGGATACGGGTGAGCGACGGGTCGGTGACCGCACGGGTCGGTCCCGGCGGGGAACGGAGGTAGCGGTGCGGCCGGACCCCGCGTCCCTGGATTACGAGGCGGCCCGCGACGAGCTCGCCGAGGTGGTCCGCGCGCTCGAGGCCGGGGGGCTGCCGCTGGAGGAGTCACTCGCGCTCTGGGAGCGTGGTGAGTCGCTCTCCACGATCTGTGAGCGTCATCTGGCGGGTGCCCGCAAGCGGATCGAGTCCGCGATCTCCGCGCGTTCCGATGCGGACCCGGCGCCGTCGCAGTGACGGCGAACCCGCTCAGCCCGGCAGCACCGGGGCGTCCAGCGTCGCCTTTGCGAGGATGCGGAACTGCTCCTGAGTGCCGCTACCGGTGACCAGCAGCCGGACCTCGCCGAGGTCGGTCACCCAGGCCTGCTCTGCCCGCAGCCCCGGGTAGCGCACCCAGGCCCGCCCGGCGGCCTGCACCGCGCCGGTCGGGGCGGCGAGCTGCTCGGTCTCGAAGGCCGCGAGCTCGGCCTCCCCCGCCGAGGACTGGGACAAGCGCAGGTAGTTCCCATCCGGGGTCCGCCAGCCCACCCGGACAGCCTGGGGCGCGCCCGCATCGGCGCCCACCCGGTCCACGTCCGCCGAGTTGGCCTGCCACCCGGCCGGCAGCTCCGGCGACCGGACCGGAAAGGTCACCGTCGCCGCGGCGCGCTCGATCCGCTCGGTGGCGTCGACGGTCGGCAGGGTACCCGGGTCGATGCTCGGTCCGCCGGGGCTGAACGAACACATCCCAGCGGCGCCCACCAACGCGAGCACGACGAGCACCAGCGGCACCATCGACAGCAGCACGTCCCGCGCGCTCTGCTGCCCGCGCGACCGGCCGCCGCGCGCCGCGTCCCCACTCTCCCGGTCCGCCATGCCCCGATCCTCCCAGCCCGGCCCCGACTCTGGGAGGATCGGCGCTGTAGAACCAGTCGAATCAGGGAGGGCCCCATGAGCACGCCGTCCAGCCCCGAGCCGGCCCCCTGGGAGGCACCGGACCGCAACCTGGCGATGGAGCTGGTGCGGGTGACCGAGGTCGCGGCGATCGCCGCCGGCCGGTGGGTCGGCCGGGGTGACAAGGAATCCGGGGACCAGGCCGCGGTGGACGCGATGCGCCACCTCTTCGGTTCGGTACCGATGCGGGGCGTGGTGGTGATCGGCGAAGGCGAGAAGGACGAGGCGCCGATGCTCTACAACGGTGAGGAGATCGGCGACGGCGACGGACCGGACTGCGACGTGGCGGTCGACCCGGTCGATGGCACCACGCTGATGGCCAAGGGCATGCCGAACTCGATCGCGGTGCTCGCGGTTGCAGACCGGGGTTCCATGTTCGACCCGTCCGCCGTCTTCTACATGCAGAAGATCGCGGTGGGCCCGGAAGCAGCCGAGGTGGTGGATCTCGACGCTCCGGTCGCGGAGAACATCCGCCGGGTGGCGAAGGCGAAGCGGATCGACGTGTCCGAGGTCACGGTCGTGGTCATCGAGCGACCGCGGCACGACGATCTGGTCCGCGAGGTGCGCGACGCCGGCGCCCGGATTCACTTCATCCCCGACGGCGACGTCGCGGGCGGGATCGCGGCGGCTCGCCCGCAGACCGGCGTCGACATCCTGATGGGTATCGGGGGCACCCCGGAGGGCATCATCACGGCGTGCGCGTTGAAGTGCATGGGCGGCGAGATCCAGGGTCGGCTGTGCCCGCAGGACGACGCGGAGCGGGAGCGCGCGGTCGGGGCAGGCCACGACCTGGACCGGGTGCTCACCACCGACGACCTGGTCTCGGGCGATCACGTGTTCTTCTGCGCCACCGGCATCACCGACGGTGACCTGCTGCGGGGGGTGCGCTACCACGGCAGTGGCTGCACCACGGAGTCGATCGTGATGCGCTCCCGGTCGGGCACCGTGCGCATGATCGAGGGCTATCACCGCCGCAGCAAGATCCAGAGATACACGTCGGCGGACGTCGACGCGGTCACGGCCGAGGAGACGCCCCCGCTGCCCTGACCGCGGTGACGGCCAGCGAGTGCCCTACGGTGTCGCCCGGTTCCAGACGGGTCAGACAGCAGCAGGAGGAACGCCGTGGGTGCGATCAGGGCCGCCGCCATCGCGGTGCTGGCCGGCGTGAGCCTCGCCGGGGTCGCCGTCACCGGAATGGAGAAGGCGCTGCAGGAGCAGCCCGCGCCGCCACCAGCCGCTCTCCCCGTTCCCGAGGCCCCAGTGGCGGCGCTGCCGCCGTGCCGGGCCGCCGCGAGGGCGTGCGTGCAGCTGCGCAGCGCGTCGGCCTGGGTGTGGGGAATGGACGGTGCCCTGGTGGGGCCGGTGCCCGTGCGAGTGGGCCGGGCGGACTCACCCACGCCGGTGGGCGCCTTCCCGGTCGAGGCGAAGCGCGTCGACCACGTGAGCAGCCTCGACGGGACACCGATGCCGTTCGCGGTCTTCTTCGCCGACGACGTCGCCTTCTACCAGGGGGACCTGACCCAACCCTCCGCCGGCTCGGTGCGGCTGCCCGCCGGGGCCGCTGCGACGTTCTTCGAGGCGCTCGGGCCGGGTGACCTCGTGCAGGTCGTGCTCTAGCTAGGGGTCCGCAGTGCCCCGCTCGTCGGGTTCACCGACGGATGAGTGCGTCGAGGTCGAGCGTGACGGCGTGTCCGGCCACGTCGAGGGTGACGCTGCCGGTGGCCTCGGCCGCCAGCTCGTACTCGCCGTCGACCAGCAGGTATGCGGTGAGGGTGGTCGACGGATCGAGGTCGATGATCCAGTAGTGCGGGATACCGGCCTCGGCGTACTCGGAGAACTTCAACACACGGTCGATCCGCCGGGTGCCGTCAGAGAGCACCTCGACTGCGAGCACGACGTCCGGGCTCGATACCGTGGTGGGTTCACCTCGTAGCTAGCGGTGCGCGTGACGACCACGTCGGGGACCCGGATCGTGAGGGGCCGCTGCGCGAGCACGACCTCAACGTCGGTCAGTGCGGTGAGCCACGGCGGTAGCTGCTCGTCCAGCCGGTACCCGAGTCTCATCCCCGCCTTCTGGTGCCAGGAGAACGGTTGCGGGGACACCACGAGCACCCCTTCGGCCAGTTCGAGGCGGAGGGCGCTGTCCTCGGGCAGGGCCTCCCACTCCTCGAGCGTGAGGAGGTGGTTCGGCCACGACAGCGTCATCGCCCCGCTCCTTCCGACCCGGGCATCATCCCGCGCCGCACCGACTATCTGGTCGAGCAAGGCGACCCACGAAGACGCCCGCACGGCGGGCACGAAGGACGGCCGTTGCTGCTCATCAGGCGTCCGTGGAGTGGCCCGGGAACAGGTGCGCCTCCGGGTCGAGCAAGACGGCGATGTTGTTCACCGCGGTGGCGGCCTCGCCGAACCCGGTGGCGATGAGCTTCACCTTGCCCTCGTAGGCCGTCACGTCGCCTGCGGCGTACACCCGCGGGCGGGTGGTGCGCATCGTGGTGTCCACCAGCACCGAGCGGCGGTGCACGTCGATGCCCCAGGACTCGATCGGCCCGAGGTCGGCGGTGAAGCCCAGCGCGGCGACCAGCGTCTGCACCGCCACGGTGCGTCGCCCGCCGTCCCTGACGACCAGATCGGCCTCCGCGAGCACGTCGTTGCCGCGCAGCTCCGCGACCTCGGTGTCGACGAGCACCTCGACGCCGAGCGCCTTGACCTGCTCGACGGTGCCGGCGTGCGCCCGGAACTTGGCCCGCCGGTGCACCAGCGTGACCCTGCGGGCGATCGGGTGCAGGGCGAGCACCCAGTCGAACGCCGAGTCACCGCCGCCGACCACGATGACGTCCTTGCCGGCGTGCTCGATCAGGCGGGGCACGAAGTACACCAGACCACGGTGGTGCCAGCCTTCACCGGCTGGCAGCGAGCGAGGAGTGAACTCGCCGATACCGGCCGTGATGAGCACCACACGGGTGGAGATGCGGTCCCCGTCGGCCAAAGTCATCAGCAGCCCGTCACCGTCGTCGACGAGGTCGCGCGCCTGTCGCCCGAGCAGGTAGGTGGGCTTCCACTGCCCGGCCTGCTCCACCAGCCCGTCGATCAGGTCCCGGCCCCGGACAGCGCGGAAACCGGCCACGTCGAAGATCATTTTTTCCGGGTACATGGCGGAGACCTGCCCGCCCGCCTCGGGCAGCGAATCGACCAGCGCGGTCGAGAGCCCGCGGAAACCGGCGTAGTAGGCAGCGTAGAGGCCGGCCGGCCCGGCGCCGACGATCACCAGGTCGACAGTGTGCTGCTCGGTCACGGACTGCTCGGTCACGGACTGCTCGGTCGCGGACTGCTCAGCCATCGGCTGCTCGGCCATCAACTTCCTCCTCGGGCGCGTACCGCCAGGTTAGAGCGCCCGGATGCGGCAGGGCCCTCCGGCGCACGCGACACTGCTCACCATGAGCGACCAGGGCGCCACCACAGGGGCGCAGTACCGGATCGAGCACGACACGATGGGTGAGGTGCGGGTGCCCGCCGGCGCCCTCTACGGCGCGCAGACGCAGCGCGCCGTAGAGAACTTCCCGATCTCCGGGCGGGGTCTGGAGCGGGCCCAGATCCGGGCACTCGGGCTGGTCAAGGCCGCGTGTGCCCGGGTCAACGGGTCGCTGGGAGTGCTGGAGGTCCCGCTGGCCGCGGCGATCGCCGCCGCGGCAGACGAGGTCGCTGCCGGTCGGCACGACACGCACTTCCCCGTCGACGTGTTCCAGACCGGCTCGGGCACCAGCTCCAACATGAACGCCAACGAGGTGATCGCCACCCTCGCGCAGCAGGCGTCGGGCCGCGAGGTGCATCCCAACGACCACGTCAACGCCTCGCAGTCGTCCAACGACGTCTTCCCGACCACCATCCATCTCGCCGCGACCGATGCGCTGTCCCGGGAGGTGGTGCCCGCGCTGGTGCACCTCTCCTCGGTGCTCACCCGGCGCTCGCAGGAGTGGGCCGAGGTGGTCAAGGCCGGCCGGACGCACCTGATGGACGCGGTGCCGATCACCCTCGGCCAGGAGGCCGGCGGGTGGGCCAGCCAGGCGCGCTACGGCGCGGACCGGGTGCGGGGGTGCCTGCCGCGGCTGGGGGAGCTGCCGATCGGTGGTACCGCAGTGGGTACCGGGCTGAACACCCCGGCCGGGTTCGGGGCGGCCGTGGTCGAACAGCTGCGCAGCGCGACCGGGCTTGACGAGCTCACCGAGGCGCGGGACCACGTCGAGGCGCAGGGTGCCCGCGACGGCCTGGTCGAGGCCTCCGGCGCGCTGCGCACCGTCGCCGTCTCCCTGTTCAAGATCGCCAACGACGTGCGCTGGCTGAGCTCCGGGCCCCGGACCGGGCTCGCCGAGATCCGCCTGCCGGACCTGCAGCCCGGTTCCTCGATCATGCCGGGCAAGGTCAACCCGGTGATCTGCGAGGCGACGATGATGGTGGCCGCGCAGGTGATCGGCAACGACGCGACCGTGGCGTTCTCCGGCACCCAGGGCAACCTTGAGCTCAACGTGATGATGCCGGTGATGGCCCGCAACCTGCTGGAGTCCGCCCGGCTGCTGGCTGCGGCCGCCCGGCTGCTGGCGGACAAGGTGATCGACGGCGCCGAGGCTGACCCGGCGCGGTGCCGGGAGTACGCCGAGTCCTCTCCCGCGATCGTCACCCCGCTCAACCGTCACCTCGGCTACGAGGAGGCGGCGTCGATCGCCAAGCAGTCCCTGGCCGAGCGCAGGACCATCCGCGAGGTGGTGCTCGAACGCGGGCACGTGGCGAGCGGGACGCTCACCGTCGAGCAGCTCGATGACATCCTGGACGTGCTGGCCATGACGCGTCCGGCCGGCTGGTGAGCGTTCAGGCAACCGGGCGGTTCTTCG
The DNA here is from genome assembly GCA_035640155.1 of Pseudonocardiaceae bacterium. Taxonomy (GTDB): domain Bacteria; phylum Actinomycetota; class Actinomycetes; order Mycobacteriales; family Pseudonocardiaceae; genus JALYQB01. Next base: position 10,539 of record DASQWR010000155.1, read on the forward strand.
TACGGGGTATTGCCTTGGCGACTGCGGGCCGGGTTAGGTCCGAACCACGGCCCGTCCGTCGCCCCGGAGGAGGTTGATGCGCCCCCGTGCCCGGGGCACGACGACCGTTGCCGTCGGTGCTCTTCTCGCCATCCCGTTCGCGCTGCTGCTGGCGGCCGCGGTCGGCATGACGGTGCTCGTGGGGTTCGACGGCGGGGAGCAGACCACGGTGTGTGGGCTGCAACCGGCGGGGAACTCCACGCTCGTCGTGCCGATGGCGCCGGGTAGCTTCCGGCTCACTTCGGATTTTGGTGAACGGCGGAACCCTCTTACTGGTGCCGCGGAGGGCCACCGGGGGCAGGACTTCGGTGCCGCGGCCGGCACCCCGATCTACGCGGCGGCGGCGGGCACCGTGGTGCGGGCCGGGCCGGCAGGTGGTTTCGGTCAGTGGATCGTGATCGACCACCAGGTCGGCGGGCAGCTCGTCTCCACCGTCTACGGGCACATGTGGGCCGACGGGGTCGGCGTCGCCGAGGGCGAGCAGGTTCAGGCCGGCCAGTCCATCGGCCGGGTCGGCAGCAACGGTCAGTCCACCGGGCCGCACCTGCATTTCGAAGTGTGGGAGGGTGGACGGTTCACCCGGGGGCGGGCGGTGGATCCCATGCCGATGCTGTCCGAACCCGCGCCGCAGCCCCCGCCCCCGGTGGCCGCGCAGCTGGCGGCCTACGGACCGGCGCCCATGGCGGCGCATCTGATGCCCGGTGCCCCGCAGGGTGCGCAGCGCGAGACGCCGCTGTCCGCCGAGCAGCTGCGCAACGCTGAGACGATCGTGGGGGTTGGCAAGGGCCTGGGCCTGCCGCCGCGGGCGTGGGTGATCGCGATCGCCACCGCGATGCAGGAGTCCACCTTGCTCAATCTCGACTACGGCGACCGGGACAGCGTCGGGTTGTTCCAGCAACGCGCCAGCCAGGGGTGGGGCAGCACCACGCAGATCATGGATCCGACGTACTCCGCGGCGAAGTTCTACGAGGCGTTCAACGAGCAGGTCGTGACGACGACCCCGGACTGGCAGTCGCAGCCGCTGACGAGACTGGCCCAGAGAGTGCAGAAGTCGGGCTTCCCGCAGGCCTACGCGAAGTGGGAGACCGACGCCTCCAACGCGGTGCTCGCCGTGCACGGCGTCGCGCCGATCAGCAGCGGTACTTCGTGTTAGTGGCACCGGGGCTGTTGACTGGGCGGGTGCTGCTCGCCGACGTGGTCGCGGCCTCCGCCGCGGTGACCGCCACCCGCTCGCGCACGGCCAAGACCGCTGCCCTCGCCGGACTGCTCGCCGCCGCCGCCCCGCACGAGGTCGCCGCGGTCACCGCGTTCCTCGCCGGAGTGCCCCGCCAGGGCCGGATCGGTGCCGGGTGGGCGACGCTGGGCGCGCTGGACGTCGCGCCCGCTGCGGTGCCGTCGCTGACCGTCGGCGAGGTCGACGCGGCGCTCTCGGAGCTGCAGTCCGTCAGCGGCACCGGGTCGGCGGCACGACGTCGTGACGCGCTCGCTGCCCTGCTCGGCCGGGCCACCGCTGACGAGCAACGGTTCCTTGTCGGGCTGCTCACCGGGGAGCTGAGGCAGGGCGCGCTGGAGGGCGTGATGCTCGACGCGGTGGCCGCCGCGGCCGCGATGCCCAGCACCGCCGTGCGGCGGGCGTTCATGCTCTCCGGCCGGCTGCCCGAGACCGCCGTCGCAGCCCTGTCCGGCGGGTCGGACGCCCTGGCCGCCTTCCGGCTGGAGCTCGGCCGCCCCGTCCGGCCGATGCTCGCCTCCCCCGCCCAGGATCTGGAGTCCGCCCTCGCCGAGGTGGGCCCGGCGTCGGTGGAGTACAAGCTCGACGGTGCCCGAGTCCAGGTGCACCGCGACGGCTCCGCGGTGCGGGTCTGGACCCGGACCCTGCGCGAGATCACCAACTCGGTGCCCGAGCTCGTCGACCTCGTTCGAGCCCTGCCGTGCCGGTCCATCGTGCTCGACGGGGAGACGCTCGCGCTGGCCGACGACGGCCGGCCCCGTCCGTTCCAGGAGACGATGAGCCGCTTCGGCACCGCGAGCACCCACGAGCTGCTGCTGCGCCCGTTCTTCTTCGACTGCCTGCACCTCGACGGAGCCGACCTGCTCGACAGGCCGCTGCGCGATCGGCTCGCGGCGCTGGACCAGGTGGTGGCGCCCTACCGGATCCCGTCGGTGCGCGACCACGCCGCCGCGCCCGCGCTGCTGGAGGCGGCGCTGGCCACGGGACACGAGGGCGTGATGGTCAAGTCCCTCGACGCGGCCTACGCGGCCGGGCGGCGAGGCAAGGCGTGGCAGAAGGTCAAGCCGGTGCACACCCTCGACCTCGTCGTGTCCGCAGCCGAGTGGGGCCACGGCCGGCGCAGTGGGTGGCTCTCGAACCTCCATCTCGGCGCCCGCGACCCGGACGGGGGGCCACCCGTGATGGTGGGCAAGACCTTCAAGGGGCTGACCGACGAGCTGTTGCGCTGGCAGACCGCCGCGCTGCGGGAGATCGCCGTGCGCACCGACCGACACACCGTCCACGTCCGCCACGAGCTCGTCGTCGAGATCGAGTTCGACGGGGTGCAGACCTCGACTCGCTACCGAGGCGGGGTGGCGCTGCGCTTCGCCCGGGTGCTGCGCTACCGCCCGGACAAGGACGCCGCCGACGCGGACACCATCGACACCGTCCGCGCCCTGTTGCACTGACCCCGTTGCGCGAGGGGCACCATTGGGCAAGGCTGTTGCCCGAGGTGCCCCTCGCGCCACTGCGACGTTCGCCGGGGGCCGCTATGCCGCCGGGCCCTCCAGCATTTCGGTCACCAGTGCGGCGACCGGCGAGCGCTCCGAGCGGGTCAGCGTGACGTGCGCGAACAGCGGATGCCCCTTCAGCTTCTCGATCACCGCGGCCACCCCGTCGTGCCGGCCCACCCGCAGGTTGTCGCGCTGGGCGACGTCATGGGTCAGCACCACCCGGGACCCGGTGCCGAGCCGGGAGAGCACGGTAAGCAGCACGTTGCGCTCCAGCGACTGTGCCTCGTCGACGATCACGAAGGAGTCGTGCAGCGACCGGCCCCGGATGTGGGTCAGCGGCAGCACCTCGAGCATGCCGCGGTCGACCACCTCGTCGACGACGTCCTGCGAGGCCACCGCGCCGAGGGTGTCGAACACCGCCTGCCCCCAGGGCGCCATCTTCTCGTTCTCGCTGCCCGGCAGGTATCCGAGCTCCTGGCCGCCGACGGCGTAGAGCGGGCGGAACACCACCACCCGGCGGTGGGCGTGGCGCTCCATCACCGCCTCCAGCCCGGCACACAGCGCGAGCGCGGACTTCCCCGTGCCCGCCCGCCCGCCGAGCGACACGATCCCGACGTCCGGGTCCAGCAGTAGGTCGAGCGCGACGCGCTGCTCTGCGGAGCGGCCATGCAACCCGAACGCCTCCCGATCGCCGCGGACCAGCCGGACCCGCTTGTCCACGGTCACCCGCCCCAGTGCCGTCGCGGTCCCCGCGAGCAACCGCAGTCCCGTGTTGCACGGCAGGTCGCCCAACGCGTCGACCTCGGCCCCCTCGACGCTGCCCTCCTTGTAGAGCGCGTCGACCACGGCCGACGACACCTCGAGGTCGACCATCCCCGTCCAGCCCGACGGGACGACGTCCTGAGCGCGGTACTCCTCCGCGGCCAGCCCCACCGCGCCGGCCTTCACCCGCAGCGGCATGTCCTTGGTGACGAGCGTGACCGCGCGGCCCTCCGCCGCCAGGTTCAACGCGCATGCCAGGATGCGCGAGTCGTTGGTGTCGGTGCGAAAGCCCGCGGGCAGCACATCGGCGTCGGTGTGGTTGAGCTCCACGTGCAGGGTGCCGCCGTGATCCCCGATCGCGACCGGCGCGTCGAGCCGGCCATGCGCGAGTCGGAGGTCGTCGAGCAGGCGCAGCGCCTCGCGGGCGAACCAGCCCAGCTCCGGGTGTTGCCGCTTGCCCTCCAGCTCGGAGATCACGACCAGCGGGAGCACGATCTCGTGCTCGTCGAACCGGGTGAGCGCCCAGGGGTCGGACAGCAGGACGGAGGTGTCCAGGACGTAGGTGAGAACCTCGGGGAACCCGGGACGGGGCGAGCGAGAGGCGGGACGTCGTGCGTTCACGGCAACTCCCTGGCGGCCGCGGCACCCGCGATCCGCGTCTCGGTGGGCCGGCCGGCCCCGGTCGATCGCCCCTCGCCCGCTGGATCCGAGGATCCAGCTCAGCGGGACCGACCGCGAGGGCCGGGTGCCGGCCCCCTCGCGCTCAGTAGAGCCACGACCAGGGCCTCCCGTAGCGGGCCGCCTCTGCCGCGTCCCGCCGCTTCGCACGCTACCTGCGCAGCGCCGCTTCGGGCACCCAAACCACGCAGGTGAAATCATCGACTTCCGCACGCGCCCCGGCCTGCGCACGTCAGCGGTGCGCACCGGGCCTGGAGGGGGCTCACGGAGCTCGTTCGGTGCCGGCGCCGGTCGCTCGCTCCTGGGTGTCTCGTTCACGTGCTTCGGTCCATCGGGCATGTTCCTGGGACACCAGGCCCTCGAGGCGTTCAGCGAGGACCCGGCGACGGTCGTCGGTGCTGTAGGGCCCGGCGGCTGCGAGGTAGAGGAACTTCTCGTGCTTGAGTGCTTCGGCGGTGGCCCGGTAGAGAACCCAGGTCGTTTGCCACTGGTAGAGCTGCTGGACGCCTTCGGCGACGACCACGACCGCGGCGAGGATGGCCGTGACAGCGGCCGGGGCCTGCAGAGCAGCGACCACCGGGACCGTGGCGCCGACGGCGAGCTGAGCGAGCTTGATCCTCTTGTATGCCTGCTGGGCAGCAACGCTCTTGCGGTCGTACCAGCCGAGCTGGTCCTCCAGCCGGTCCCATGTCGGATCGGCTCCGTCGCTCTCCTCGGCGCGCCTCGACCGCTGCTCAGTCATGTCATCTCCGGTGACCGCGCCAGGAATGGCGAACTCGGGGCAGAAGTGGCGTTGGCGCCGCACGGGATCATGCGGCGAGGTCGGCTCGGATGTCCGCTGGGGTGAGCGGCTCGTCGAGCAGCCGGCGATACCGCCCGCCGAGCGGCTCGTCGGGATCTCGGGCGTCCAGCCACCCGCGCAACAGGCGGTAGCCCTCGACGTAGGTGGTGGTGTACGCGCGCCACAGCGGGTCGGAGAGGAACCGCAGCATCTGCCGCGCACGGGGTTCGGCGACGAGCAGCCAGCGCTGCAGGTAGGCCACCACGTCCTCCGGGTCGACGCCGCGGTCGTGCAGCATCAGCGCCGCGTCCTGACGCACCCCCAGCAGCGCCACAGCGGCGGCCTCGAGCCGCTCGGCGAGCTCCCCGTCCATCCGCAGGCCCAGATCGCCGAGGATCTCCTCCGCCCATGGGCCCCATCCGGGCCCGACGACGGCGTGCAGCCCGAGGTCCGCGAGGCCCTCGGCCATCAGGCACGCGGGCGTGTTCACCAGGAAGATCGTCTGCTCGGCCTGGCCGTCGCGGTGCACCAGCCCGGACTCCTTGCGGCAGTGCTCGGTGTGGTGGCCGGGGTAGGACTCGTGGGCCACCAGGTGCGGCAGGTTCGCCATCCGATGGCCGAGGTCGGCATTGATCGCGACGCGGGAGCGGAAGTCACCGAGGTAGTAGTTGAAGCCGCTCCAGGGCTTGTCGCCGACGACCTCGTACTCGACGGTCTCCTGTGGCGGCAGCCCGTACCTCGCCCGCACCCGGTCGCGCAGCGCGCTGGACAGCGCGTGCACCGCGGGCTCGAGACGTTCGGGGGCGATCTCGTCACCGGCGCGGTGTGCGGTCAGCCGCGCGGCGACCGTCCCGCCCCCGGGGAGCAGCCGGTCGAGCTCGTCGTGCGCTTCCCGGTAGACCTCCGGGTCGCCCGGGGAGATGCGCACCTGGAAGTACGCCTCGACCTCCTCGACGAACCCGACCGCCTCCCCGGCGAGTATGCGGCCGCTGCACTCCAGAGCCCGCAGGTGGGCGTCGAGGAACTGCCGCCGCGGCTCCGGCAGGGCCGTGCCGGGAAGCTCGCGCCGCAGCTCCCGCGCCCGGCGGGCCAGCGCGGCGGGGTCGGGGCGCGGCTCGTCCGCCACCTGCCGGCCCAGGGCGGGATCACCGGTGTAGGCGTCGACGAAGCCCTCCACGAGCCGGCCGAAGCGCAGTCCCAACAGCAGGTACTCGCGGACCGCGTCCACCGCTACCTCCACCTCAGTCTCGCTCGCCCCGCACGCCATGTTCGCCAAACCGTACGGGACCGAGCGACAGGCGCGGGTCAGGAACCGAAACGGCGATGGCGGGCGGCGTAGTCGCGCAGCGCGCGCAGGAAGTCGACTTTGCGGAACTCCGGCCAGTAGGCCTCGCAGAACCAGAACTCCGAGTGCGCGCACTGCCAGAGCAAGAACCCGGACAGCCGCTGCTCACCGGAGGTGCGGATCACGAGGTCCGGGTCGGGCTGGCCGGAGGTGTAGAGGTGCTGGGCGATGTGGTCCACGTCGAGCACCTCGGCCAGCTCCGCCATGGAGGTGCCAGCCTCGGCGTGCTCGAGCAGCAGCTTGCGCAGCGCGTCCGCGATCTCCTGCCGGCCGCCGTACCCGACGGCGACGTTGACCGTCAGGCCGGCGCGCTCCGCGGTGCGCCCCACTGCCGTGCTCAGCCGCTCGGCCATCTCCACGGGCAACAGGTCCAACGCACCAACCAGCCGCACCCGCCAGGGCGCCTCGTCGCCACACAGCTCGTCCACCACGTCGGCGATGATCTCCAGCAGCGGCGCGAGCTCGTCGGGTGGGCGGTTGCGCAGGTTGTCCGGGGAGAGCAGCCAGAACGTGACGACCTCAACGCCGCTCTCCTGGCACCACCCGAGCAGTTCGATCATCTTCGCGGCGCCGACCCGGTGCCCGTCGCTGACGTCGGTGAAGCCGGCCTCCTTCGCCCACCGGCGGTTGCCATCCACGATCACGGCGACGTGCCGGGGTCGCAGCGCGCCCTCCAGGTGCCGCCGCAACCGCCTCTCGTAAGCGCCGTAGACGAGGTCGCGCAGCTCCACGGCCCCTGAGGCTACGCCGAGTCGGTAATCTCGCTGCCGTGGACGTTGCGACCACCACCCCCCCAGCGCTCGAGGGTTCGGTCAAGCCGCGACTGCGGGGCTGGATCCACTTCTGGTCGTTCGTCGCCTCGGTGGCGACGGGTGCGACGCTGATCACGCTGGCGGCCAGCACCGTCTCGGCCCGGGCTGCGCTGGCGACCGCGGTGTACTCCGCCTCGGTTTCAAGCCTGTTCGGCATCAGCGCGCTCTACCACCGGCGCAGCTGGATGAGCCGGCGCACGGCGTACTGGGTCAAGCGCCTGGACCACTCGATGATCTTCGTCTTCATCGCGGGGTCCTACACGCCGTTCACCACCCTGGCGATGCCACCGGACACCGGCACCCTCGTGATGGCCGTGGTGTGGGGCGGGGCCCTGGCCGGGATGGCGATGAAGCTCGCCTGGCCGGATGCCCCCCGCTGGCTCGCGGTACCGATCTACCTCGCACTCGGCTGGGTGGCGGTGTTCGTGATGGCGGACCTGCTGCGGGCGGCCGGCCCGGCGGCCCTGGTACTGCTCATCGTCGGTGGCGCGCTGTACTCCGCCGGCGCGTTCATCTACGCGTTGAAGTGGCCGGATCCGTGGCCGTCGACCTTCGGCTTTCACGAGTTCTTCCACGCGGCGACGGTGCTGGCCGCGATCTGCCATTACGTTGCCGTGTGGCTGACGATGTACGCCGTCTCCTGATCCGGGCTGTATACCGTCTCCTGACCCGGGCTGCTCACGGATCAGAGCTCGGGGCCACGCGCCCGCAAGTCGTCGACGGTGGCCATCGCCTGCTTGAGCTCCTCGAGCCACTCCTGAGCGTGCTCGCCGACCAGGCGGACGGCCCACGCGAGCGCCTCGGAGCGGGAGCGGGCCACGCCCGCGTCGACCAGGGTGTCGAGCACGAGGCGCTCGGGCTGGCGCAGCCTGGTCATCACCGGCACCGAGACGGTGGTGAACAGTTCCTCGGTGCCGCCGAGCCGGGCGCCCCACGCGACCTTGCGGTGATAGCGGTGCTCGGCCTGCCGGGCGATCTCGATGCGTTCCTCGCGGGTGTCCTCCCGGAAGCGGGCGATCCGCCCCGCCTCCGCCGCCGAGCGCGCCGCATCGTCCTCGAGGTCGCCCTCGAGCGCCGCGAGCTCGCCCAGCACGGTGATCTCCTCCCGGTCAACGGTCACCGTCGGGTTGCCGACGAACCAGCCCTCCGGCAGCCGCCCGCTGAACCAGGCCGCCGCGTCATCCGCGGCCGGCAGGTCCGCCTGCTGCCAGCCACCCCGTCCATGCCCCCGCCCACCCGGACGGAAGCCGTGCGGACGTCCTCGTCCCACCATCGGTGCCTCCTCGATATCGTGCTTGTTCTAATTACATCATTACACGAAGGAGGAGTCGGAAGTGTCCACTGACAGCGAACCCGAGGCGAAGGAGGTCGGGACTTCAGGGACACAACTGGGCGCGCAGCTCCTCGGGAGTCGTCACCGGCCGGTCGCAGACGAAGCCCCGGCACACGTAAGCCGCCGCCCGCCCATCGACCAGCCCGCGGTCGGCGAGCAGCGGTGCCGGTGAGCCGGGCTCGCCCGCGATCACCACCGCGCCTCCCGGGGCGCTCTGCCGGGCGAGCGTCTCCAGCTCGTGGCGCATCGGATCACCAGGCGCACCCACCACGCCGACCTGCACCGGCCCGTGCTGCACCGCCTCGGCCGCGGCGAGCCAGTGCCCCGCTGCCCTGGGCGCCCGGGCGGGCAGCAGGCCGGCCCGGTGCAGCGCCACCTCGGCCGCCTCGCGATAACGCGCCGAGCCGGTGAGCGCCGCCGCGGTGAGCAGGGCACCGGTCAACGACGAGGCACCGGAGGGGGTGGCCCCGTCGATCGGATCGGCGGGACGGCGGAAGAGCACCTCGCCGCCGCGAGCGGTGTCGTAGTACCGGCCCGGATGCTCCGGGTCTGCGAAGTCCTCGAGCGCGCTGTCCAGCAGTGCCACGGCGGCCTCCAGCCACCGCGCCGCGCCGGTCGCCTGGTGCAGCGCGAGCAGCCCCTCGACCAGCCAGGCGTAGTCGACGAGCACCGCAGCCGCATCTCCGACCGCCCCGTCCCGGGAGCTGCGCCGCAACCGGCCCGCCACCAGGTGCGTCCCGAGCAGGAGGTCCGCGGCCGTGGCGGCGGCCTGCACCCAGTCCCGCCGGTCCAGCGCCGCACCGGCTTCGGCCAGTGCGGTGATCGCCATGCCGTTCCACTCGGTGACGACCTTGTCGTCGCGCGCCGGCTGCGGACGGGTGTCGCGGGCGGCGCGCAGCACCGTGCGCACCCGGTCCCAGCGCGCGGGGTCGTCCGGCTCGCGCCGGCGCTGCAGGACCGATGTGCCGTGCTCGAAGGTGCCGGCCGGGGTGACGTCGGCCAGTTCGGCCACCCACTGCCCGTCGCCTGCTCCGAGCACCTCGACGAGCTGCTCGGGCGTCCACACGTAGGTTGCGCCCTCCTGCCCTGCTGTGTCGGCATCCAGGGAGGCGGCGAACCCGCCTTCTGGTGTGTGTAACCCACCGGCATCCCTGAGCAGGAACCCGGCGGTCTCGTCGGCAACCCGAAGCGCGAGCTGCGAGCCGGTACGCCGCCCCAGGTGGGCGTAAGCCCGCAGCAGCAGGGCGTTGTCGTAGAGCATCTTCTCGAAGTGCGGCACCACCCACGCCGCGTCGACGCTGTAACGGGCGAAACCACCGGCGAGCTGGTCGTACATGCCGCCGCGAGCCATCGCCTCGCAGGTGGCGTCCACCATGGACAGCGCCTGCGGCGAGCCGGTCCGCTCGTGGTGGCGCAGCAGCGACTCCAGCTGCATCGACGGCGGGAACTTCGGGGCGCCGCCGAACCCCGCGTGGCGCTGGTCGAACTCCTCGGCCAGCCGCGCGACGGCCGCGTCGAGCACGGCGACGTCCACCGTCGACTCCGGAAGCGCCGAGGACCGTTCGGTGAGCTGCGCGACGATCGTGCGGGCGGCGTTCCGCACCTCCCCGCCGCGCTCGGCCCAGGCCCTGGACACCGCGTCGAGCAGCTGCGGGAAGCCGGGCATCCCCGGCCGCGGGACCGGGGGGTAGTAGGTTCCGCACTGGAAGGGTTCGGCCTGCGGGGTGAGGAAGCAGGTCATCGGCCAGCCCCCGTGGCCGGTCATGGCCACGGTGGCCTCCATGTAGATCGCGTCGACGTCGGGACGCTCCTCGCGATCGACCTTGATGTTCACGAAGTTCGCGTTCATCAGCTGAGCGATGCCGGGATCCTCGAAGGACTCGTGGGCCATCACGTGGCACCAGTGGCATGCCGCATAACCGATCGAGAGCAGCACCGGGACGTCGCGGCGACGTGCCTCGGCGAAGGCGTCCTCGCCCCAGGGCCACCAGTCGACCGGGTTGTCAGCGTGCTGCAGCAGGTATGGGCTGGTTGCCATGGCCAGTCGGTTCGGCATGCGCCCATCGTCGCGCGGAGCCCCCGGGCACGCAGCGCCGGTACGCCGTCCGGCGGGATTGTGGGCGATCGTGAGGCTGGTGTCCCTTGCCTCAGAGTCCCTTGCCTCAGGGTCCCTTGCCTTGACCGGGGTGGTCGTCGGTCGTCTCCTCGGGCGGGTCGAACGACTCCGGGACCCGGCGCAGATGCTTGTTCATCGAGCGCACCAGCAGCCCCACGGCGAGGAAGAACAGGATCAGGATGACGAGACCGATCGGGGAGGACTTGCCGAACTCCTCACCCTGCCCGCCGGGGTCTTCCGGCGGGGTGGGCTGCTGAGCCAACACCCCCGTCGAGGTGGCGGAGATCCGGAAACCCTCCCAGAGACCCTCCCAGAGACCCTCGTAGCCCTCCGGCGGGACCACGGTCTGCACCGGCGTCATGCATGCACCCTCTCCCGCACACCCTCGAACAGGTCGTCCTCGGGCACTGTGGTGTCCACCAGCGACCGGGCGAGCTCGTACTCCTCGGTCGGCCACAGCTCACGCTGGGTCTGCAGCGGCACCGCGAACCACCGGCTCGACGGGTCGATCTGGGTGGCGTGGGCACGCAGCGCGTCATCGCGCACTGGGAAGTAGCTGGCGCACTCCACCTGGGTGGTCACCCGGTCCATGACGTCCGGGTGGGACGGGTCCCACTTCGCGAGCCATTCGGCGAAGGGCGACTCGACACCCGCCTCGACCAGCGCGTCGTGGAACAGCTGCATGCGCTTGCGGGAGAAGCCGTGGGAGTAGTAGAGCTTGAGCGGCTGCCACGGATCCCCCGCGTCGGGGAATCGGTCCGGGTCACCCGCGGCGTCGAAAGCCGCGACGGACACGTCGTGGCAACGGATATGGTCGGGGTGCGGGTACCCGCCGTTCTCGTCGTAGGTCACCACGACGTGGGGGCGGAACTCGCGCACCACCCGCACCAGGGCCTCGGTGCAGGTGTCCAGGTCCTCGAGCGCAAAGCAGCCCTCCGGCAGCGGCGGGGTCGGATCGCCCTCGGGAAAGCCGGAGTCGACGAACCCGAGCCACCGATGCCCCACGCCGAGGATGGCTGCGGCCCGGGCCATCTCCGCCCGCCGCACGGCCGCCATCGCCACCGGATCCGACGCGAGGCCGGCGGGTTCGAAGGACGGGTTGAGGATGCTGCCGCGCTCACCCCCCGTACAGCTCACCACCATCACCTCATGCCCCTCGGCCACGTAGCGAGCCATGGTGGCCGCGCCTTTGCTGGACTCGTCGTCGGGGTGCGCGTGCACCGCCATCATCCGCAGCTTCTCGGCCATGGACGCCCGCTGGTCCCTTCTCCCCGTGACGCCGACGTTCCAGACGGCGGGGATACTCGAGGTCGTGTACCGGGCACCATCATCCCCGGCGACCCGACGGTGACGTGTCCGAGGTCTGCAGTGCTCGAGGTCCCTTCGGAGGTAGCAACACCGTGACCACGCCCGGGCTTCCCGAAGGACGTTACGGATCGCCGCGCCGGCGATCTCGATGGGCGGGCGCCGTGGGGATCGCGATGGCGCTCCTCGTCGGCCTCACGGTGGCCGTGGTGGGCTACCGGAACCTCGCCAACCCACCGATCGACAGTCAGCGACTGAGTTTCACCCTCCGCGACAAGTCCTCAGTGGAGATCCGGTTCGCGGTGACCAGGAGGGACCCGTCGCGGCCCGGGGTGTGCGTGGTCAGGGCGCGTTCCCTCGACGGTGACGAGACCGGTCGCAAGGAGGTCTACGTGCCCCCCGCGGAGGACCGGGTGGTCCTGAGCACTGTGGTGCGCACCTCCCGGCCGCCGGTGACCGGCGACGTCTATGGCTGCTCCATGCAGGTGCCGGCCTACCTCCGCCCCTCCGCCCCGGCGCCGCCAGGCGGTGCGGGAGGCGGCTGAGCAGGACTCATCTCATCCGGAAAGCCCAGGATCCGCTCCGCAGACCGTGTTACGGTGGAGGCTCGCACGGCCCCAGGGCGGGCCGTGTTTTTCCGTTCCAGGGTGTACGTGTGCCGGGACGGGCAGGCATCCGGCCCGGGACTGGCAGTCGCCGGAGCAGACGAGGAGTGATGACCGTGAGCGAAACGCAGGTGACCTGGCTGACCCAGGAAGCCCACGATCGGCTCAAGCACGAGCTGGACGAGCTGGTCGCGAACCGTCCGGTCATCGCCTCGAAGATCAACGATGCACGCGAGGAAGGCGACCTCAAGGAGAACGGTGGCTACCACGCTGCGCGCGAGGAGCAGGGGCAACTCGAGGCACGGATCCGCCAGCTCCAGGAGCTGCTGCGGGTGGCCAAGGTCGGCGAGACACCCACCGAGTCCGGCACCGCACAACCCGGCATGGTCGTCACCGTCCGCTACGAGGGCGAGGACGAGACCGAGACGTTCCTGCTGGGCTCCCGCGAGGAAGGCTCGCACGGCGACCTCGAGGCGTACTCGCCGAACTCCCCGCTGGGCAGGGCGATCATCGGCGCCGCCGAGGGTGAGGACCGCAAGTACGAGCTGCCCAACGGCGGCTCGATGACGGTCACGATCGTGCGGGCCGAACCCTTCCGCGGCTGACCTCTGCAATACCCCCACACAACGGGCAGGCGCCCGATACTCTCGGTCTGGTCGGACGAGGGTCCGCAGGAGGTCGGAGATGGGGAGCAGCGCCCGCTGGATGCAGGTGGCGGTGACCGTAGCGGTGGCCGCGGTACTCGTCGGCGCTGCGGCCGTGACTGCCGACCGTGCCGGCTGCGATGATCCGGGTAGCTGGGTGGTGCGCGACGGGACCGTTGACCTGGTGGGAGGCTGCCTGGACAGTGCCGACCTCCCGGTGGCCCCACCACCCGCGCAGCCTGCGCCGGATGCGCCGGATGCGCCGGCCGCCGTCCCGCTGGGTGACTGACCCCTGGCCGACTGACCACTGGGCGACTCAGGCCGCGTCGGGTTCAGCCCAGCGCGTCGAGCAGGTCCGTGACCAGGTCCTCGGCGTCCTCGATGCCCACCGAGAGCCGGACCAGGTCGGCGGGAACTTCGAGCAGCGAGCCTGCGGTGGAGGCGTGTGTCATCCGGCCCGGGAGCTCGATCAGCGACTCCACACCACCCAGTGACTCGGCGAGGACGAACAGCCGGGTCCGCTTGCAGACCTCGGATGCGGCATCGACACCGCCCGCGACCGTGAAGGACACCATCCCCCCGAAGCGGCGCATCTGCTTGGCCGCCACCTCGTGACCGGGATGCTCCGGCAGCCCCGGATAGCGCACCCCCGTAACCCGGGGGTGTGCGGCGAGCGCGGCGGCCACCCGCTCGGCGTTGTCGCAGTGGCGCTCCATCCGCACCGAGAGCGTCTTGATGCCGCGCAGCGTGAGCCAGGCGTCGAACGGCCCGGGCACCGCGCCCGCGCCGTTCTGCAGGAACCCCACCTGTTCATCCAGCGCCCCGTCGTCCGTGGCCACCGCTCCGCCCACCACGTCAGAGTGCCCGCCCAGGTACTTGGTCGTCGAGTGCAGCGTGAGGTCCGCACCGAGCAGGAGCGGGGCCTGCAGGTAAGGCGAGGCGAAGGTGTTGTCGACGACGAGTCGAGCGCCGCCCTCGTGCGCCACCTCGGCCAGCACCGCGATGTCGGCGATGTTGAGCAGCGGGTTCGTCGGCGTCTCACACCAGACGAGCCGGGTGGTAGGGCGCAGCACGGCGCGCACCGCGTCGACGTCGGAGAGTGACACCGAGGTGTGCTCGATCCCCCAGTGTCGGAACACCTTGTCGACCAGGCGGAACGTGCCGCCGTAGGCGTCGTCGGGGATGACGATGTGGTCGCCAGGGCGGCAGGTGGCCCGCAGCACCGCGTCGGTGGCGGCCATACCGGAGGCGAATGCGCGGCCGTGCTGGCCGCCCTCGAGCGCGGCCAGGCAGGTCTCCAGCGCGGTACGGGTCGGGTTGCCGGTGCGGGAGTACTCGAAGCCCTCCCGGAGCTCGCCCACCCCGTCTTGCGCGTAGGTGGACGTGGCGTGAATCGGAACGATCACCGAGCCCGTGGTCGGATCGGGGGCCTGTCCGGCATGGATTGCGCGGGTGGAGAAGCCGCTCATCACGCCAACCTATGGATAGAGGGCAGGAATCGGGGCGCTCACGGTCGACACCTGCCCGGTCTGATGGTCAGTAACCGGGAGTCGTTCTGCGCTGCGCCTTGGCATGCATTGCTTGGGTAGTCGGAGGCACCCACCACAACGCGATCAGACCGCCCGAGAGTGCGATGCCCACCAAGCTTCCTGCGCTGAAGTCGACCAGGTTGCCGAGGATGCCGAGTCCAAGCAGGACGGTGATGACGATGCGTCCCCAGTTGTGCCCCTGCCCTCCCTTCCAGGCCGAGTAGGCGATCCCGCTGACATAGAGCAGGCCGACCACGAGGACCCCGACTGCGAGTCCCAGCGAGTCCGCAGCGACGAAGAAGGACGTTGCAATGAGCAACAGGAGGGCACCCAGCACCGCCAGCCCGATCGTGATCCACACCGCAGTGGTGAGGGTCCCGCTGCTCGCACCCCGTGCAACGTAGCTCTGCCCGCCCCACGGCTGCTGCGGACCACCGTACGCAGGCGGGTTGCCGTAGCCCGGCGGGTTGCC
>DASQWR010000156.1:0-20740 GCA_035640155.1 Pseudonocardiaceae bacterium
CGGTGGCGCGGGCAGCGCCGCGTGCAGCGAGGATGCGGTGACCCGCCCCCCGGCCAGGGACAGCGCCGGCCACCGCAGACCCGCGGCGTCCTCCGCGCCCAGCACGAGATCCATCCCACCGCCGAGCCCGTCGCAGTCCACCAGCAGCACGTCCCGCCCCTCGGTCACCGCCACGACCGCGACGGCCGCCGCGAGTACCGAGGCACCTGCACCGCCACGCCCACCGAGCACTGCCAGTACCCGCCCGGGGTCCGCGGGTGCCTCCACCGCATCGGCCAGCGCGCCCACCAACCACGCCTCGGCATCGGGCAGGGCAGCGACGTGCTCGGCACCCACCGCAACAGCGCGGCGCCACAGCGCGGCCGGTGTACTGCCCGCGGCCACGACCACGACACCGTCCCGGCGCGGCAGCTGCGCCTCGGCGCAGCACACGGCGGCCTCGGCGTCGAGCAGCACCAGGGGCGCGACGCTCCACCGCGCCCGCACGGCGGCCACATCGGCAACCCGCTCCAGCTCGCACCCCGCCGCCGCCGCGAGCCGCGCCAGGTCCTCGGCGAGCTCCCCCGCTTGCGCCATCACGACCGGTCGCTGTTCCATCCCTCATCCCTCCGATGGCCCCGCGCTGCCCCGAGCTGCCCCGGGTAGCCGGCTCCACGGTGGTCGATCTGCCACGGCACACCCAGGACGTACGGCCACCCCTGTGGACAACCGGCCGGTTGGGGACAACTCGCGCGGCTCCAGGGCGACAACGGGTCCTCGCCCAGGGGCACGGAGACGTGCCACTGTGACTGGCGAAGCACGGGAGAACCGGGAAAGGGACAGCCCCCGCCAGGGGGGAGGGGCGGGGGCTGTCGTGGGTTCAGCCCCGGGGGGTCGAGCTGAACCCGTCCGGTCGAGACCGGACTTCCTCACCATATCCCGAGCGGGTCGGGGTTCGCTGCTCGCCGTCTCGAAATCCGGGCAACGCCGCGGCGACACCTATGCTCGCGACCGTGACCGACCCGGGCCTGGGCGGGACGCGCGTCGCCGCGTTCTTCGACCTGGACAAGACGATCATCGCGAAGTCCAGCACGCTGGCGTTCTCGCGCCCGTTCTTCCAGGAGGGCCTGATCAGCCGCCGGGCCGTACTGAAGAGCACCTATGCCCAGTTCATGTTCCTGCTCGCCGGCCTGGACACCGATCAGATGGACCGGATGCGAGCGCGCATCACGGCGCAGTGCGCGGGCTGGGACGTCGCTCAGGTCACCGCGATCGTCGAGGAGACGCTGCACGACATCGTCGACCCGCTGGTGTATGCCGAGGCCACCGAACTGATCACCCAGCACCGGGCGGAAGGCGACGACGTGGTCGTGATCTCCGCCTCCGGCGCGGAGATCGTGGCGCCGATCGCCGCGATGATCGGCGCCACCCGCAGTGTCGGCACCCGGATGGTGGCCGTGCAGGGTCGTTACACCGGGGAGGTCGACTTCTACTGCGCCGGGGAGAACAAGGCGCAGGCCGTGCGGGAGCTCGCGGCCGAGTTCGGCTACGACCTGTCCCGCTGCTACGCCTACTCCGACTCCATCACGGACCTCCCGCTGCTGGAGGCGGTCGGGCGTCCCACGGTCATCAACCCGGACCGCGCCCTGCGGCGGGAAGCCGCGCAGCGCGGCTGGCCGGTGCTCACCTTCTCCGACCCGGTGTCGCTGCGGACCCGGATCCCGGTGCCGTCGGGCACCCAGGTCGCAGCCGCGGTGGGGCTGGGGGCCGTAGCCGCGGCAGGCGTCGCCTGGTACGGCCTGCGCCGCCGCCAGCGCTGACTCCCACCAGGGCCGGCTCCCCCGGCGTTGCCTCCCCCAGCGCCGCCTCCCTGGCGCTGCCTACCTCAGCACTGCTGCAGATTGCCCCGTCGGGCACGGTAGGTAGCTGGAATGGTGCACCTGATCGGGCATCTTGCTGTGAGGGCGCTCACGCGCTACACATGAGGGCACGGACTCCCGGAAGGCCAGGGGCGGCGCGGAGGAGAAGCACCGTCCACCCCGTTCGGGGCTCCGGGCACGGGCGTCGGCCCATCCACGCGCAGCACGCCGCGGGAGGCCTGTCGTCAGGGGTCTGCGTTCTGGTCCCACTGGGATCCAGGCGCCGAGACCCAGATGCGTACGACACGAGTTGCACGTTTGGAACACCGAACGCCCGTGCGAGACGGCGGCGCTCCCCACTGCTGGTGGGGGTGCCGCCGTCTCGTTTCCGGCCGCCGACCGCGTCGCGCACGCCGGGCAGTTCCAGCAGCGAGTCGGTGGGTCGGCGGCGTCACGATCAGCCGTCCTCGTTTACAAGAGCGCGGATGGCAGCGCCGACACTAACGTGGGACGTGACCCGCCGCGCACGAGGCACGAGGAGACCGCTGATGGCCCGATCCGGCCAGACCCAGCCCGGCCAGAGCCAGTCCGGCCACGCGCTGGACAACCTGAGCACCGAGACCCGGGAGTTCCCTGCTCCGGAGGACTTCGCGGCGCAGGCCAACGCCACGGCCGAGCTGTACGACCAGGCGAAGGCCGACCGTGAGGGCTTCTGGGCCGAGCAGGCGCACCGCCTGCACTGGGAGCAGGACTTCGGCCAGGTGCTCGACTGGTCGGACGCACCGTTCGCGAAGTGGTTCGTCGGAGGCAAGCTCAACGTCGCCTACAACTGCGTCGACCGGCACGTCGAGGAGGGGCACGGCGAGCAGGTGGCCTTCCACTGGGAGGGCGAGCCGGGTGACTCTCGCACCATCACCTACGGCGACCTGCAGCGCGAGGTGTGCAAGACCGCGAACGCACTGCTCTCGCTCGGCCTGCGGGCCGGCGACCGGGTCGCGATCCAGCTACCGATGATTCCCGAAGCGGTCTTCTCGATGCTCGCCTGTGCCCGGCTCGGCCTGCCGCACAGCGTCGTCTTCGGCGGCTTCTCCCCCGAAGCGCTGCGCTCCCGCGTCGAGGACGCCGAGGCCAAGCTGGTGATCACCGCGGACGGGCAGTACCGCCGCGGCAAGCCGGCCGCCATGAAGGCCAACGCCGACGAGGCCCTGGTCGACTCGACGACCGTCACGAACGTGATCGTGGTCAAGCGCTCCGAGATCGACGTGGCGTGGACCGAAGGTCGCGACCTGTGGTGGCACGAGCTGGTCGACGGCCAGTCCGACCAGCACGCACCCGAGGCATTCGACTCCGAGCACCCGCTCTACATCCTCTACACCTCGGGCACCACCGGGAAGCCGAAGGGCATCCTGCACACCTCGGGCGGCTACCTGACCCAGTGCGCGTACACCCACCGCGTGGTGTTCGACCACAAGCCCGGTGAGGACGTCTACTGGTGCACAGCCGACATCGGCTGGGTCACCGGGCACAGCTACATCGTGTACGGGCCGCTGGCCAACCGGGCGACGTCGGTGATGTACGAGGGCACCCCGAACACCCCGCACGAGGGCCGGCACTGGGAGATCGTCGAGAAGTACAAGGTATCGATCTACTACACCGCTCCCACGCTGATCCGCACGTTCATGAAATGGGGCAAGGACATCCCCGGGCGCTACGACCTCTCGTCGCTGCGGGTGCTGGGCACCGTGGGCGAGCCGATCAACCCCGAGGCCTGGATGTGGTACCGGGAGAACATCGGCGGCAGCAGCGCGCCGATCGTCGACACCTGGTGGCAGACCGAGACCGGCGCAATCATGATCTCCCCACTGCCCGGGGTGACGGCGACCAAACCGGGCTCGGCGATGAGGGCGTTGCCCGGCATCAGTGCCATGGTGGTCGACGAGCAGGGCGAGCCGGTCGGCAACGGCGGCGGTGGCTACCTGGTGCTCGACGAGCCGTGGCCGGCCATGCTGCGTGGCATCTGGGGCGACGAGGAGCGCTACCGGGAGACCTATTGGTCCCGCTTCTCCGACCATGGTTACTACTTCGCCGGTGACGGCGCGAAGTACGACGACGACGGCGCGATCTGGTTGCTCGGACGGGTGGACGACGTGATGAACGTCTCCGGGCACCGGATCTCCACCACGGAGGTGGAGTCCGCACTGGTGAGCCACCCGTCGGTAGCCGAGGCCGCCGTCGTCGGGGCGTCGGACGAGACCACCGGACAGGGCATCGTGGCGTTCGTGATCCTGCGCGGCGACGTGGCGCAGAACGAGGCGAAGGGCGCCGAGGCGATCAAGGCGCTGCGCGATCACGTGGTCAAGCAGATCGGTGGGATCGCCAAGCCCCGTCAGATCATGGTCGTCGACGAGCTGCCTAAGACCCGCTCCGGCAAGATCATGCGGCGGTTGCTCAAGGACATCGCGGAGGATCGCGAGGTGGGCGACGTCAGCACGCTGGCCGACTCCAGCGTGATGGACCTGATCTCCTCGGGTATGAGGTCCGGCTCCGAGGACTGACCTGGACCGCGACATGGATCCTTGTCGCTGTTCCGGAGCCCGGATCGGCGCGATATGGATCCGTGTGGCGGTCAGGTTTCCGGCATGCTGGGTCGGTGGCACTGCACGTGCGCGGCTCGCTCACCGTGCCGGACACCGAGCTGAAGTGGCGCTTCTCCCGGTCCGGCGGGCCGGGAGGCCAGGGCGTCAACACCACCGACTCGCGGGTGGAGCTGTCGTTCGATGTCGCCGCGAGCCAGGCGCTGTCCGACACGCAACGCGAGCGGATCACCGAGCGCCTCGGGCACCGGCTCGTCGACGGCGTGCTGACGGTCGTGGCGTCGGAGCACCGGGCGCAGCGCCGGAACCGCAACGCCGCGCGCACCCGCCTGGCAGCCCTGCTCCGCAACGCGTTGCAGCCCGACCCGCCAACGAGGAGGGCGAGCCGGCCCTCCCGGGGTGCCCGAGAGCGGCGGTTGACCGAGAAACGGCAGCGCGGCGAGACCAAGCGGCTACGGCGCTCGACCGGCGAGTGACGTCGTGCGCGGGTAGGGTCCGTCTTGGTGCGCCGGGAAGTCTGGTCGGCAGCGTGATCCGCCACGTTCCCGACCGATCCGGAGCCTCAGCCCATGAGCTGGTTCGAGCAGAATGTCGACCGCGCCTGCGGCAGTCCTCGCCGCCACACACCGGTCGAGCGGGCCGCGGAGTTCGCCCGTTTCCTGCGCATCGAGACCGTCGGCGGCACGCTGCTGCTCCTCGCCACGGCGGCCGCGCTGATCTGGGCCAATTCGCCGTTGGGGGACAGCTACGCCGCGCTGCGGGACTACCGCCTCGGCCCCGCCGCGATCGGTCTCGACCTCACCGTCGGCACCTGGGCCAAGGACGGCCTGTTGGCGGTGTTCTTCTTCGTCGCGGGCCTGGAGCTGAAGCGGGAGCTGGTGGTCGGCGAGCTCGCGGACCGCAAGTCCGCCACGCTGCCCGTGATCGCCGCGCTCGGCGGCATGATCGTGCCCGCGCTGCTCGCCCTGGCCATCAGCGCGGGCGCGCCGGGAGCAGGGCAGGCGTGGGCCATCCCGGTCGCCACCGACATCGCGTTCGCCCTCGCCGTGCTCGCCCTCACCGGGTCGGGACTGCCGACCGGGGCACGGGTGTTCCTGCTGAGCCTCGCCGTGGTCGACGACCTAGGCGCGATCCTGGTGATCGCCGTGCTGTTCACCAGCGGGTTCCAGCTCCTCGCGTTCGGGGCCGCGGTCGTGCTGTGCGGGCTGTACGCATGGCTGCAGCGGCGCCGGGTGCGCTCGTCCTGGCTCTACGTGCCGCTCGCCCTGCTCACCTGGTATGCGGTGCACGAGGCGGGCATCCACGCCACCGTCGCCGGCGTCGCGCTGGGCCTGCTGACCCGGGTGCGGCCCGACGAGGGTGAGGCCGAGGCCCCCGGCGTGCGCCTCGAGCACCGGGTGCAACCGCTCTCCGCAGGAGTGGCCGTCCCCGTGTTCGCGCTGTTCGCGGCAGGGGTCCCCGTCGGCGGCGGCGACCTGCTCGCCATCGCGGGTGACCGGGTAGCGCTCGGGGTGATCGCCGGGCTGTTGCTGGGCAAGCTGATCGGCATCGTCGGGTTCTCGTGGGCCGCGGTGCGGACGGGGCTTGCGACGAAACCCGCGGGGCTCAGCTGGCCGGACATCGCCGCGATCGCGATGCTCGGCGGCGTCGGCTTCACGGTCAGCCTGCTGATCGCCGAGCTGTCCCTTTCCGGCGACGCCGCCGAGCGCGCTAAGGCCGCGGTGTTGCTCGCGTCAGCCGCAGCGTCCCTGATCGCCTCCGTGATGCTGGTCCGGCGCAGCCAGGTGCACACGGCCGACTGACGAAGCAGCGCAGCCGGACTCGGACCGGAACGACCCGATCCGGGCGGGTGCGGACGAGCCGGTGGGCTCGGTGACACCGACCATGGCACCATGTCGCCCGTGAGCAGCGCGCAGACCTCCCCCGACATCAACGGCCAGGCGCGGGGCGACACCTCCCCAGCGCCCGTGCGGGTACCTTCGATCCCGCTGAGCGCCGAGCGCTCGCCGCAGTTCACCGAGGCCTCGGTGGGTGGGTTGGTGAAGGAGGCCACGATCCAGCTGTCCACCCTGATCCGCTCGGAGGTGGAGCTGGCCAAGACGGAGGTGACCGCCGAGGTAGGCAAGGCCCTCAAGGGCAGCGTCTTCTTCATCGTCGCGCTGACGGTGTTGCTGTTCAGCTTGTTCTTCCTCTTCCTCGCGCTGGGTGAGGTGCTCGACATCTGGCTGCCCCGCTCGGCGGCGTTCAGCGTCGTCTTCGTCCTGATGGTGCTCATCGCGGCGTTGTCCGGGCTGCTCGGCTTCCGCCGGGTGCGCAGCATCCGCAAACCGGAGCGCACGATCACATCGGTGCGCGAGACTGCCCACCTGGCGTCCCGGCGCGGCAAGCGCTGAGCGGGCGACCACCCGACCCGTCCTCGGTTCGGGTGCCGGGTCCCTGGACGCACCGGGAGATCTCTGCCAACGGGATCCGGCTGCACGTCGCCGAGGCCGGTGGCGGCCCCCTGGTGCTGCTGCTGCACGGCTTCCCCGAGTTCTGGTGGTCCTGGCGCTCCCAACTCCCTGCACTCGCCGATGCCGGACTGCGCGCGGTGGCGGTGGACCTGCGCGGCTACGGCGACTCGGACAAGCCACCGCGCGGCTACGACCTGTGGACCCTGGCCGGGGATGTCGCCGGGCTGGTCCGCGCACTCGGCGGCACCCACGCAGCACTGGTCGGGCACGACTGGGGAGGCATCATCGCCTGGTGCGTCGCCGCGCTGCACCCCCGGTCGGTGAGCTCGATCGCGGTGCTCGCCGCCCCGCACCCCCTGGCGCTGCGCCGCGCCTGGTTCCGCGACGGAGGGCAGCGCCGGGCATCACGCTTCGTCGCCGGTTTCCAGGTGCCACTGCTGCCCGAACGGCGGCTGGTGCGCGATGGGGGCGCGCACGTCGAGCACATCGTGCGTTCCTGGAGTGGCCCGCGCTGGACGTCCGACCCGTGGTTTGCCGAGGTCACCCGGCGCAACCGGGCTGCGATGACGATCCCCGGCGCCGCGCACAGCGCATGCGAGTACTACCGGTGGCTGGTGCGCTCGCAGCTGCGCCCCGACGGTCACCGGTTCGCCGCGGCGGTCGGCCACCGGATCGCGGTACCGGTGCTGCAACTGCACGGAACCGCGGATCCGTGCGTGCTGGAACGCACCGCCCGCGGTTCGGACGCCTGGACGGCGGGGGAACACCGCTACCACGCCCTGGACGGGGTGGGGCACTTCGTGCACCAGGAAGAAGCCGAGCTGACCAACACCCTGCTCACCGAGTTCTTCGCCACCGGAGAACCACCTCCGGTCTGAGGCCTGATTCCCCGGGGCTCTGATCCCTGAGGCTGCGATTCCCCGGGAGCACGCGGTCTTCAGGTTGCGCAGGAGCCGGTGTCGACCTCCTCGGTGAGGCTCGAGGCTCTGCCCACGTCGTCGGCGATCTCGGAGCCGGTGAGCGCGAAACCGGTGTCGTCGTCGTCCACCGCAGCACCGAACACCAGCCCGCGGACCTGGCCGCTGGTGTCCACCAGCGGGCCCCCGGAGTTCCCGCTGCGCACCTCGGCGCGCACCGTGTAGACCTCCCGGGTCACCGTGGACGAGCCGTAGATGTCGGGTCCGCGCAGCGGGAGCTGGTCGCGCACCCGTCCCGCGGAGGGAGTGTACGGGCCGTCCATCGGATATCCGAGTACGAGCACGTCCAACCCGGACGGCGCGTCCTCCAGCAACAGCGGCAGCACCGGAGCGTCCAGTTCGGGCACCTCGAGCACCGCGACGTCGGTGGCGGGGTCGTAGGCCACCACCTCGGCATCGAGCTCGCCGTCCGCCGTCTCGACGGCCACCGATTCGGTGCCCGCAACCACGTGTGCGTTGGTGAGCACCCGCTGTGGCGCGATGACGAAGGAGCTGCCTTCCGTCATCCGGCCACACAAGTCGGACCGGCCACGCACCTTGAGCACGCTGTCCCGCGCCTGCACCACGACGGGATGGTTGAGCAGCGCGGGATCGGCAGGCGGGACCTCGGCGATCGGGGTGGCGGCGAAGGGTGCCAGCACATCGGGGAAGCCGGAGACGTCGAGCAGCCGGGTCAGCTCGGCGGGCAGCGAGCGCAGTGCCTCCGGCATCACCTCGTCCACGCCCTGCAGCACTGCCGAGCGGCGGATCGCGTTGGCCAGCTCCGTGTAGGACGACGAGGTCAGCGGCAGCGCGACCAACCACGCAACGGCCAACGCGGCGGCACCCTGCACCACCGCTCCCAGCCCGCTTTCCACCTGCCGGATGCGCTCGCCGTCGAGGCGCTCGCGGACGATGCGGCCGAGTGAGACTCCCAACGTCTCACCCAGCGCGATCAGCAGCACCACGATCGCCACGCCGATGCCGATCCGCGCGGCGAGGTCGTCCAGCCGCGATACGAGCACCGGCGCGAAGCGCACCCCGAGCACGGCACCGGCCAGCACGCCGGCAAAGGAGCCGATCGCGGTCACCATGCCCTGCCGTGCCCCGGATGTCGCCGCCACCAGCGCCAACACCAGCACCAGCACGTCCACCCAGTTCACCAGCTCACCCCGGTCTGCTCGGCGAGCCGCGAAGCGGTGCCCAGATCTTCCACCCGCTCAGCGTCCCACGGCCGTTCCCAGCCCCCCATCCGCAGTACCGCGTGCACCAACCCGCCCGTGAAGCCCCACACCAGCATCCCGGGTACCACGAACGCGGGTAACGTCCCGTCCTCGCGCCCCGGCACCGTCAGCCGGTTGGCGGGATCGGCGAGCGTGGACAGCGGCACCCGGGCCACCGCCGCGGTCTCGGCCGGGTCCACGGGCGACACCGGCCCGGGCCGCTCCCAGTGCGCGATCACCGGGGCGACGAGGAAGTTCGACGGCGGCACGTAGACCTCGGGCAGTAGCGCGACCGGGCGGACGTCGCCCGGGTGCACCCCGACCTCCTCGACTGCCTCGCGGAGCGCGGCAGCGACCGGGCCCTCGTCGCCCTCGTCCACTGCGCCGCCGGGGAAGGAGACCTGGCCGGCGTGCGAGGACAGGCCGTCCGAGCGCCGCAGCAGCAACACATCGGGCTCACCGGTGGCCTCGTCGGCGCCGAAAAGTAGCAGCACCGCGGCGCGGCGTCCGATCCCCGCCGGTGGCAAGGGGATCCGGGACAGGTCGGTGGTAGCCAGCTGCGCGGTGCGGTCAACCAGCGGGGCGAGCCAGCCGGGCACGGTGGCCGGGTCGACCAGCGGACCGGGCGTCATCCAGGTGCCTCTTCGCCGAGGTAACGGACCACGGCGGCGCGGACTTGGGCCGGGTTGCGGAACACTTCCGGCGGGTTGACCTGCTGCACCCGGCCGTCGGGAGACACCAGGTAGGTCAACGGCAGCACCGGTGGCGAGCGCAACGCTGCCTGCAGCACGCCGTCGGGGTCACTGACCGACGGGAAGTGCACGCCGAGACGGGCCATCAGGTCCAGCCCACCCTCGGGCAGCCGCTGCATCTCCACCCCCAGGACGGTCACCGCGCCGGGCTCCGCACTGTAGGCCGCCAGCGCGGGCATCTCCTCCCGGCACGGCTCGCACAGCGGGCCCCAGTAGTTGAGCAGCGCGGGGCGTCCGGCCAACGCGGCACCGAGGTCCACCGCGGCTTCCTCACCCAGGCAGGGCAGCACCACTCCGGCCAACGGACCGGCAGCCGCGGCCCCGGACGCCGGTACCGGGCAGGGCTGCAACGCCGCACGGGCACGCAGCCCGTCGAGGTCGGGCTCGCCGAGATCGGGCGCCGAAGCGCCGGGTGGCCCGGCGACCAGGTCGGACCCGCCGCGGAGCCCCGCAGTTGGCGTCGGCTCCCCCTGTGTCGGCTCACCGCGCGGGTAGAGCGCAACGACAGCAGCGGCCACCAGCACGGTCACCACGAGCGCCCACCGCATCCGAGACCGGTTCATCAACCGGCGCCGGCCCGCTCGAGGTCGGCGGGCACGCCGGCCATGGCGAGCAGGTGCGCGGTCTCGGGGCCGCGGACCAGCACCGCCGCCTCGGCCGGCTCGACTGGGCCGGTGCCGAAGGACGGGCAGTCCCGCGAAACGGGGCACACCCCGCACGCCGGGCGGCGGGCGTGGCAGACCCGACGGCCGTGAAAGATCACCCGGTGGGAGAGCATGGTCCAGTCCCGCTTCGGGACGAGCTCACCCACCGCGTGCTCCACCCTGACCGGGTCCACGTCGGCCGTCCAGCCCCAGCGCCGGACCAGCCGCCCGAAGTGGGTGTCCACGGTGATGCCGGGCACGTCGAAGGCGTTGCCGAGGATCACGTTGGCGGTCTTGCGCCCGATGCCGGGCAGGGGCACCAGGTCCGCCAGGCACCGGGGCACCTCGCCGTCGAAGCGCTCGAGAAGCACGCGGCCGAGCCCCATCAGGGCGGCAGCCTTGTTCCGGTAGAACCCGGTCGAGCGGATCATCTCCTCGAGCTCGGCGCGGTCTGCGCCCGCGTAGTCCGCAGCGGTGCGGTACCGGGCGAACAGCGTCGGCGTCGTGAGGTTGACCTGCTTGTCGGTGGACTGCGCGGACAGGATCGTGGCGACGGCCAGCTCGAGCGGGGTGGTGAAGTCCAGCTCGCAGTGCGCGTCCGGGTAGGCCTGCTGCAGCACCCGGTCCATCCGACGGGCCCGGCGGACGAGCCCGAGCCGGGTCTCGTCGGCGAAGGACCGGCGTGAATTGGCGGGCACTCCCACAGCCTACGAGGAGCCGCGGCGTCGACCGCATGCCCTGCCACCCGCGAGACGCCCGGGAACCCCCGGTTCGCTACCCGGGCCGGCGATGCGCGAGGATCACGACCACCATGACCGTCTGGTTCGTCGTCGTCGTCCCGCTGCTGATCATGTTCTTCGCACTCGCGATGGAGCGCGTGGAGAGGCGGTTGCGGCACATCGCGGTGCACGAGGACGAGGTCGAGGAGTTCCTCGAGCAGGCCCGGCCGGACGAGGTCCGGGCGCTCTACGGGAGCGGGATCGGACGGGCGCTGGAGCTCTTCCGAACGCGCAGGCTCCGGCGTGCAACCCCGGTCAGGGCCCGTAAGGTCCGCCAGCGGTCCTAGACTCGTCGGCAGTGATCGGCGGCACTCCGTCGGCCCTCGACTGGAGAGGCCGGGTCCGCCGGGGCGACAGGAGGGACGAGGTGGACGAGACCCTCGCCAGGGCTGGCATCTTCCAGGGGATCGAGCCGACCGCGGTGGAGGCGTTGAGCAGCGCCCTGGAGCCGGTGGAGTTCCCCCGCGCGCACGTCATCTTCGCCGAGGGCGAGCCGGGTGACCGCCTCTACATCATCGTGTCGGGCAAGGTGAAGATCGGCCGTAGGTTGGCGGACGGGCGGGAGAACCTGCTCGCGGTGTTCGGTCCCTCCGACATGTTCGGTGAGCTGTCGATCTTCGACCCCGGTCCCCGGACCTCCACCGCCACCACGGTCACCGAGGTACGCGCGGTCACCATGGACCGAGCCGCATTGCACGAGTGGATCGGCAAGCGGCCGGAGATCGCCGACCAGCTGCTGCGCGTGATCGCACGCCGGCTGCGCCGGACGAACAACATGCTCGCGGACCTCATCTTCACCGACGTGCCCGGCCGGGTGGCCAAGGCGCTGCTCCAGCTGGCGCAGCGCTTCGGCTCGCAGGAGTCCGGGATGCTGCGGGTGACGCACGACCTCACCCAGGAGGAGATCGCCCAGCTGGTCGGCGCCTCCCGGGAGACGGTCAACAAGGCACTCGCCGACTTCGCCCACCGCGGATGGCTGCGCCTCGAGGGCAAGACCGTGCTGATCCAGGAGCCCGATCGGCTCGCGCGACGGGCCCGTTAGCGGTGGCCCCGTTAGCCGTGGCCGCAGTCCGGGGATCTGGCCGTCCGTTGATTCCGGGCCGGCCAGGGCGGCACCCCGACCTGGCGCCCGGCCGACCCGGTAGCGTGACACTTCACCCCAACGGATCACGCTTCCCGCCTCCGGAAGCGGCCCCGAATGCCGCGGGTCCGGAGGACTTGCGAGAGACGCAATACCCCACTGCTGTCTTCTCGTACTTGTAGACGCACCGAGTGGCGTCCGCGTTGCACGGATCTTCCCGCATTCTCGAAGTGCGGCCCGATCGTGACCGTCGACGGGGGCACATTGAACGAGCATCACATCGATGCGGAGACGCTGCGCGAGGTGCTGCGCTGATGCCACTGAACTGCTGCCACTGAACTGATGCCACTGGGTGGTCAGGTGACCTCGACGACCAGCTCCACCTCGACCGGCGCGCCCAGCGGCAGCTCGGCCACTCCGACCGCCGAGCGCGCGTGCGCCCCGGCCGCGCCGAACACGTCACCGAGCAGATCCGAGGCGCCGTTGAGCACAGCAGGCTGGCCGGTGAACCCGGGCGCGGAGGCCACGAACCCGACCACCTTCACCACCCGGGTCACGGAGTCGAGCCCTACCAGGGCGTCGACGGCAGCCAGGGCGTTCAGCGCGCAGGCGCGTGCCAGCTGCTGCGCGGTCTGGACGTCGATCTCCGCGCCGACCTTGCCGGTGGCCGCCACCACGGTGTCCACCAGCGGCAGCTGGCCCGCGGTGAACACCAGCGAGCCGGTGCGCACCGCGGGCAGGTATGCGCCGGCCGGCGCGGCCACCGGGGGCAGCGGGATCCCGAGCTCGGCCAGCCGCCCCCTCCAGCTCACGCCTTGGGTCGTTTGAGATAGGCGACCAGCTGCTCCCCGGTCGGCCCGGGCAGCACCGTCACGAGCTCCCACCCGTCGGCACCCCACTGGTCGAGGATCTGCTTCGTGGCGTGCGTCAGCAGCGGCACGGTGGCATACTCCCAAGTCGTCATGGCGCAACGCTATCGCGCCCCGTCATAGGCTCCCCGCCGTGACCTTCCTCGGCTGGCCCGACGAGCTGGTCCGCGCCCGCCTGCACGTGGTCACCGGCAAGGGCGGCACCGGCAAGACCACGGTGGCCGCTGCGCTCGCGGTGGCGTTGGCCACCGGTGGGCGGCGCACCCTGCTGACGGAGGTGGAGGGGCGCCAGGCCCTGGCGCGGCTGTTCGATACCCCGCCGCTGCCCTATGCGGAGCGGCGCATCGCGGTGGCGCCGGACGGCGGGGAGGTCAAGGCGCTGGCGGTCGACCCCGAGGCCGCGTTGCTGGAGTACCTGGCGATGTTCTACAACCTCGGCTTCGCTGGCCGCACGCTGCACCGGATGGGGGCCGTCGAGTTCGCCGCCACACTCGCGCCCGGCCTGCGCGACGTGCTACTCACCGGCAAGGTCATGGAGGCCACCAACCGCACCGAGAACGGCAGGCACGTCTACGACGCGGTGGTGCTCGACGCCCCGCCCACCGGTCGGGTGGTCCGGTTTCTCGACGTCACCAAGGCCATGGCCGAGCTGGCGAAGGCGGGCCCGATCCGCAACCAGAGCGAGCGCGTGGTGCGGCTGCTGCACTCCGCCGACACCGTCGTGCACGTCGTGACGCTGCTCGAGGATCTGCCGGTGTCCGAGACGCTGGAGACGGTCGCCGAGCTCGACGCCGCCGACCTGCGCCCCGGTGCGGTGCTGGTCAACCGGGCCCGTCCGGCGCGGCTGCCGAACCGGTCGGTCACCGCAGCGGCGGGTGGGAGGGTGGACCCTGGCCGGGTGCGCGCCGGCCTGCTCACCGCCGGGCTCGACCTGGACCCCGCGGTGCTCGACGGCCTGGTCACCCAGACCGTGGAGCACGCCGTGCGCGTCGAACTCGAGCAGCAGGCCCGAGCCCGGCTGGAGGAGGCGGGCCTGCCCACGCTGGAGCTGCCCGAGCTCGGCGACACCGGCATGGACAGTGTCGACCTCGGTGGGATCTACGAGCTGGCCGAGCTGATTCTCGGCTGGAACTCGCGGTGAGCACGGTCCGGTCAGCGCGCGTACTGGACGTCGATGTGCTCCTCGACGACCCGCAGACCCGGGTCGTGGTGTGCTGTGGGGCCGGAGGCGTTGGCAAGACCACCATCGCGGCGGCGCTGGCGCTGCGGGCCGCCGAGGGCGGCCGGACAGTCGTCGTGCTCACCATCGACCCGGCGCGGCGCCTGGCCCAGTCACTCGGGCTGCGCGAGCTCGGGAACTCTCCGCGGCCGGTCATCGGCATCGACAGCGTCGACGAGGCGGGCGGCGAGCTGCACGCGATGATGCTGGACATGCGTCGCACCTTCGACGAGATGGTGCAGGCCCACGCGAGCCCACAGCGCTCGGCGCAGATCCTGGCCAACCCCTTCTACCAGACCATCTCCTCGTCCTTCGCCGGAACGCAGGAGTACATGGCGATGGAGAAGCTCGGCCAGCTGGTCGGCACCGGGCACTGGGACCTCGTCGTCGTGGACACCCCGCCGTCGCGCTCGGCCCTGGACTTCCTCGACGCTCCGCAGCGACTGTCGTCCTTCCTGGACGGGCGCATGATCCGGCTACTGTCCGCGCCCGCCCGGGCCGGCGGGCGGGGCATGCGCCGGCTGGTGGGCGCCGGGTTCGGCCTGTTCGCCAAGGCGGTGTCCACGATCCTGGGCGGCCAGTTGCTGGCCGACGCCTCGGCGTTCGTCCGTGCCTTCGACACCATGTTCGGCGGGTTCCGGGAGCGGGCCGGCGCCACCTACGAGCTGCTGCGCTCGCCGGGCACGTCGTTCGTCGTGGTGGCCGCCCCGGAGGCCGACGCGCTGCGCGAGGCCGCCTACTTGGTCGACCGGTTGGCCACCGAGCGGATGCCGCTCGCGGGTCTCGTGCTCAACCGGACGCACCCGCTGTACGCCGACCTGCCCGCCGACCGCGCCGAGGCCGCCGCGGAACAGCTGGAGGCTGACGGGGTTGCACCGCTGGCCGCGGCGGTTCTCCGGCTGCACGTCGACCGGGTCGGCACCGCGCGCCGGGAGAAGCGGCTGCTCGCGCGGTTCTGCAAGGCGCACCCCGTCGTACCGGTGGTCACTGTGCCGGCGATGGCGCGCATCGTGCACGACCTGCCGGGCCTGCGCGAGATGGGTCACCGGCTGGCCGGCGGGACCGGCTGATCGTCCCCCGGTCGGGCGGCTCCAGCAGCTCCAGCCAGTTACGCACCTCGGGGCGGCGGCGCAGCAACGCCCGGCGCTCCCGCTCCGTCATCCCACCCCACACCCCGAACTCGATGCGCCGGTCCAGGGCCTCGGCCAGGCACCGGATCCGCACCGGGCACGGACGGCACACCTGCGTGGCAGAACGCTGTGCCGCACCCCGCACGAACAGCCGGTCCGGATCCTCCAGGCAGGCGCCCCGGCTCCGCCAGTCCGCAGCCGCCCAACCAAGGTCCTTCGTCGCCATCCCCCGAAACGCTCCCCTCATCTCGACTATGCACGTCCGCCACCGAACTCGTGCCGTCGACCGGACCGGCTCGCGCGGTCCGGCGTCGTCCTGGTGTGCGACTCCGACGGATTCCGGGGCGAGGAGGTTCCGCAGCGACGGTCGAGACGGCGTTTCCGCCGAACGCGTACTCTCTTCGGGGTGGAGATAGGCATTGCGCTGTGGCGGATGACGGGACTCTGCCTGCTCGCAGGAGTCCTCGTAGCCGGCCTGCTGTTCCCGGTGGCAGGCGCCATCGGGATGACCTCCAACCAAGCCAGCGACACGGTCAACAGCGTGTCGGCTGAGCTGGTCAACGAGCAGGTGCCGCTGGTCACGACGGTCACGGACATCGGCGGCGTCCCGATCGCCTACGTGTTCGAGCAGAACCGCATCAAGGCCGAGCCCTCGGGCATCGCCGACACCATGAAGGCCGCGATCCTCGCGATCGAGGACCGCCGGTTCTTCGAGCATGACGGGGTCGACTGGCGCGGGATCTCCCGGGCGCTCGCCACCAACGTCACCTCCAGCGGCAGCGCGCTGGAGGGCCAGGGTGCCTCGACACTGACCATGCAGTACGTCAAGAACTACCTGCTCTACGCGGTCGCCGACACCGAGGCGGAGCGCAGCTCCGCGGTCGCGACCACTCCCGCCCGCAAGCTGCGTGAGATCCAGCTCGCGCAGCAGCTCGAGCGGAAGGTGGGCAAGCAGGAGATCCTGGCCCGCTACCTCAACATCGTCTTCTTCGGCAACAATGCCTACGGCATCGTCTCGGCTGCGCGCACCTACTTCGACACCACCCCGGACCAGCTGACCGTCTCGCAGGCCGCGCTGCTGGCCGGCCTGGTCAAGTCCACCAGTGCCTTCGACCCGGTGGACAACCCCGAGGCAGCCATCGGCCGGCGCAACCTGGTGATCGACTCAATGGTGGACGTCGGTTCCATCACCCAGGCGCAGGGCGAGGCGGCCAAGGCCGAGCCGCTCGGCATCCAACAGCCACTGACCGGACTGGCCAACGGTTGCGTCAGCGCAGGACCCGCGGACGGCTTCATGTGCCAGTACGCACTGGACTACCTCGAGACCGTCGGACTGCCCTTGGAGCAGATCAAGCGCGGTGGCTACACGGTCCGGACGACCCTCGACCGCCGGGCCAGCGACCTGGCCAAGGACGCGGTGAACTCGCAGGTGCCCAGGAGCACGCCGGGCATCGCGAACGCGATGGCCGTCGTGCAGCCCGGCAAGGACAAGCACCGCGTCGTCGCGCTGGTCTCCAGCCGCGACTACGGCCTCGACGCCGAGGCCGGGCAGACGTCCTTCGCCCAGCCCTCCAGCCCCCAGCCGTTCGGCGCCGGGTCGATCTACAAGATCTTCACCGCGGCCGCCGCGCTGGAGAAGGGCCTCGGCATCGAGACCCCGGTGTCGGTGCCGAGCGCCTACACCTCACGCGTCTACACGAACGGTAGCGCACCTTATACGGTGCGGAACGCGGGCAACTACGCCAACAGATCCATCACCCTGCAAACCGCGCTTGCCATCTCCCCCAATACCACGTTCGTCGCGCTCGCCGACCGCGTCGGCTCGGTCACCCCGATCGTCGACATGGCCTACCGCCTTGGCATGCGCACCAGCCTGAACGTGCGCGACGGCGAGGGGCGCACCATCGCCGAGGCGGTGAAGTCCGAGAACCGCGGGTCCTACACGCTGGGGCCGGAGCCGACCAGCCCGCTCGACCTCGCCAACGTCGCGGCGACGCTGATGAGTGGCGGCACCTGGTGCCCGCCAAGCCCCATCGAGGCCATCACCGACCGGAACGGGAAGCCGGTGCCGTTGAAGGAAGCGCCGTGCGAGCAGGCAGTGCCGGAAGGGTTGGCCAACACACTGGCCGTCGGCCTGAGCCAGGACGACGCGCCCGGCGGCACCGCTTACACCGCGGCGCAGAACGCCGGGTGGAGCCGGCCGATGCTGGGCAAGACGGGCACCACGCAGAACAACCGCTCCGCCGGTTTCGTCGGCGCCACGCCGCAGTACGCGGGAGCCGTGCTGGTGTGGCCCGATGGCAGCAACCCGCGACCGATCTGCGACACCGACCCGCCACGGCTGTGCGGGACCGGGAACATCTTCGGCGGCAAGGTCCCGGCGCGGACGTGGTTCAACGCCATGATCCCGATGCACGAGGGGCTGCCCGTACTGCCCATGCCGCCCACCGACCCGCGCTACGTCTCGGGCGGCGGCGGCG
The DNA here is from genome assembly GCA_035640155.1 of Pseudonocardiaceae bacterium. GTDB lineage: Bacteria > Actinomycetota > Actinomycetes > Mycobacteriales > Pseudonocardiaceae > JALYQB01. Next base: position 18,019 of record DASQWR010000156.1, read on the forward strand.
CCCAGGTGCCCAACGTCGTCGGCCAGGGTGAGAACCAGGCCCGGTTGACCCTGGAACGTGCCGGCTTTCGGGTGCAGTCGTTCGACACCGACTCCACCCAGCCACGGGGCATCGTCACCTCGCAGAACCCCTCCGACTCGGCCTTGCCGGGTGATCTGGTGACGATCGGCGTCAGCAACGGCAATCCCCCGCCGGTGGAGACCAGGGAGCCCGAACCGCTGCCCGAAGAGTCGGACGGTGGGGCCCCGCTACCCCCACCGTTCGAGGAGGAGTCGGAACCCGACTTTGACTTCGACGAGTTCGACCCGTTCAATCCCGACCCGGGCCCGTTCGTGCCGGAGCCGAACCCGGAACCACCACCACAGCCGGAGCCCGAGTAGCACCCCGGGTCACCCCGCGGGCCAACCGCCTGATCAGGCCGCCAGCGCGGCGCGGACGGCGGCGGCCACCCGGGCGCCTTCGGCCCGGCCGAAGGTCCGTGCCGTGGCGGCCTTCATGACCTGGCCCATCTGGCGCTGACCCGGGGGTTCGCCGAGCGAGGCGGTTACTTCCTCGACCGCCTCGGCCACCAACCGGGACAGCTCGTCGTCGTCGAGCTGCGCAGGCAGGTAACCGGCGAGTATCTCGCCCTCGGCTCGCTCCTGCGCGGCTCGCTCCTCGCGTCCGGCTGCGCTGAACGCCTCGTCTGCCTCGCGGCGCTTCTTGGCCTCCCGGGCCAGCACCGCGCGCACCTCCTCGTCCAAGAGCTCACGCGCCGCGGAGCCCGACACCTCCTCGTTCGACACCGCGGCCAGCGCCATCCGCAACGTCGCCACCGTCGTGGTGTCCCGCGCCTTCATCGCCGCGGTGAGATCGGCCCGCAACCGGTCCTTGAGCTCTGCCATGGGCACAGACGCTATCGCGTCGCGACGGCTCCACCCGCCTGCCTTCTCACCGTCGGAACCAGGGGTCGCTTGCGGGATGGCTGGCCGCCCCATGGCTCCCGGGCGCTCAGCACGCCGACGTAGGATGAGACGTCGTGAGCACCCTCGGCCGCGCCACCGGCTCCGGACTGGGTACCACCGGGATGGCTGCCTTCGGGATGAGCATCTTCGGGGTGGGCGTCGCCGCGCTCGGGTACGCGGTCGGGATCGAGCGCCGGAACTGGACCCTGCGCCGTGCGACGATCCCGGTGCTTCCCGCAGGAGCAGATCCGCTGCGCGTCCTGCACCTCTCCGACCTGCACATGACACCACGGCAGCACTCCAAGCAGCGGTGGGTGGCCGGGCTGGCCGACCTGGAGCCCGATCTGGTGGTGAACACCGGTGACAACCTCGCGCATCCGCACGCCGTTCCCGCCGTGCTCCGGGCGCTGCAGCCGCTGCTGAGGCTGCCCGGGGTGTTCGTGTTTGGCAGCAACGATTACTTCGCGCCGCAGCTGAAAAACCCATTGCGCTACCTGGCCAGGTCACGACGCCAACGGTCCTATGGTGACGCGCTGCCCTGGCGGGATCTGCGGGCCGCGTTCACCGAGCACGGATGGACCGATCTCACCCACACCCGGTGCGAGGTCGCCCTCGGCCACCGAACCCTGGTCGCCGCCGGGGTGGACGACCCGCACCTGCGGCTGGACCGCTACCCGCGCGTCACCGGGCTCACCAACCCGGCCGCCGACCTGCGACTCGGGCTCACCCATTCCCCGGAGCCTCGGGTACTCGACGCGTTCGCCGCGGACGGCTACGACCTGGTGCTCGCCGGCCACACCCACGGTGGTCAGCTGCGGCTGCCCGGCTACGGGGCCCTCGTGACGAACTGCGGGCTGGACCGCTCCCGGGCGCGGGGCGTGTCGCGGTGGGGGGCTCACACCTGGCTGCACGTCTCGGCCGGACTGGGCACCTCGCCGTATGCCCCGGTTCGGTTCGCCTGCCCACCCGAGGCGAGCCTGCTGACGCTGGTGCCCCGCCCCGGATCTCCGGTTCGGGTCACCCCGGCCGTGGGCTAGACTCGGCGACGTTCTTCGGGGTGTGGCGCAGCTTGGTAGCGCGCTTCGTTCGGGACGAAGAGGTCGCAGGTTCAAATCCTGTCACCCCGACCAGGAAAAACTCGTCTCTTAGCCATCTTGCGGAAGATCTGTGGGGGCCAAACCGGGGGCCACTCGCCTCACGCTGGCCGGGCTTCGTTCTGGGTGAAGATGGTGTTCATGGTCTCGGCGCCTTGAGTGATCACCGGCTTGAGTTGGTGCCGGTAGACCTCCTCGGTTACCGCCGTGCTGGCGTGCCCGACGAGATCAGCGATGGTTTCGAGGGGAACGCCGTTGTCGCTCATCAGGGACACGAACGAGTGGCGCAGCTCCCGCGGCGTCCAGTTCTCGCCGAGACCGGCCCTCTTGGTGATCGCTTTGAAGGCCCGGCGAACGTGGGACGTGTCGAGCGGTGTCCCCACCTGGCTGGCGAAGACGAGACCGTGATCCCGTCAGCGCCTGCCTGCCGTCAGTCGCTCCCTCGCCTGCCGTACATGGTGCGTGCGGAGCGCCTCAGCGGCCTGCGTGGGCAGTTCCAGCGTCCGGCGTGACTTCTCGGTCTTGGTGTCACCGTTGGCACGTACCGAGCGCCAGACGTAGATCGCGAACCGCTCGTGATCGAACCCGGCTTCGGTGACCGGCACCCATACCGCGCTATCCGCTACCCCCCAGGTGACCACGTGGGACCAGCGCAGCGCGCGGGCCTCTTCGGTGCGGATGCCA
>DASQWR010000157.1:0-2921 GCA_035640155.1 Pseudonocardiaceae bacterium
TCGGGAAGTCGTAGCCGTCGATCTCGCCGGCCTCCAGCGCCTGGCGCCGCGCGGTCTCGTCCGGGATCACCCGGAAGATCAGCCGGTCCAGCCTCGCCGACTCGCCCCAGTACTGCCCGTACCGGGCCAGCTCGACGGTCCCGTTGGCCTCGTCGTAACCCACGAACCGGAACGGGCCGGTGCCGGTGGGATGCAAGGTCGCGTACTCCGGGAACACGAAGCCCTCGCCCTGGGCCCGCACGTTGTTCGCCTGGTACCGCGCCATCGCGGTCGGGCTCTGCATGTAGAAGGACTCGAGGGCCAGCAGCGCCGGGAACTGCCCGGTGACGCGGGTCAGCGTGATGACCGCGGTGGCCGGGTTCCGCGCCGTGCAGGACTCGTAGAGCGAGGGGGCTGCGCCGTCGGCGAAGCCGCCGAAGCTCTGGATCCAGTAGTACGACAGGGCGTCGCTCTGCCCGGCACCGGTCTGGTTGAACATCCGCTCGAAGTTCGCGCACACCGCCTCCGCATCGAACTCGGTGCCGTCGTGGAACCTCACCCCCTCCTGCAGGGTGAACGTCCAGCGCAAGCCGTCCTCGCTGGACCGCCAGCCGGTGGCCAGCTCCGGTTGCAGGTTCGAGGTGCCGGGCTCGATGCCGACCAGCCCCTGGAAGATCTGCCGGGAGATGCGGAAGGTCTCGCCGTCCGAGGCGTAGAACGGGTCGAACAGCGACGGCGCGCCCGCCGCGCCGAAGGTCAGCGTGCCGCCGGTCCCGCCAGCGCCCTCGCCCCGCTCGGATGCCGCGCAGGCGGAGAGGGCGACGGTGGCGACGGCCGTCACCGCTGCGAGCTGGCGGAGCCGGGTCAGGCGGGAGCGGATCATCGCGTACCTCAGAAGTCCGGGATCTCGGGCAATGGCCGAGATTAGCCCGATGCGCGCCCGCGCGGGATGCCGTCAACGATGAACGAGGGCGTCTCGGGCACCGCCACCACGCTTCAGAGGTCGAACTGGCCGTTCTTCACGCCAGCGAGGAAATCCGCCCACTCGCCCGCAGCGAAGACGAGCGTCCGGACGGGACTCGCCCGGCACCACGCGCCAGGAAGGAGTTTGTCATGATCACGATCGTGCTGGTGGGGATGCTGTTGGTGGGCTGTATCGGAGTCTTGGCCGGATCTACCTGGACCGTGCAGGCCCTCGAGGGTCGCTTCCGGCAGCACGCCGCGGAGCGGCAGCAACTGAACAGGGAGTGGAGCACGCTCGGCGCCTTGCGGGACGAGCGCCGATGGTGCTCGCGCTGCGGCGGCGCGCTGCGCTGGGAACCCGTGTCGGTGGGCGCTCCGGAGGACGAGGACGACTGACCCGGCCCAGGGGATCCGGCTCAGGGGATCCGGCTCAGGGGACCCGTCCCGGTGCCCGGTAGCGCCACCCGGCGGCGCGCCAGCGCCCGGCGTCCAGGGCATGGCGGGTGTCCACCACGCGCCGCCCCCGGACCATGCCGGCGAGGTGGGCCGGGTCGAGCTCGACGTACTGCGGCCACTCGGTGGCGAGCAGCACCAGGTCCGCGTCCAGGCAGGCGCCGGCGACGGTGCTGGCATGCGTCAGCTCGGGGCTGAGCCGGGCGGCCGCGTCGCGGGCCTTCGGGTCGTGCACCCGCACCTGCGCCCCCAGCCGGTGCAGGGCCGCCGCGACATGCAGCGCGGGTGAGTCCCGCACGTCGTCCGAGCCCGGCTTGAACGCCGCGCCGAGCACCGCGACCGTGCGGCCCGCCGCCGAACCGTCCAGCTCCTCGGCCACCAGGTCCACCACACGCTCCCTGCAGCGGATGTTGATCTGGTCCACCTCCCGCAGAAACGCCACGGCCCCTGGGGCGTGCAGCTCCTCGGCGCGGGCCACGAACGCCCGGATGTCCTTGGGTAGGCACCCGCCCCCGAACCCGAGGCCTGGGCGCAGGAACTGCCCCCCGATGCGGGTGTCGTGCGCGAGCGCGGCGGTCAGCGACAGGACGTCGGCCCCGGCCGCGTCGCACACCTCAGCCATCGCGTTGACGAACGAGATCTTGGTGGCGAGGAAGCTGTTCGCCGCTGCCTTCACCAGCTCGGCCGTGGGCAGGTCGGTGACCACCTCGGGCACCCCGCCCGCCAGCGCGTCGGCGTACACCGCGCGCAGCACATCGAGGTCCTGCTCGTCACTGACGCCGAAGACGAACCGATCCGGGTGCAGCGTGTCCTGCACCGCGCGGCCCTCGCGCAGGAACTCCGGGTTCCAGGCGAGGTGGACGTCGTCGCCCGCGGGAGCGCCGCTGCACAGCATCGCGGCGACCTCGGCGGCGGTGCCCACCGGCACCGTGGACTTGCCCACCACCAGGCACGGTCGCCGCAGGTGCGTGGCCAGCGCGGCAGCAGCGGCGTGCACCGCAGCAAGGTCGGCACCCAGCCCGTCACGACGCTGCGGGGTGCCGACGCAGAGAAAGTGGACGTCGGCGGCAGCGGCCTCGGCGATGTCGGTGCTGAACCGCAGCCGCCCGTGCTCGACGTGCTTGCGGATCAGCGGTTCGAGGTCGGGCTCGAAGAACGGCAGCCTGCCCTCGGCGAGCGAGCCGATCTTGGCCGCATCGGTGTCCACGCCGATCACCCGGAAACCGAGGTCGGCCATACAGGCGGCATGGGTTGCGCCGAGATACCCGGTGCCGATGACGCTGATCGTGCGCACGGTGCTCATGGGGTTCTCCCCAGCTCAAGTTCGGCGGACGCGAGCCGGTCGGACTGGCCCGCGGGACCCGGACGGAACGCCTCGCCCGGCGCCGGCTACACGGCGCGGCGGCCCGAGAACGCCCGGCCGAGGGTCAGCTCGTCGGCGAACTCGAGGTCCCCGCCCATCGGCAACCCCGAAGCGAGCCGGGTCACCGCGAGATCGGGGAAGTCGCGCAGCATCCGCACCAGGT
>DASQWR010000158.1:0-16420 GCA_035640155.1 Pseudonocardiaceae bacterium
CACCGACGATGTCGAGCTCCGGCTCGCACCCCATCCGGGTGCCGCTGCGCTGCCCGTGCACAAGGGCGCTTCCGGCGGGGAGCTCTCCCGGGTGATGCTCGCGCTCGAGGTGGTGCTGGCCGACGCAGACCCGGTGCCCACCCTGGTGTTCGACGAGGTCGACGCCGGCGTCGGTGGTCGCGCCGCAGTGGAGATCGGGCGGCGGCTGGCCCAACTCGCCCGCACCCACCAGGTCGTGGTGGTCACCCACCTGCCGCAGGTCGCCGCGTACGCCAACCGACACCTGGTGGTGGACAAGGCCGCCTCCAGCACCGGGCTCACCCGCAGCGGCGTCCGCGAGGTCGACGAGGAACACCGGGTGGTGGAGCTGGCCCGGATGCTCGCCGGGATGGCGGACACCAAGACGGGGCGCGCACACGCCGAGGAGCTGCTTGCCGTGGCCGCCGCCGACAAGCACCCGCGGCGGCGCAGGGCGGGCTGATCCCGGCGCACCCACCCGCTGGTCCGGCGCGCCTACCCGGCCTCAACCGCTCGGCTTGACACCATGGTCAGCATGAGGATCTCCGGTCTGCTCGGCCGCTCCCGTGCGGCACCACCCGGGACGATCGGCGTGGCCAGGGTGGACCGCCGCGTCGACGCCCTGCTGCGCAGGATCCGTCCCGGCGACATCGCCGTGCTCGACCAGGTGGACCTCGACCGCCGTACTGCCGACGCCCTGGTCTCCGCGCAGGTCAGGGGGGTGGTCAACGCTGCTCCCTCGATCTCCGGCCGGTTCCCGAACCTGGGCCCCGAGATCCTGGTGGGCGCCGGTGTCACCCTGGTGGACGGGGTCGGGCCCGAGGTGCTGCGGATCGTCAAGGACGGGACCAGGCTCCGGTTGCACGAGGGCGTGGTCCATGCGGGTGCCAAGGAGCTCGCCCGCGGCACCGAGCAGACCCCCGCCTCGGTCGCCGATCAGATGATCGAGGCGAAGTCCGGCTTGTCGGCGCAGCTCGAAGCGTTCTCGGCGAACACCATCGAGTTCCTCCGCCACGAGCGCGCGCTGGTTCTCGACGGGGTCGGCGTGCCCGAGGTCGACGTCGCGATCAAGGGCCGGCAGGTGCTGGTGGTCGCCGCGGGCTACGACCACACCGCGGACCTGGCGGCGCTCGAACGCTTCGTCCGCGAGCAGCGGCCAGTGCTGATCGGTGTCGAGAAAGGTGCGGACGCGCTGCGCGAAGCCGGCCACCGACCGGATCTCATCGTGGGCGATCCGGACGAGGTCACCGCGAGCGTGCTCAGCTGCGGCGCTCAGGTCGTGATCCCCGCGCAGCCGGACGGGCACGCGCCCGGGCTCGAGCGCATCCAGGACCTCGGGATCGGGGCGGTCGCCTTTCCGGCGGCGAGCAACCCGGAGGACCTCGCGCTGCTGCTCGCCGAGGCCCACGGGGCTGACCTGGTGATCACGGTGGGCTTCCAGGCGACGCTGCACGAGTTCCTCGACCGCGGCCGCTCGGGTTCGAACCCGTCCACCTTCCTCACCCGGCTGCGCCTGGGCACCAAGCTGGTGGACGGCAAGGCCGTCGCCGCCCTGCACCGCAGCCGCGTGCCGACCGGCGTGGTGGCGCTGATGGTGCTCGCCGCACTGGTCGCGATGGCCGCGGCGCTGCTCGTCTCCGACGTCGGCGACGTCTACACCAGCCTCGTCGGCGACACCTGGAACCGTTTCCTCTCCTGGATCAAGGGACTGACCTAGACTGTGATCTCGCTTCGCTACCACATCATCTCGATCGGAGCGGTATTCCTCGCGCTGGCGCTCGGCGTCGTGCTCGGCTCGACCGCCATCAGCGATCGGCTGCTGTCCGGACTGAGCTCGGACCGCACCCGGCTCGAACAGCAGGTGACCGACCTGCAGGCGGACAGCGACGGGTTGCGGGCCCGGCTCGATGACGCCGCCGCGTTCGCCACCGCGCTGGGCCCCCGAGCGGTCCGCGGGACCCTGCAGGGCCGCACCGTCGTGCTCGTGACCACCGCAGGCGCCGACCCGGTGGACCGCGACGGCCTGGTGTCCCTGCTGCGCAGCGCTGGTGCCACGGTGACCGGCGAGGTGCAGCTCACCGACGCGTTCACCGACCCGTCGCGCTCCGACCAGTTGATCGAGCTGACCACCCGCCTGCTGCCCGCCGGGACGCAGCTGCCGACCGCACCCGACGCGGGCACCCTGACCGGCGGGTTGCTGGGGTCGTTGCTGCTGCTCGATCCCAGCACCGGCGCGGCACCGGCCAGCCCGGACGAGACGGCGGTGGTGCTCGCCGGGCTCGGTGACGGCGGGTTCATCCGGGCCGCCCCGCAGCTGCAGCCTGCCCAGCTCGCCGTGGTGCTCACCGGGGCCACTGCAGCCGGGAACGGCAGCGGGGATCGGGCTGGCACCGTGGCCCGCTTCGCCACCCAGCTCGACCGGTCGGGCGCCGGTGCGGTCCTCGCCGGCCGGACGGGCTCGGCGCAAGCCGACGGGGCGCTCGGCGTGGTGCGGGCAGACACGGCCGCCACCTCGGTGCTGTCCACCGTCGACGGCGTCGACAGCCCATCCGGCCGGATCACCACGGTGCTCGCCCTCGCCGAGCAGGCGCAGGGGCGGGCCGGGCGTTACGGCACCGCCGGAAACGCGGACGCGATGGCCCCCGCCGCCGGCTGAGCCGGCAACCCGGCAGAGCGCCGGCTGAGCCGCCAGCAGGGCAGAGCCGGCTGAGGTGTTACCGTGAGGCTCCGTGGTCGGCGGCTCGCCGTCCGCCGCAGGTGAACCGGCCGGATTCGAAACGGCCGGTCGGACCACGGGAGATGCCTTGGCCCCACACGTCCGCCCGACCAGGTACCTGTTCGTCACCGGAGGCGTCGCCTCCTCGCTGGGCAAGGGGCTCACCGCGTCCAGCCTCGGGCAGCTGCTCACCGCCCGTGGGTTGCGGGTGACGATGCAGAAGCTCGACCCGTACCTCAACGTCGACCCCGGGACGATGAACCCCTTCCAGCACGGCGAGGTGTTCGTCACCGAGGACGGCGCGGAGACCGACCTCGACATCGGCCACTACGAGAGGTTCCTCGACCGCGACCTCTCCGGGCGGGCGAACGTCACCACGGGCCAGATCTACTCCACGGTGATCGCGAAGGAGCGCCGGGGCGAGTACCTCGGTGACACCGTGCAGGTGATCCCGCACATCACCGACGAGATCAAGGCCCGGATCACGGCGATGGCCCAGGAGGATCCGAGCAGGCCGGGAACGGACGGGACCGCGCCGGACGTTGTGATCACCGAGGTCGGTGGGACGGTGGGGGACATCGAGTCGCTGCCGTTCCTCGAGGCGGCCCGGCAGGTCCGACACGACCTGGGGCGGGACAACTGCTTCTTCCTGCACGTCTCCCTGGTGCCCTACCTGGCGCCGTCAGGAGAGCTGAAGACGAAGCCGACGCAGCACTCGGTGGCGTCGCTGCGCAACATCGGCATCCAGCCCGACGCGCTGGTCTGCCGTGCGGACCGCGAGATCCCGGACGGACTCAAGCGCAAGATCGCGCTGATGTCCGACGTGGACATCGACGGGGTGGTCGCGGCGCCGGACGCCCCGTCGATCTACGACATCCCCAAGGTGCTGCACGCCGAGGGTCTGGACGCCTACGTGGTGCGCCGGCTCGGGCTGCCGTTCCGCGACGTCGACTGGACCGAGTGGGGCGACCTGCTCGACCGGGTGCACGACCCGGCGGAGACGGCGCGGATCGCGATGGTCGGCAAGTACGTCGACCTGCCCGACGCGTACCTGTCGGTCACCGAGGCGCTGCGCGCCGGGGGGTTCGCCCACCGCGCGCGGGTCGAGCTGGTGTGGGTGCCCTCCGGCCGATGCGAGACGCCGGCGGGGGCGGACGCCGCGCTGCACGGGGTGGACGCGGTCCTCGTCCCCGGTGGTTTCGGGGTGCGCGGCATCGAGGGCAAGGTCGGCGCGCTGCGCCACGCTCGCACCCGAGGTGTCCCGGCGCTCGGGCTGTGCCTCGGCCTGCAGTGCATGGTGATCGAGGCCGCCCGGAACCTGGGCGGGTTGGAGGCGGCCAACTCGACGGAGTTCGACGAGTACACCGCGCACCCGGTGATCTCGACGATGGCCGACCAGGCGGACGTGGTCGCCGGTGAGCGGGACCTAGGCGGCACGATGCGTCTCGGTTCCTATCCGGCGGCGCTGGTGCCCGGGTCGGTCGTGGCGCAGGCCTACGGGCGTACCGAGGTCAGCGAGCGACACCGGCACCGCTACGAGGTGAACAACGCCTACCGGCAGGCGCTCACGGCGGCCGGCCTGGTGGTGAGCGGCACCTCGCCGGACGGGCGTCTGGTCGAGTTCGTCGAGCTGCCGGCCGAGGCCCATCCCTTCTACGCGGGCACCCAGGCACACCCCGAGCTGAAGAGCCGGCCGACCCGGCCGCACCCGCTGTTAGCCGCGTTCGTCCGGGCCGCGCTGGACTACCGGGCCGCCGAACGCCTCCCGATGGACGTCACCGCGGTCCCGGCCGGTGCCCGCCGGTGAGCTCGCGGCACCACTTTCCGGTCTCCGGCAGCGAGACGCGGCACGTCGGGCGGGTGCTGGCGCTGCGCGTCGACCAGGTGGTGATGCCATCGGGGGGCACCGCGACGCGGGAGGTGGTGGAGCACCCCGGCGCAGTCGCGATCGTCCCGCTGGACCACGAGCGCCGCGTCGTCATGATCCACCAGTACCGGCACCCGCTCGGGCGGGCGCTGTGGGAGCTGCCCGCCGGCCTGCTCGACGCCGTGGGGGAGGAGCCCGTCGTGACCGCCCGCCGGGAGCTGGCGGAGGAGGTCGGGGTCGCGGCCACCGACTGGTCGGTGCTGGTCGATGTCGCCTCGTCGCCGGGGTTCAGCGACGAGTCGGTCCGGGTGTTCCTGGCCTGCGGGCTCTCCGCGGTGACGCGTCCGGCCGGCGCCGACGACGAGGAGGCGGATCTGGAGATCCACCGGGTGCCGCTCGACGAAGCGGTGCGCCGGGTGCTGGCGGGGGAGATCGTCAACTCGTCCACAACCGCCGGCCTGCTCGCCGCGCACGCCGTCCTCGCCGGGGCGGCGCAGCCGAGGGCGGTCGACGCGCCGTGGCGCGACCGTCCGACCCGGTTCGCCTCCCGCCGCGGGCGCTGACCGCGTCGCCGAGCGAGCGCGCCCCCGGTGCTTCAGCCCCGTAGCGGTCGGTCCTGGCCATCCGTCCCGCCCTGCACCAGCAGCAGGATCCCGTCGATGAAGGACCACACCGTACCCAGACCGAGCGTGAGCAGGGCGACCAGGAGCTGCGCGAGACCGAGGCCGGGGCGCCCGGCGTAGAATCGGCCGATTCCGATCGGAAGCACGATCTGCAGGACCCCGGCGATCACCTTCGACCGGTCCGAGTACGGCCGGCCGTAGGGGTCGTAGCCGTACGGCGCTACCGGATCGGGCGGGTAGCCGTGCGCCGGTGACCCGGCCGGTCGTGGCATCGTGGCACCTCCGCCGGCCGGGTAGGACCCTTCGCCGGCCGGGTATGGCACTCGCGAGTGGTAATGCGGTCCGGGCAGGTCCACGAACAGGACGTCCAGCTCGCCCACGGTGCGTGCCGCCGTCGCGTTGCCCACCCGCTCGGTGTACTCGGCCATGTCCAACCGGCCGGCCGTGAGATGCTCGCCAAGGGCACGGATGGCCGTTTCCCGCTCCTCGCTGCTCGCCCGGACGCGCTCCGGCCGTTCGCCACCCACCATGGGCTCACCGTACCGGCGCGGACCGGCCGGCACCTACCGCCGCTGGCCGGCACGAGGCGCCGCCCGGTGAGCGGGTCCTCGCTAAGCTGCCACCACCGGAGGCCCGGACCCGGATCGGCACAGTCCCAGGGGAGGCAGCGGACGTGAAGATCGGTGTTCCGCGTGAGCTGAAGAACCACGAGTACCGGGTGGCGATGACTCCCGCCGGCGTGCACGAACTGACCCGCCGCGGACACGAGGTGCTCGTGGAGCACGCGGCCGGTGCCGGCTCCGCCTTCCCGGACGATGCCTACGTCACCGCGGGTGCCCGGATCGTTCCCGCTGCCGACGACGTCTGGGCCGACGGCGAGCTCGTCCTCAAGGTCAAGGAGCCCGTCGCGGAGGAGTACCACCGGATGCGCAAGGGGCAGGTGCTGTTCACCTACCTGCACCTTGCGGCGTCCGGGGAATGCACGCGGGCGCTGGTGGACTCCGGCATCGACGCCGTCGCCTACGAGACCGTGCAGCTGCCGGACGGCTCGCTGCCGCTGCTCGCACCGATGAGCGAGGTCGCCGGCCGGATGGCGCCCCAGGTCGGTGCGCACTGCCTGGAACGGGCGCAGGGCGGGCGGGGGGTGCTGCTCGGCGGGGTGTCCGGGGTGCCGGCTGGCAAGGTCGCGGTGATCGGCGCGGGTGTCTCGGGCCTGAACGCCGCAACCATCGCGCTCGGGTTCCAGGCCGAGGTGGTGGTGCTCGACACGAACATCAACCGGCTGCGGCAGATCGACTTCGGCTACCGAGGGCACCTGCAGACCATCGCGTCCAACGCCTACGAGGTGGAGAAGGCCTGCCTGTGGGCGGACCTGGTGATCGGCGCGGTGCTGGTGCCCGGCGCGAAGGCACCCACCCTCGTGAGCAACGACCTGGTGAGCCGGATGCGCCCGGGTTCGGCGCTGGTGGACATCGCCATCGACCAGGGCGGCTGCTTCGCCGACTCGCGGCCCACCACGCACGCCGACCCGACCTTCGTCGTGCACCGATCGGTCTTCTACTGCGTGGCGAACATGCCCGGCGCAGTGCCCCACACGTCGACTTACGCGTTGACCAACGTGACCCTGCCCTACGTGGCCGCACTGGCCGGCAAGGGGCTGCGGCAGGCGGCGCAGGACGACCCGGCGCTGGCGCGCGGGGTGAACGTGGTGCGCGGCGCCGTTGTGCTCGATGAGGTTGCCCGGGCGCACGGACTGCCATCCGTGGCGCTGACGGAGGCACTGGCCTGAGCACCGCAGGGGCGAGGACTTTCCCGGGGACTCCGGCCCCGCGGGAGCGCCCCGTGCCGCCCGGTCTGCAGGCGGTGGTCTCCGCCTACCTCGACCACCTCGCCGTCGAGCGGGGCACTGCCCGCAACACGCTCGACTCCTACGCCCGGGACCTGCGCCGCTACATCGCCCACCTCGCCGAGGCCGGGGTGGAGCACCTGGGTGAGGTGACCGAGCGGCACGTCACCTCCTTCCTCGCCGCGCTGCGTGAGGGCACCGCCGGGCACCGCCCACTCGCGGCCTCGTCGGCAGCGCGCACGCTCATCGCGGCCCGCGGGTTGCACCGTTTCGCGTACCGCGACGGCCTGGTCGAGGTGGACGTCGCGGCCGCGGTGCAACCGCCGAGCCCGCCCAGACGGCTGCCCAAGGCACTCGCGGTCGACGACGTGCTGCGGCTGCTGGAGACGCCGGGGGACGCACCCCGCGGGCTGCGCGACCGCGCCCTGCTGGAGCTCCTCTACTCCACCGGGGCGCGGATCTCGGAGGGGGTGGGGCTCGACGTCGACGACGTCGACGCGCAGGCGCGCATGGTGTTGCTGCGCGGCAAGGGGGGTAAGCAGCGGCTGGCGCCGGTCGGCCGGCCCGCGCTGGCCGCGCTGGACGCCTACCTGGTCCGGGCCCGGCCGGCGTTCGCCACCCGCGGGCGCGGCACCCCGGCTGTCTTCCTCAATACCCGAGGGGCCCGGCTGTCCCGGCAGAGCGCATGGACGGTGCTGCGCGAGGCCGGCACCCGGGCCGGGATCCCCACCGCGGTGTCGCCGCACACCCTGCGGCACTCCTTCGCCACCCACCTGCTCGAGGGCGGTGCGGACGTCCGCGTGGTGCAGGAGCTCCTCGGGCACGCGTCGGTGACCACCACGCAGGTCTACACCCTGGTCACGGTGGACACGCTGCGCGAGGTCTACGCCACCGCGCACCCCCGGGCCCACGGTTGAACCGAGGCACACCCCCCACCGGCGGCGCGGCGCGTTGAAGCAGCTCGGTGCGCCGCATAGGCTCGGCGGGCTCATCCGTGTCGAGAAGGGGATACCGCTCCCATGTCCACCTGGTCGTCGGCGCAGCCTCTGCTGGGCGTGCCGGACCCTCCTGCCCCCGACGACGAGCCGGAGGTCGAGGAGGGCGTCACCGGTTCGACCGGACGGCACCGACGGACGGCGCCCGAGCCCCCCAAGCTGGATCGGCACGGTCCGGCGCGGGTGATCGCCGTGTGCAACCAGAAGGGTGGCGTCGGGAAGACCACCTCGACCATCAACCTCGGTGCGGCGATGACCGAGTACGGCCGTCGCGTGCTGCTGGTGGACTTCGACCCGCAGGGCGCGCTGTCGGTGGGGCTCGGCATCCCTGCGCACCAGCTGGAGCAGTCCATCTACAACCTGATCATGGAGCGGGGTACCACCGTCGAGGACGTCGTGATCCCGACCAGGGTCGAGGGGATGGACCTGCTGCCCAGCAACATCGACCTTTCCGCCGCCGAGGTCCAGCTGGTCACCGAGGTCGGGCGCGAGCAGACCCTCGGAAGGTGCATCGCCCCGGCGCTGGACCGGTACGACTTCGTGCTGGTGGACTGCCAGCCCTCGCTCGGGCTGCTCACCATCAACGCACTGGCCTGTGCGGACGGCGTGGTGATCCCGCTGGAGTGCGAGTTCTTCAGCCTCCGTGGGGTGGCGCTGCTCATCGATACCATCGACAAGGTGCGCGAGCGGCTGAACCCCAAGCTGGAGATCGTCGGGATCCTGGCGACGATGTACGACCCGCGGACGCTGCACGCCCGCGAGGTGATGTCCCGCGTCCTGGACGCCTTCGGTGACACCGTCTTCGACACCGTGATCCACCGCACGGTGCGGTTCCCGGAGACCACGGTGGCCGGTGAACCGATCACCGTGTGGGCGCCGAAGTCGGCCGGCGCCAAGGCTTACCGGGCGCTGGCCCGGGAGGTGATCGCGCGGTGACCGTGGCTGCCGAGGAGACCCCCGCCGGCCGCTTCAGCGTGCACCTGGACAATTTCGAGGGCCCGTTCGATCTGCTGCTGCAGCTGATCTCCCAGCAGCAGATGGACGTCACCGAGGTCGCGCTGCACCGGGTGACCGACGAGTTCATCGCCCACCTGCGCACCCTCGGGGACGGCGTCGACCTGGACGAGACGACCGGGTTCCTGGTGGTGGCGGCGACTCTGTTGGACCTCAAGGCCGCGCGGTTGCTGCCTGCCGCCCAGGTCGAGGACTCCGACGACCTGGCCCTGCTCGAGGCGCGGGACCTGCTGTTCGCCCGGCTGCTGCAGTACCGGGCCTACAAGCAGGTCGCGGCGCTGTTCACCGAGCTCGAGGCGGCGGCGTTGCGCTGCTACCCGCGGTCGGTGGCGCTGGAGGAGCGCTTCGTGGTGCTGCTCCCGGAAGTGACACTCGGTGTGGACGCGGCGCGGCTGGCTCAGATCGCGGCAGCGGTCTTCCGGCCGAAGCCGCCGCCGGTGATGTCGTTGGAGCACCTGCATGCTGCCCGGGTTTCGGTGCATGAGCATGCGGCGCTGCTGCGTGACCGGCTCGCCCGCGAGGGATACGCGACGTTCGGGGCGCTGGTGGTGGACTGTGAGCACACCTACGAGGTGGTGGCGCGCTTCCTCGCACTGCTGGACCTCTACCGCGACGCCCTGGTCGGGTTCGACCAGGGCGATCCGCTCGGAGAGCTGGGCGTGCGGTGGATCGGCGGGACGCCGGACGAGGCCGACGACGCGAGCCCAGTGCCGGGATGACCGAGTCGAGTGCCGGGATGACCGAGCCGAGTGCGCAGGCGACAGCCGCGGAGTCGGACGGGCTGCCCGACCTCGGTGCGGACGGCGAGCTGGAGGCCGCGCTGGAGGCGCTGCTGCTGGTGGTCGACTCGCCGGTGGGTGCGGACGCCCTGGCGAGCGCGGTCGACCAGCCGGTGTCACGGGTCGCAGAGGCGCTGCTGCGCCTGAGCGGGTCGTACACGGCGGCTGGCCGGGGCATCGACCTGCGCCGGGTCGGTGACGGCTGGCGGCTGTACACCCGAGACCGGCACGCGCCGTTCGTGGAGCGACTGCTGCTCGACGGCCAGCGCGCCAAGCTCACCCGGGCCGCGCTGGAGACCCTCGCCGTGGTGGCCTATCGCCAGCCGGTCACCCGGTCGCGGGTCGCTGCGGTGCGGGGCGTCAACGTCGACGGTGTGATGCGCACCCTGCTCGCCCGCGGTCTCGTCGAGGAGACCGGAGTCGATCCCGACACCCAGGGGCTGCTCTACTGCACCACGGAGCTCTTCCTGGAGCGGATCGGTCTGTCCTCGCTGGACGACCTGCCGCCACTGGCGCCTCTGCTCCCTGAGGTGGATGCGATCGACGATGTCCCGCACTGAGGGGGCCCGCACCGGCGTCCGGTTGCAGAAGGTCCTCGCGCGCGCCGGGGTCGCGTCCCGCCGCGCCGCAGAGCAGATGATCTCACAGGGCCGGGTGAGCGTGGACGGCGCCGTGGTCCGCGAGCAGGGTCTGCGGGTGCACCCCGAGCGGGCCGTCATCCATGTCGACGGGATGCGGCTGGAGCTGCGTTCGGACGTGGTGCACCTGGTGATGAACAAGCCGCGCGGGGTGCACTGCACGATGTCCGACGACCGGGGACGGCCCTGTGTCGGGGACCACGTCGCGGACCGCGCGCAGCGGCTCTTCCACGTCGGCCGGCTGGACGCCGACACCGAGGGGCTGCTGCTGCTCACCAACGACGGCGAGCTCGCCCACCGGCTGATGCACCCGTCCTATGAGGTGCGCAAGACCTACCTCGCCGAGGTGCCCGGCCCCGTCCCGCGGGAGGTTGGGCGCACGTTGCGTGCGGGCGTTGTGCTCGAGGACGGGCCGGTCGCGGTGGACTCGTTCCGGGTAGTGCAGGCGCTGCCCGGCAAGGTGCTGGCCGAGGTCGTGCTGCACGAGGGGCGCAAGCACCTCGTCCGGCGGCTGCTCGCCGAGGTCGGCCACCCTCCCGAGCGGCTGGTGCGGACCGCGATCGGGGACCTGCGCCTGGGTGAGCAGCGCCCCGGCACGCTGCGTGCGCCGTCCCGGGAGGAGATCGGGTCGCTCTACCGCGCGGTCGGGCTGTGACCCCCAGTGCTCGATCCGCTCAGCGACTGGTGACCCGCCGGTACCGGGCGACGGTGAGTGGCATGAACACCGCGACGATCAGGATCGAGCACGCCGCGGCGTAGATCACCGGATGCTCACCGGGCCAGCCGCCCGGCGGTGGGAACCCCGGTGGGGCTTCGTTGCCGAACAGGTCGCGGCTCGCCTGCGCCACCGCGGTGACCGGGTTCCATTCGGCCACCACCCGCAGTACCGCCGGCATGTTGCCGACCGGGACGAAGGCCGAGGAGATGAAGGTGAACGGGAAGAGCCAGATCAGCCCGGCGCTCTGGGCCACCTCCACGGTGCGGGCCATCAGCCCGATCAGCGCCCCGATCCACGACATCGCGAAGGAGAAGAGCAGGAGTAGGCCGAACCCGAGGGCCGCGTCGAGCACTCCGCCGCGGATCCGCCATCCCACCGCCAGGCCGGTGATGCTCATCACGACCAACGTGAGCGCGCTGACCCCGAGGTCGGAGGTGGTGCGACCGAGGATCACCGCGAGCCGCGACATCGGCAGCGAGCGGAACCGGTCGATGATGCCCTTCTGCAGGTCGTTCGCGAGGCCGAGGGTGGTGAAGATGACGTTGAACGCCACGGTCTGGGCGAAGATGCCGCCGATGAGCCACTCCCGGTAGTCACCGCCACCGAGGGATCCGCCGAAGACGTAGGCGAACAGCAGCACGAACATGATCGGCTGGATCGTGCTGCCGACCAGCGCGTCGGGGATCCGGCGGATGTTGGTCAGGTTGCGCCAGGTGATGATGCTGCTGTCGCGCAGCACCTGCGGCATCACGGTCACGGCGCGCTTCCCTTCTCCTCGGCGGTTTCGTCGGCGGCCTCCTCGGCGGTCTGCCCGGTGAGGGCGAGGAAGACGTCGTTCAGAGTCGGCCGGTGCAGGCCGACGTCGCGCACCGGGATGCTCTCCAGGTCCAGCTGGCGCAATGCTTCCACCAGGGACTTCGCCCCGGCGTCGACGACGATGCCCACCCGGCGGGTGTCCTCGTCCACCACCGGCTCGCCGGAGCCCAGTCCGGCGAGCACCCGCGCAGCGACCGGCAGGTCCACCGGGTCCTCGAGCACCAGCTCCAGCCGCTCGCCACCGACCTGGGCCTTGAGCTCGTCCGAGCTGCCGCGGGCGATCACCCGACCGCGGTCGAGCACCGCGATGCTGTCAGCCAGCTGGTCGGCCTCCTCCAGGTACTGGGTGGTCAGCAGCACGCTGGCACCGTCGGTGACCAGCTCGCCGATGATCGCCCAGGTGTCCATCCGGCCCCGCGGGTCGAGCCCGGTCGTGGGCTCGTCGAGCACCACCACGGGCGGTTCGGCGACCAGCGCCCCGGCCAGGTCGAGCCGGCGCCGCATGCCGCCCGAGTAGCCCTTCGACGGCCGGTCGGCCGCTTCCTCCAGTCGGAACCGGGCCAGCAGCTGCCGCGCCCGGGCTCGCGCGTCCGGCTTCGGCATGCCGTAGAGCCGGCCGACCATGTAGAGGTTCTCAAAGCCGGTGAGCTGCTCGTCGACGGCGGCGAACTGCCCGGACAGTCCGATCTTGCGGCGGACCCGGTCGGGATCGGCGAGGACGTCGATTCCGGCCACCGTGGCGCGACCGGAGTCCGGGCGCAGCAGGGTGGACAGGATCCGCACGCAGGTGGTCTTCCCGGCCCCGTTCGGGCCGAGCAGGCCGAGGACCGTGCCGTGCGGGATCTGCAGGTCGACGCCGTCGAGCGCGCGGGTGGACCCGAAGGTCTTCACCAGGCCCTCGGCCTCGACCGCGAGTGCGGCCATGACGTGCTCCCGACATGGTGGGACACCGATGTGGTGGGTTACCGAAATGTGGAACAGCGGGACCCCCGACGTTAGCGGAGCGCCCCGACAGAATGCCTGGCATTTCGGTCCGACCGCACCGGTCACCGGCCTCCTGGCGACGCCGGCACGGTGACGCCGGCACGGCGGCGCAGCACCGTGCGGCGCACCACCGGCTCCACCACCCGGGCCGCGACGGGACCCAGGATGGCCATCAGCAGCACGTAGGTCGTGACCAGCGGCGCGATGCCGGGGTCCACCATTCCCGATCCCACGGCGAGGCCCGCGATGACGATGGAGAACTCGCCACGGGCCACCAGCGCGCTGCCGGCGCGGAAGCGCCCCAGGGTGCCGACGCCTCGCCGGCGGGCCGCCCACCAGCCTGTCGCGATCTTGGTGGCGGTGGTAACAGCGGCCAGCGCCACCGCGATTCCGAGCACCGAGGGGATCTGCCGCGGATCGGTATTGAGGCCGAAGACCACGAAGAACATCGCGGCGAACAGGTCGCGCAGCGGCTCGAGGAGCTTGGTGGCGTTCTCGGCGGTGGACCCGGAGATGGCGATGCCGAGCAGGAACGCCCCGACGGCGGCGGAGATCTCCAGCTGCGATGCGACACCCGCCACGAGCAGCGCGACCCCCAGCACCCGGAGCAGGAACACCTCGGGGACCGGTGAGTCGATGACGGCGGACACCACCCGTCCGTAGCGCAGCGCCACCACCAGCACCACCGTGATCGCAACCAGCGCGACACCGACCGCGGAGAGCCCGCCGAGCAGGCTCACCCCGGCGAGCAGCGTGGTGAGAATCGGCAGGTAGACGGCCATCGCGAGGTCCTCGAGGACGAGCACCGAGAGCACTACCGGGGTCTCCCGGTTACCCAGTCGGCCGAGTTCGCCGAGCACCTTGGCGATGATCCCCGAGGACGAGATCCAGGTGACGCCCGCCATCACCAGCGCCCCGAGCGGCCCCCAGCCCAGCAGCAGCGCTACCGCCGCCCCGGGCGCCGCGTTGAGCACCGCGTCCACGACCCCGGCGACCCAGTCCCGCCGCAGCCCCGTGATCAGCTCGGCTGCGGAGTACTCCAGCCCGAGCAGCAACAGCAGCAGTACCACCCCGATCTCGGAGGACAGGGTGGTGAACTCTTCGATGCCACTACCGATGTGCAGCAGCCCGCCCTGCCCGAAGGCGAGGCCGCCGAGCAGGTAGAGCGGGATCGGGGAGATCCCGATACGCAGCGCGAGGCGCCCCAGCACTCCCAGTCCGAAGAACAGCGCTCCCAGCTCGACCAGCGCCAACCCCGTCGAGTGCATCAGCCCTGGTCGAAGATCCGGGCGGCGGCCTCGAGTCCCTCGGTGGTGCCGACCATCACCACCAGGTCATTGCCCGCGAAGACGAAGTCGGGCCGGGGGGAGGGGTGCACCACCTGCTGGCGCACCACCACGACCACCGACACCCCGGTGCGGGTGTGCAGCGCGGTGTCGGCGAGCGTCCGCCCGTCGAACGGTGATCCTGGCAGCACGGGCAGCTGGGCGGTGACGATGCCCGTGATGTCACGCTGCTGCTCCGCGAGCTGGCCGACCAGGTGCGGGGCACCCAGCAGGTTCGCGGCAGTGTTGCTCTCCTCCGCGGTCAGCGGGATGGAGGCGACGCAGGCGTCCGGGTCGTCGGACCGGGAGACGATGAGCTCCACGTGCCCGTCCCGGTGGGTGATGACACCGATCCGTTGCCCGGAGCGGGTCGTGAAGTCCTCCCGGGTGCCGATCCCGGGCAACGGCGTCACCTGCACGTCCACGCCATCAGCCTAGGCGCGGCGGGACCGGTGCCGGCGACGGGCAGAATGGAGCCTTCGAGTGGTGCGCGTGGAAGGACGAGTCGTGGAGTACGCCCGGCTGCGGGGTGTGGTGGCGCTGGACGGGCCCTCGGGAACCGGGAAGTCGACCGTCGCCCGCCGGTTGGCCGCGGCCCTGTTCGCCGGCTACCTGGACACCGGGGCGATGTACCGGGCGGCGGCGCTGGCCGTGCTGCGGGCCGGGGCGGACCCCGGGGACGCCGCAGCGGTGCTCCGCGTGGTCCAGGCGGCCAGCATCGACGTCGGCACCGACCCGTGCGCGCCGACCGTGCGACTCGACGGTGCCGATGTCGCCGCCGAGATCCGCGGGCCGGCGGCGACGGTGGCGGTGAGCCCCGTCTCCGCGGTGCCGGGGGTGCGTGCGCTGCTCGTCGCGCAGCAGCGGGGCATCATCGACGCGGCTGACGGCATCGTGGTCGAGGGCCGCGACATCGGCACGGTCGTCGCGCCCGACGCGCCGCTCAAGGTGTTCCTCACCGCCGCGCCCGGAGCGCGGGCGCACCGGCGGGCGCGACAGGACGGGGTGAGTGACCTGGAGCAGGTGCGCCGGTCGGTCGAGCGCCGGGACCGGTTGGACTCGACCCGCGCCGCGTCCCCGATGTGCCGGGCCGAGGACGCCGTCGAGCTCGACACCACCGGCCTCGACGCGGACGGGGTCCTCCAGCGGCTGTCCGGCCTGGTCGCGCAGCGTGGTCTGCTGGTCGCGGTGGAGCGGGACGGAACATGACCGGGAACGGGGCGGACGGAACCTGGTCGGACGAGGCCGAGTGGATCGCGCTGGACGACGCACCCGACGAGGCGCAGGCGACGGTCGAGCAGCCGGTGCTCGCCGTGGTGGGCAGGCCGAACGTGGGCAAGTCCACCCTGGTGAACCGGATCCTGGGCCGGCGCGAGGCGGTGGTGCAGGACGTCCCCGGCGTCACCCGGGACCGGGTGGCCTACGACGCGCTGTGGAACGGCCGGCGGTTCACCGTGGTGGACACCGGCGGGTGGACCCCCGACGCCCGCGGCCTGCAGGCGGCGGTGACCGCGCAGGCCGAGATGGCCATGCACACCGCCGACGCCGTGTTGCTGGTCGTGGACACGATGGTGGGCGCCACCGCGGCGGAGGAGGCGGTGGCGCGGACACTGCGCCGGGCCGGCACGCCGGTGCTGCTCGCCGCGACCAAGGTGGACGACGAGCGGGCCGAGGCGGACGCTGCCGCGCTGTGGTCGTTGGGCCTGGGGCAGCCGCACCCGGTGAGCGGGCTGCACGGCCGCGGCACCGGGGACCTGCTCGACGCGGTGCTGGCGGTGCTGCCCTCCTCGCCGCGCGACGTCCCGGGTGGTGACGGCGGGCCGCGGCGGGTGGCGTTGGTGGGCAAGCCGAACGTGGGCAAGTCCTCGCTGCTCAACCGGCTGGTGGGGGAGCAGCGCTCGGTGGTGCACGAGGTGGCCGGCACCACCGTCGACCCGGTCGACTCGCTGGTGGAGCTCGACGGGCAGCTGTGGCGGCTCGTGGACACTGCGGGGCTGCGCAAGCGGGTCAACACCGCCAGCGGCGCGGAGTACTACGCCTCGCTGCGCACCCGCGGGGCGATCGAGGCGGCCGAGGTGGCG
>DASQWR010000159.1:0-4389 GCA_035640155.1 Pseudonocardiaceae bacterium
CGCCTGGGCGCTGCGGCTGGCCGACGAGGTGAGCGCCGAGCGCCGCGGGCCCGGCGAAGCGGCTGCGGTCCGCCGGTTCGACGCGCACCTGGCCGACCTGCGCCGCGCACACGCCTGGCTGTGCGAGGCCGGGCCGCTGGAGGACCTGCTCCGGCTCACCGTGCCGTTCGGCGAGCTCGCCTACCTGCGCGGCCGCATCGACCTGGTCCAGCTCGTCGAGCAGACCCTGCAGGTCGCCGGAGCGCTGGGCTCCGGCGGCAGGGCGCTGGGTCCCGACGGCTGGACAGCATCCGGATCGTCCCACCCACTGGTGGCACGGCTGCTCGGGCTGCTCGCCACCTCGAGCTGGCAGCGTGGGGACCTCGCGGTGGCCGAGGCCCAGGCACGGCAGGCCATCGCGGCCGCCGAGACGGCGGGAGAGCCGGCCGCCGCCAGCTGCGGGTACGAGGCGGTCGCGAACGTGCTGAGCTTCCGCGGTGACCTCGCGGGTGCGCTGGGATATGCGGAGCGAGCGCTGCAGCTGGCCAAGGCGGCGGGCGACGTGGACTGCCAGCTCCTCGCGTTGGTCGACCTGGTGCTCAACTCCGCCTATGCGGGTGACGACGACAGCGCTGCCCGGTACGAGGCCGCCATGACCATCCTGGAGTCGCAGCTGAGCTCGCCCACCTCGCGCGGATTCCTGGCTTATGTCCGCGGGGAGCGTCGCGCGGAGCGCGGCGACCCGGACGCGGCGCGGTACCTCGAAGTCGCCATTCGGGCCGCGGAGGAGGTGGACTCCGGTTTCGTGGCCGGGATCGCCCGGCACACCCTGCTCACCGCGGCGGCCCGTGACAGCAAGGATCCAGCCGCGGCGCTGGTCGCCTTCGGGCCACTGATCGACCACTGGCACGGCTTCGGGGCCTGGACCCAGCTGTGGATCGCAGTGCGGGCGTTGATCGAGACATTGTCCCGGCTCGGTCGCCACGGTGACGTCGCGGTACTGCTCGGCGCGCTGGAGGCGAGTCCCCGCGCGCCCCGGGCGTTCGGAGCAGACTCCGCCCGGGCGGGCGCGGTGACCCGCGCGGCCCGCACCGCCCTCGGCCCCGCCTTCGAGACGCTGCGGGCGGAGGGTGCCGCCCTCGGTGACCAGGAGGCCGTCGCGCTGGCACGGCGGCTGACCCGGGTGTCGGCTGTGCCTCTTGAGAGGGCCTACTGATGGAGCAGGCGGCCGAGCCAGACGTCGACCTGTTCGGCCGTAGCGGCCGGCGGGACAGCAGTGGTGTCGAGCAGCTCCACGGGTGGGTGCAGGCGTGACGCGGTGGTACCGAGCCATGCAGCGTAGTCGAGCGTCTCCGCAATGCGGGCCTCGTCCCATCGCCGCCATGTCGGACGGGCCCGGAGCCGCCCGGCGAGCACGCCGGCCTCGCAGGTGAGGGCGAGGTAGTGGATGTGGGTGAAGAGCGCGCGTTCGGGCAGGGGTTCGAGCTCGGGAGGCACCACCGTGCCGCACAGCAGTACTGGCCGGCCGTTCTGGCCGACTGCGGCGGCGACTCGCAGCCAGGTGGCGCGGAACAGCCGGTGCTCGTCGGTGGGATCGTCCAGCCCTGCCTGCCACAGCAGGTCCTGTTCGAGGACGACGACGCGGTCGGCGACCCGCGGGGTGAGCAGCCGGGCGACGGCCGACTTGCCGGTGCCGCTGGGCCCGGTCAGGCAGAACAGCGGCAGCCGCGCGAAGGGCTCACCGTGACCGCACTCGGCGCAGACCAGCAGCCCCGGCTCCTGCACCCGCGGGACGTCGGCGCGCTCGCCACAGCGCGCGCAGATCAACGGGTGCACGCCCCGGACCGGCGGGTCAGCCGAACAGCTCGCCCAGGAAGCTGCCCCGCCGGTGCCCGCCGTGCTGGCCGTATGGGCGCGGTGAATCGGGGTAGTGGCCTCGCTCATGGTGCTGGCCCGGGTGGCCGTAGCCGTAGGGCCGCGGCGAGTCCGAGTGCCCGCGGTACGGCCGCGGTGAGTCGGGATGGCCCCGGTGGGACCGCGGTGCGTCGTAGTAGTGCTGTTCTAGTTGCAGCATGCGCTCCAGCTCGCCGTGGTCCAGGAAGATCCCCCGGCAGCTCTCGCACTGCTCGATCGAGAGCCCCTGCCGGTCCACCGTCCGAAGCCGACCCTGACACTTGGGACAGATCATCGCATCAGCATAGGGCGTTACGGCGATGTCGGACCGAGCCGACTGCGCGTGATCACCAGATCGGTCAGCAGGGGGGTGCAAATCCGCCACGTTCGCCATGCCATCCCTGCCATACTGCGGGTCTCATGTCTGCCAGCGCGGGTAGGGGTCGATGGCGAATGCGTCGATCAGCGCGGTGGGCACCTCGAAGATGCGGCGGTTGGTCACCAGGCTCAGAAAGGATGCCCAAACCGTCGTGGGTACAGCGAACCGCTCGTCTCTCGCGAGACACTCGTGGAACCACGGACGGACGGTTGCGTGCTGCGGGTGGTCACCGCGGTGGGAGGCTACGACCACGGTGACGTTGAGCAGGATCACGCCTCAGCGCCGGACGTCGAGGTCGCGACCCTCGTCGAGTACTTCATGCAGCGACCGGTTCGAGTTGAGGTCGACTCCGGAACGAGGACCGGTACCGCCTCGGAACACCGGGACCGGGGGGCGCTCGGACCGCGAGGTAGGTAGGGCGATTTCGCGGCGAAGTACGTCCTCGATCAACTCTCCCAGTGTCTGGCCCCGACCGCGTGCACGCTCACGGGCCGTCGCGAGCAGCTCATCCGCGATCGACACCGTGGTGCGCATGATGTGGAGTATAAGCATCATCGACATCAGTACGTCGCACCACGAAAGGCGCGGCCGGGTAGGCGAAGGTCAGGACGATCATCGCGGCGGGCAGCCGGGTCACGAGTTCGCCGGTGGCGGCAGTACCCCCACGTCCGCTCGGCCGGCAGGTGAGCATCCACGGACTACCAGACGTCGCCACCTCGCCAGTCACACGCCAGATCGCCGTCCGGCGTCAGCTCCGCGCTCACCGGCAACACATAGATGCAGCCCTCATCCTCCTCGGTACGCTCGATCCCACCGGGGGTGATCACCGAGGCAGTGCCCGCCCACAGCTGCCAGCCGCGCGCGGCGTAGAAGTCCGCACCCTGATCGGAGGTGGCGAGCGCTCCGAGCTCGTACGCCCCACGGATCACCCGCTCCAGTGCTGCCATCACGGTCGCCCCGTGTCCGCGCCGCCGGCGGTCCGCGCGTACCGCGACTCCCTCGACATACCCGGTGCGCAGCGCCCGCCCGCCGTGCAGCAGCCGCCGCATGACCACCGAACCGTGCGCGATCAGCTCCCGCCCCTCCCAGAGGAGAGCATGCATGCCGCCGAGAGCGTGCTCGTAGTCGTCATCGGTGACATCCCCGTCGAAGGCCTCGTCGAGCAGCACCCGAACCACCCGCAACTCCTCCGGACTCAACCACGCACTGTGGGCGGTCCATACCTCAGCCATGTGACCATCCTGGCAGTGCCATTCCGGAGTTGGTTCGCGAGCGGAAGCTGATGGCTTGGCGATCGACTGCCAGGATGGCTGGTGTCATGGCGGCGATGAACGTGCCGACGTTGATCACCAAGGTGTGACCGGGTCCCCATCCGTGTCCGGCGGGTCATCGTCGGGTGCGGTGATCCCCAGCAGGGCGCGTTCCATGACCTCGTCATGCACCGCGGGGTCAGGGGAGCTGTCGAACAGCACCGCCTGGCACAGCCCGACCAGCGACACGATCTGCAGCCACGCGGTGTCCCTGCTGGCCATGATGTCGGGTAGCAGCAGGTTCACGGCGCTGTGGTCGCCGCGCGCGAAGTGGCGGACCAACGCGACAGAGCGCAGGTGGATCTCCCGCTCAGCGTTGTCCATGGGGTACTCCGTTCCTCAGTGTCGAGATCGGGGTCCTAGGAGGCAGCGACTCGGGCCGATAGGTGTGCACAGGCCGAACAGAACCATTGCAGGCGGCCACACGCCGAGGAAACCCGGCCGCTCGGTCAGGGCAGCGGGGGAGGTGGCGGCGTTCGCAATCTGACGTCAAGCTCTGCCTCGTACGTGGGCGAGGCAGTACGGGTGATTGGTCAGCCCAGCCAGGCGATCGAGCCGGCGTGATCGGCCGACTGGCTGAGCCAGTGGCGTAGCGCATCGAGCAACGGACACGGGTTGCGGCGAGTCCGCGGAAACCGGCGGCTGCTGGAGAAAAGCACGAGCGCGGCGGGCTCCCCGCGCTCGCTGGGCAGTTACCGCACCTCGTAGACGGGCACGATGGCCGCCCGGCCCAGGGTGTGTGAGAAGAGGTTGAACCCGAGGAAAGCCGGCGTGGCGTCCGATCCCACATCGAGCGACTCGACGTCGACCGCGTGCACCACGAAGAAG
>DASQWR010000160.1:0-13107 GCA_035640155.1 Pseudonocardiaceae bacterium
AGCGGCCTGCGCAGCTCCGCGGACAGCGCGGGAAGCAGCCGGTCCCGCTCGTCACGGCTGCCGACCAGCCCGGGCAGCCGGGGCAACCCGAGCCAGCCGGCGGCCAGGGCGGCCCAGCGCTGCTCGGGCCGGGCGACGAGCCAGGTGTCCGCCGCCGTGGTGGGCAGCCACTGGGGCTCGGTCGCATCGGTGGCGGTGACCAGCCCGGTCTCGACGACCAGCTCGACGAGCAGCGCCGCGTGCGGCTCCTCGACGTCCAGGGTCCGTGCCGCCCGGCGCAGCTCGCGCATGCCGAGCGCGCCCGAACGCAGCACCGGCGGCGGCTCGGCGGACCACAGGTCGAGCAGGCCCTCGGCGTGGCGCAGCAGCTCCAGCGCAGCACCGGCGGCGGTGCCGTCAACGGTGGAGACGGGGTGATCGATGGCCCGCAGCGCCGGCTCGTCCCACTCGACCGTCCCCAGCGGCCGATCGCCCCGTAGCACCAGGCCGACCTGCGCGGGAAGCTCCACGGTGCCGGTGTCGACCCTGCGCAGCAGCCCGCGGGCCAGCAGCCGCTGCACCGGCGTGGTGGCGCGATCGAGCGGCACCACCTCGGTGCCGTCGCGGGTGGCGCCGACCGGCGAGCCAGCGGCGAGGGTGCGCAGCAGCCGGACATCCTCGGCGGGAAGCTCGTCGAGCACCGCGGCGATGTCCACCCCGTCCAGGTCGGGCGACGGCCGGCCCAACCCAGCCGGGTGCGGTCCGGTGAGCTCGCGGGCGGCGGGCACCAGTGCGAGCTCCTCGTCGGACCCCCAGGCCACGGCGCGCTCGCGCAGCACGTCCAGCGCGTGCCGGATGCGGGCGGGGGGCACCCCGGAACCGAGCAACCGGGCCACCTCGAGCCGATCCACCGGCGCGGCGTCGGCCCCCGCGACCACCAGCGCGGTGAGCACGGTGAGGGTGAACCGGTCGAGGTCTTCGCAGGCCCGCGCGACGGAGGCCCGGATGCCCGCCCGGGTGGCCAGCACTCCGGTGTCCGCGGGCGGGGGCACGGCGAGATCCGGCCGCCCGCGGAGCAACGCGGCCAGAGCGTCGTCGTCGCGGGTGTGCAGCCAACGGGCCAGCGAGATGCCGGACATCGGTTCCACGGTATCCAGGCGAGGGGCGGGCGGCCCCGGTGGACGGTCCACCCGGAGCATTATGATCGTTGGGAGTGTCCGGTCGGGGCAGTGTCCGAGACAAGGCAGTGTCCCGGACAAGGCAGTGTCCCGGACAAGGCTGACGAGGAGGAGCCGTGGCCAAGCCGAAACGCCAGGAGCGGATCGACCCGAGCTGGCCGAGCCGGTCGGAGGAGGACCACCCGGTCAGCGAGCTCGCCAGCCCGGTACAGGGTGCGCTCTCGCCGTTCGGTGAGCTGGACCTGCCGCTGGACGACGTGCCCTACGTGCATCCCGAGACGAAGATCAACCGATAGCGGATCGTGACGATGCCGGTTCCCGGTCCCGGGTACTCCATCACCGTCCGGTTGGAAGCGCCGCCCTCGGCCGGTGCGGCCGGTGATCTCACCACCGCGGTCGGCCGGATCGGTGGGGTGATCACGGCCTTCGACGTCGTCGAGTCGCACCCGGACCGGATCGTCGTTGACATCAGCCTGAACGCGCTGAGCGAGGACCACGCAGCCGACGCGACGGAGGCGATGGATGCGCTGCCCGGGGTGCGGGTGCGCAAGGTCTCCGACCGCACCTTCCTGGTGCACCTCGGCGGCAAGCTCGAGGTGACGTCCAAGGTCGCGCTGCGCAACCGCGAGGACCTCTCCCGTGCCTACACGCCGGGGGTCGCCCGGGTCTGCCAGGCGATCGCGGCGCACCCCGAGGATGCCCGGCGGCTGACCATCAAGCGCAATGCCGTAGCGGTGGTCACCGACGGTTCGGCGGTGCTCGGGCTGGGCAACCTCGGCCCGGCGGCTGCGTTGCCGGTGATGGAGGGCAAGGCCGCGCTGTTCAAGAAGTTCGCGGGGGTGGACGCCTGGCCGGTGTGCCTGGACACCCAGGACACCCAGGAGATCATCCGTACCGTGCAGCTGATCGCGCCGGTGTACGGCGGCATCAACCTCGAGGACATCGCCGCGCCGCGCTGCTTCGAGATCGAGGCCCGGCTGCGCTCGGTACTCGACATCCCAGTCTTCCACGACGACCAGCACGGCACCGCCGTCGTCGTGCTGGCCGCACTGCGCAACGCGCTGCGGGTGGTCGGCAAGGCTATGGGCGAGGTCCGGATCGTGGTCTGCGGCGTCGGCGCGGCCGGCTCGGCGATCATCCGGCTGCTGCTGCCGCTGGGCCCGGCCGACGTCATCGCCGTGGACATTGACGGCATCGTCCACGCCGGACGGGCCGGGTTGGACGCCAACCTGGTGTGGATCGCCTCGTGCACCAACGCGTCCGCGCGGACCGGCCCACTCACCGCGGCGCTCCGGGGCGCCGACGTCTTCGTCGGCGTGTCCGCTCCGAACCTGCTCGACGCGGACGACGTGGCCACGATGGCCTCCGGCGCGATCGTGTTCGCGCTGGCCAACCCGGACCCGGAGATCGACCCGCTGGAGGCCCAGCGGCACGCGACGGTGGTGGCCACCGGTCGCTCGGACTACCCGAACCAGATCAACAACGTGCTCGCCTTTCCCGGGGTGTTCCGCGGCCTACTGGACGCGGGTGCGCACGAGATCACCGACGGCATGCTGGTAGCCGCGTCGACCGCGATCGCCGACGTGGTCACAGCCGACCGACTGAACGCGTCGTTCATCGTGCCGAGCGTCTTCGACACCGCGGTCGCACCCGCGGTGGCCGAGGCGGTCCGCCGGGCCGCCGAGGAGGGCCTCGCTCCCGCAGCCGCGACCGCCGCCGTCGCGGGGCGGTAGGAGCCGGCCGGGTCGCTCTAGGATCGACAGGTGAACTCCATCCCGGGCCCGCTCACCCACCTGGACGAGACCGGCGCCGCGCGCATGGTCGACGTGTCCGGCAAGGAGCCGGCGCTCCGCCGTGCCGTCGCGTCGGGGGTGCTGCGAACTACAGAGGAGGTCGTGCGCCTGCTGCGCGCCGAGCAGCTGCCCAAGGGAGACGCCCTGGCCACCGCCCGGGTCGCCGGGATCATGGGTGCGAAGCGGACTCCCGACCTCGTGCCGCTGTGCCACCCCATCGCACTGACCGGGGTCACCGTCAACCTGGAGATTGCCCGGGCCGAGGTGCGGATCACCGCGACCGTGCGCACCACCGACCGCACCGGCGTCGAGATGGAGGCACTCACCGCCGTCGCGGTGGCCGGCCTCGCGCTGCACGACATGGTCAAGGCCGTCGACCCCGCCGCGGTGCTCGACGCGGTGCGCGTCGAGCGCAAGGAGGGCGGCAAGACGGGCACCTGGACCCGGGAGGACCGATGACGACCGCACCGTCCGAACGTCGTGCCGCCGTGGTGGTGGCGTCCAACCGGGCCGCCGCCGGGGTGTACCCGGACCGCACCGGTCCGGTCATCGCGAGCTGGCTGCGGGAGCGTGGTTTCCAGACCGCCGACCCCGTGGTGGTCGCGGACGGCACCCCGGTGCACGACGCCGTCGCGGGCGCGGTGGCGTCCGGGGTGGACGTCGTGCTCACCACCGGTGGCACCGGGATCACCCCCACCGACCGGACCCCGGAGGCGGTCGAGCCGCTGCTGGAGCGCCGGCTGCCCGGGCTCGCCGACGCGATCCGCGCCGCTGGGCTGCCCGCGGTGCCCACCGCGGTGCTCTCCCGCGGTCTCGCCGGGGTGGCGGGCCGGACGCTGGTGGTGACCCTCCCGGGCTCCACCGGCGGCGTTCGCGACGGCTTGGGCGTGCTCGACGGGGTGCTGGACCACGCGGTGGACCAGCTGCACGGGTCCGACCACGGCGGCTCCACCATTGCCGGTGCGGCGCCGGCGGCTACCGTCGCGCAGCGGGGGGCGCCTGCGGTGCTGCGCGCGGTCGTCACGGAGGAGCAGCTCGACGTCGACGACCACGCCCGGCTGGTCTCGGCGGACGTCGCGGGCGCGGTGGTCACGTTCGCTGGAGTCGTGCGCGACCACGACGGGGGACGCGGCGTGCGGGCGCTGGACTACTCGGGTCACCCCACCGCGGCTGATGTCATCGCGATGGTGGCGGCCGAAGTCGCGGCCGCCCACCCCGACGTGCACGCGGTGGCGGTGAGCCACCGGCTCGGTCCGCTGGCGATCGGCGACGCCGCCCTGGCGTGTGCGGTGTCGGCCGGCCATCGAGGCGAGGCGTTCGCCGCCTGCGCAGCGCTGGTGAACGAGGTGAAGCTCCGGCTGCCGGTGTGGAAGCGGCAGGAGTTCACCGACGGCACCGAGGAGTGGGTCAACAGCACCTGAGGAGAGCATGTGGTCCCCGCCGTGTCGGGGACGACGGGGGCCACATGCAGACCCAGTCCGACCGGAGCCGGTCAGGTGCGACTCAGCGCAGGTCGAGCTGCTGACCCGGGAAGATGAAGTCCGGGTCGGCGATCATGTCGGCGTTACGGTCGAAGATCTCCTTCCACCCGCCCGGCACGTTCTGCGACTGCGCGATCTCGGCGAGGGTGTCACCCGGGACCACCACGTAGTCCGCACCCTCCTTCTCGAACCTCAGCGGCCCGAAGGACGCGGGATCCGGGGCAGCGGTCTCGACGGGCTGAGACCCGCTCTGGGCCTCGGTCTCGGTGTCTGGGGTGCTCTCGGATGGGGTGCTCTCGGATGGGGTGCTCTCCGACGTCTCCTGCTCGGCAGAGTCCCCCGACCCGGCCGCACTGGCCTCGGGGTCGCCGCTGCCACTGGCACCGATCTTCCTCGAGCAGGCGGGCCAGGCGCCCCACCCCTGACCGGCCAGGGTGCGCTCGGCGACGGCGATCTGCTGTTCCCGCGATGCCAGGTCAGCTCGCGGTGCGTACTCGGTGCCGCCGTAGGCATCCCACGTCGACTGGCTGAACTGAACGCCGCCGTGATAGCCGTTGCCGGTGTTGGTGTTCCAGTCACCGCCGCTCTCGCATTCGGCGAGGGCGTCCCAGGTGGTGTCCGACGCAGCCTGGGCCGGAGCCGCGAGGATGATCGGAGCGCTGACGATGGCACCGGCCAAGGTGATGCCGGCGACCGTGCGAGCAGTGCGCGACGGGCGACCATGCTTGCTGCGATATCGAGCCATGAAGTCTCTCTCCGTACCGAGCCTGCGAAGTGAGCTACCGGGTCGGGCCAGGGAATGATCCGGCCGGTTCGCACCGGACCTCGCCCCGAGAACGAGCATCGCTTGTGGCGATGACGCGTCTTATGTGGTTCCTCCGCCCCCGTCCGGTGTTTCTGTCGTGTGGAAAGGAGCCCGCTGGACGGGGTTCGGCGCGACGGGCTCCCGGATCCTGCCGTGGCCGGTTTCGGGTCCGGCCCTCGGCGACGCTACGGAGCAATGGCAAAGGAACGGAAACATTTCATGATGTGACGCTTATCACTCAGCAAATGTGCAGTTCCCGCAAACCCTACGTTTACGCAGCTCAAACGGTCTGTTACCAACCTGTTTCCATATGGTGATCTTTGCACTTTCGAGTGAGTTACATCACACCGAGACCTGGGTCATCGGGTCTGAGAGTGGCTGCCTCCGGGGGCAAAGGCCGCCACGACGCACTCGGGGCTGAACCATCGCGACACTGTGAGCACGTCCTCGGAGAGGTCGGCGTTGTGGCCCGCCGCCGCTGCCCAGCTTCAGGACTCGCACACGGGGATCGACGCCGAGCTGGGCACCGAGGCCGCTGTGGCGGCCTCGTCCGCGTACTCCTCCGGGGGCCAGTGCTCCATCCCGGGCGCTGCCTCAACCGCCGGCGAAAGGGGGTAGCACGTCGAGCTCGCCGCTCGCGGGCAGCGGGGTGGCGCGGTCGTGCACCGCGACGGAATCCAGCAGGAAGCTGCACCGTGCCAGCACTCGCGCAAGCTCGTCGCCGTGCCGGCGGGCCACCTCATCGAGTGCGTCGGCCACGCCGGCTCCGTCGCGCAGCTCCACGCGCTCGCTTTCCACCCCGGCGGCAGCGCGAGCCGCTGCGAAGTAGCGCACCGTCAGAGCCGGCACCGCTCAGCCTCCGATCGCGCTCATCGGACGGTCCGGCTGGGCGAAGTCCGGGTCGTCGATCCCGTGCCCGACCACCTTGCGCCACATCGTGTCGCGCCACAGCGCGGCGATCTCCTCGTCACCTGCCCCCGAGCGGATCGGCCCGCGCAGGTCCGTCTCACCCTGGGAGAACAGGCACGAGCGCAGCTGCCCGTCCGCGGTGAGGCGGGTCCGGTCACAGTCGCTGCAGAACGGCCGGGTGACCGACGCGATGATGCCCACGGCGTCCGGGCCGCCGTCCACCAGCCAGCGCTCTGCCGGCGCGGCGCCGCGCTCCTGCGGATCGGGATCGAGGCGGTACTGGGTGGCGAGCATGCTCATGATCTCCGCAGCAGTGATCATCGAGCTGCGTGCCCAGCCGTGTTGGGCATCCAGAGGCATCTGCTCGATGAACCGGAGCTCGTAGCCGCGCTCGAGGCAGTAGCGCAGCAGCTCGCCCGCCTCGTCGTCGTTCACTCCGCGGAGCAGCACCGCGTTCACCTTGACCGGTCGCAGTCCGGTCCCGGAGGCGACCCGCAGGCCCTCCAGGACGTCGGACAGCCGGTTCCGCCGGGAGATCTCGCGAAAGCGGGCCGGACGCAGCGTGTCCAGTGAGACGTTCACCCGGTCCAGGCCGGCATCGGCGAGCGCCTCGGCCCGCCGAGCCAGACCGATGCCGTTAGTGGTTAGCGAGATCCGGGGCCGGGGATCGAGCGAGGACACCGCACGCAGGATCCGCTCCAGGCCGCGCCGCAGCAGCGGCTCGCCACCGGTGAAGCGCACCTGACGGACCCCCAGCCGCGTCACCGCCACCCGGACCAGCCGCACCAGCTCGTCGTCGGCGAGCGCCTGGTCGTCGGGCATCCAGTCCAGGCCCTCGGGCGGCATGCAGTAGGTGCACCGCAGGTTGCAGCGGTCGGTCAGGGAGACCCGCAAGTCAGTGGCGATCCGCCCGAAGCGGTCCACCAGGCGGGGATCGTCCGGGCGCGCGGGATCGGACCCGGTCGCCGAGCGGACGACCGGGATGCCGAGAGACACGGAACTCACTAGTCCACTCTACTCTCCAACAGGATGGGAAGACAGGCCAGCACTGCGCGCCGCAGCAACAAATCGGAATGACAGGCGAGCATCCTTGTTTCCATACTGGTCCTCGACTCCCGAGTTCACGTCCACGGCGAAGGGCCGGACAACTTTCACGGCATCCGCAACGTTGTCAGCGCGGAGCCCTCCAGCGAGTATTACCGGCAACGTCACCGGTGCGAGTGCATCGACTATCCTGCGGCTGATCGACCAGTCATGTGTCCGGCCAGTTCCACCAAGCCGATCCGCTGTCCTGGAATCGAGGTGAACGGCATGGCAGGCGCCCACGGCCTGGGCTGCCTCGTCCACAGACTCCTGTCCGGTCACGTGAACTGCTCGCGTGATTCGACGCCTGCCATGTGATCGGCCAAATACAATCCCGAGCGTCTCGCAACTCACGAGACCATGAACCTGAATAATGTCAACCCCCACCATCTCCGCAAGTCCCAGAATCTCCTCGGGACGCTCCAGGTGGGTCACCAGCACGGTCGAAACGTACGGTGGAGTGGCGGCAACAAGTTCGGCCGCCTGCTCCGGCGTGAGCGCATCCTCACTGCGAAGAGTGACACCACTGATGAAACCGACAGCATCGGCGCCGGAATCAATCGCGATTTTCAGGTCGACCATCGATCGAATACCGCAGATCTTGACTCGTGGACCAGCGCTCATCGCCGCCTCGGCCATCCTCATCCTGTCTTAGAACCATTGGTACTTGCTGTACCCTCCGCTGCTGGCCTTCATCGCGTTCCACCGCTTTCGGTCGAGGGTGGCGCCGTCCTGCGCGGCGGGCAGGGTGGGCTCGTTGCCCCGTGAGGAGGTCGTCGTGCCCGCCGCTCGGCGACACCATCGGGGGCCAGTCTCGACCGTACGGTGGCCCGTCGTGGGGACCGGGAGGCGCTGGTGAACTGCCCCAGCAGTCGATGGTGGACCTATCGGGAGCTGCGGGTCGAGGTCGACGCGGTGCCGTCGCGAGCGCACCGCCTGAGCCCGTGCCCGACATCGGGCGCAGGACGTAGGCTGAGAGCCACGCGTCCCGGGTGCGCTCGGGCACGTTCCTCGTGCCGGGCGCTGCCCGTGCGCGGGAACTTCACGAGGGAACGGTGAGATCGGTGCCGACCGGTAAGGTCAAGTGGTACGACGCGGGCAAGGGCTTCGGGTTCGTCACCCAGGAAGGAGGCGCGGACGTTTACGTCCGCGCCACCGCGCTGCCTGCCGGAGTGACCGGGCTGAGCAGTGGTCAGCGCGTTGAGTTCGGCATCGCGGACGGTCGCCGTGGCCCGCAGGCACTGTCGGTGCGGCTCGTCGACCCTCCACCCTCGGTGGTGGAGGCGCATCGCCGCCCGGCCGAGGAACTGCACGGCCTGATCGAAGACATGATCAAGCTGCTGGAGGACAAGGTGCAGCCCGGGTTGCGCCGCGGTCGCTACCCGGACCGGAAGAACTCCGCCCGCATCGCCGAGGTGGTACGCGCGGTCGCCCGCGAACTCGAGCCGTAAGGGCTCAGCGTTCGTCGGCGGCGGAGTCGGCAGTGGACCACTCCCGCCGTTGTTCGTAGCGGGTCGACGCCGCGCCGCCGCGCCACCGCCTGGGTACCGGGTCGGGCTGCAGCGGTCGGTTCCCGCCGAAGCCGGGCAGCAGGGACGAGCCGCGGCGCACCAGCACCGTCTGTGTCAGGCTCAGCGCGAGCAACACCGACGCCGTGCTGAAGCCAATCCAGTACGTCGGGGGCAGCAGCACGCCCAGCGCGCCACCGATCACCCAGCTCAGCTGCAGCACCGTCTCGGACCGGCCGAAGGCCGAGGCGCGCGAGGACTCGGGCATGTCGCGCTGGATCACCGCGTCCAGGCACACCTTGCACAGCGCGCTGCCCGTGCCGGCCACCAGCGCGGTCACCGTCGCCACCACGATGCCCTGGACCAGCGCGACCGTCACCGCCATCGCGAGACCTGCGACGATGCTCGCCACGATCACCTGCTCAGGCTTGCCGAAGTGCATCCGGGCGCCGAGGGCGTTGCCGAGGAAGCTGCCCGCGCCACCGGCGGCGCCGAACGCCCCGAGCAGCAGCAGCTGCTCCGTCGGGGAACCCTCCGTCTGCGCCTTGACTACGAACGCGACGAACAGCGTGAGGAAACCGGTGAGCAGCCGCGCCGTGCTGTTGCCCCACAGCGCCATCATGACGCTGCGCCCGATCGGCTGTCGTCGGCGCGGTGCCCCATCGGCTGTCGTCGGCGCTCCAGCGGGTTGCGCGCGCAGGGAGGCGGGCATCTCACCCCTGGTGACCTCGACCCGGCTCGGGATCCGCAGGCAGAGCCAGACCCCCGCCGCGCAGACCACGGCGGTGAACCACAGCGCGGCCTCGGAGCCGAGCAGCGCGGCGAATCCAGCCGCCACGCCGCCGAGCACGCCGCCGGCCGCGAGCCCGAACACCGAGATCCGGGAGTTGGTCGTGACCAGGGTCATGTCCGGAGGCAGCACCCGCGGAGTCACCGCCGCCTTGAGCACGTTGAAGGACTTCGAGAGCACCATGAAGCCCAGCGCGGCAGGGTAGAGCAGCCAGTCGTCGAGGTGGACGGCCATCACGACCAGCAACAGGCAGCGACCCCCGAACGCGACAGCCATCGCCACCCGACGGCCGCGCTGCACCCGGTCCAGTAACGGACCGATCACCGGGGCCACCACCGCGAACGGGGCCACCGTGATGAGCAGGTAGAGCGCCACATTGCCACGGCTCTCGGCGGTGGCGGCGGCGAAGAACAGGGTGTTGGCCAGCGCGACGGCGATCGCGGCGTCAGCGGCGTAGTTCATCATTGTCGCGTAGGTCAGCGACGACAGCCCGGAGGTGCCGGCGCCGTCCGCGGTGGTCGCGGAGCGGAACATCCGGACGGCGGATCGGACGAGCTGGCGCCCCCGCCAGGCCACGACGCGGGTGACGGTGATCTTGCGAGGCAGTTGGGGATGACCGACGCCCGGTGGCTGCGGTGCCGGTCCCGGTGGGGACGGCGGAGGGTGCGTCTGCGTGCTGCGTCGGCCGCGGCCCACCCCCGCGCCGCGGCGGGCCCCGCCCGGGTCGGGGTCTGCGGGGCCGGACGGGGAGGCGGACCGCTTCACGGCTGTTATTCTGCCGCACCTGGTCTCCCCATCTCAGAGTGACACAGGGTCAGGGCGACACGTTCTCAGGCCGGCACGAAGCGCACCCGGAACATCGCGGGCCAGTTCTTGCCGGTGATCAGGAACTGGCTGGTCCCGGGGACCGCCGCGATCCCGTTGAGGACGCCAGCTCCGGCGCGCTGCTGCCTACTGAGCAGGCCCGATGCGTGGGCAACCCCGGTGACGGCGCCGGTCGAGGGATCGACGCGCACGATGCGGTCGGTCTGCCAGACGTTGGCCCACACCACCCCGCCCGCGCACTCGAGCTCGTTGAGCCGGGGAACGGGCCTGTCACCCGCGCGGACCTGCACGCTCCCGGTCGGAGTGAAGCTCGCCGGGTCGCGGAAGGTGAGCCGCGCGGTGCCGTCGCTCATCACCAGCCGCTCGCCGTCAGAGCACAGCCCCCAGCCCTCGCCGTCGTAACGCACCCGGCGCAGCTCGGAGAGGGTCTCCCGGTCGCGCTCGATCGCGACACCGTCGGTCCAGGTGAGCTGCCAGATCCGCGCGCCCACCACGGTGATGCCCTCGCCGAACAGCGGCTCCGGCAGCATCACCTCCGCCAGCACGCGGCCCGGCGTGGGCAGCGGGGTGGCCCGCAGGCGCGACTCGCCGGCCAGGCCGGTGCCCTCGTAGAGCACGCCGTCGGCGATCTCCAGGCCCTGGGTGAACAGGTCCTCGTCGTGGGGCAGGGTTTCCAGCACATCCACCCGCAGCATCGCGGCGCCGCGCTGGGCATCATTGTCGCCGCCGAGCGGCCGGTCCGCGCAGCCGACGGCGAGCACCGCTGCAAGGGCGAGGGCGGCGGGCAGCGGGCGGCGCACCAGCGCAGCGTGGCACAGCTTGGCCAGCGCGGGCGGCGGAGGTGTGTTCGTGCGGCACAATCGGGGGGTGGCCCCCGACACAGCAGGCAGCACCGGGATCGCTGAGCCCGCTACCGACCCCCGGCTGGCCGCTGCCGTGCAGACGGCCCGCGAGGCGGCGCGGACCGAGGCGGGGGAGAGTCCCGTCGGGTCGCACGTCGCAGCGCAGGTGGAGCCCCCCGGCGACGCCGTCACGCACCTGTTCGAGGCCGAGCTCCCCGGCTACCGGGGCTGGCACTGGGCCGTCACGCTGGCCACCGGCGGCCCGGAGTACCCGGTGACGGTGAGCGAGGTGGTGTTGCTCCCCGGCCCGGATGCGCTCGTCGCGCCGGAGTGGGTGCCGTGGACCGAGCGGGTGCGGGCGGGCGACCTGGGGGTCGGCGACCTGCTGCCCACCGCCCCGGACGATCCCCGACTCGTCCCCGGCTACCTCGCCGACGAGGACCCGGCGGGCGGCGCGCTGACCCCCGAGCTCGGTCTCGGCAGGGTTCGGGTGCTGTCCCGGGAGGCCCGCCTTGACCTGGCCGAGCGGTGGCGCGATGGGGAGCGCGGGCCGGGCTCACCGATGGCCCGCAGCGCCCCCGCCAGCTGCGTGACCTGCGGGTTCTACCTCCCGCTTGCCGGCGCGCTGTCCGCGGCGTTCGGCGCGTGCGGCAATGAGCTCGCCCCGGCGGACGGCCAGGTCGTACACGCGGAGTACGGCTGCGGTGCGCACTCGGAGGTCGATGTCGACACCAGCGCGGCGATCCCGATCGCCGAGCTGGTCTACGACGATGCCGAGCTCGACATGCAGACCGTACCGGACACGCTGGACATGACGGACCCCGGCGACTCGGGCCACGGCGATTCGGACCCCGGCGACGTGGATACCGGCGACGTGGATACCGGAGCGCCGGGTACCTGGGCGTGAGGCCAGACCCCTTCGGCACCGCCGCGTTGCGGGCCGGGGTGCTCACGGCGTGGCGCGCCTCCCCCACCCGCTTCCGGGAGGATGCCAACGCGGAGTCCGACCTGGTCCGTGGCGGCTACGCGGAGCGGTTGCTGGTCGAGCTCGCCCAGAACGCCGCCGACGCCGCGCAGCGCGCCGGCACTCCCGGACGGCTGCGGGTGGTGGTCGAGGGCGGGGAGCTGCGGGTCGCGAACACCGGAATCCCGCTGGACGCCGAGGGGGTGGCCGCGCTGGCCGCCCTGCGCGCCTCGGCCAAGCGTGGCGCGGAGAGCGTCGGCCGGTTCGGCGTCGGGTTCGCCGCGGTGCTGACCGTCTCCGACGCCCCGCGGATCGTCTCGACCATCGGCGGGATCGGCTTCTCCGCCGAGCGCACCGCGGCTGCCGTCGTCGGTGATGCGGCGCTCCGCGAGGAGCTGGGCCGCCGCGACGGGCGGCCCCCGGTGTTGCGCCTGGTGTGGCCGGCCCAGGGAGCACCGCCGGAGGGGTTCGATACCGAGGTACAGCTGCCGCTGCGGGACGGGGTGGACGCCGCTGCGGTGCTCGCGGACTGCGCCGAGCAAGTGCCCGACCTGCTGCTCGCTCTGTCCTGGTTGAAGCGCATCGACGTCGCGGGCTGGGTGGTGCGCCGGGAGGGTACCGATCCGGTGCTGCTGCACAGCACCAATCCGACGCGTCCGCACGTGCCCGAGGATGTCCAGCGGTGGCGGGTGGTGCGCCGCTGCGGCCGGTTCGCATCCGAGGCGCTCGCGGCGCTCGGGCCGGAGGCGCGCCCGGAGTGGAGCCTGTGCTGGGCGCTGCCGGTGGACGAGTCGGGGACACCGCTGCCGCTCGCCGACGACGTGCTGCACGCCCCGACCCGCACCGCGCAGCGGCTCACCCTGCCCGCGCGGCTCGTCGCCGGGGTCCCGGTGGAGCCGTCCCGTCGGCACGTGCAGGCCGGCCCGGCCGCCGACGCGGTGCTCGCGGCT
>DASQWR010000161.1:0-11870 GCA_035640155.1 Pseudonocardiaceae bacterium
CCGGTGGCACCGGCTCACCCGCGGTGCCGGTGGGATCGGCGGCCGGGCGTGGACCCGCCGGATGCGCGAGGCCCTGCTCACGGCAGTCGGCGCGGACCCGCAGCAGCTGCCGCCCGGCATCCCCGGCGGCGCTCGCGCCCGCCTGAGCGGCACCCAGGCGCAGCGCGCGTTGCGGGCCGGGTACCTCGACCTGATACTCGACGTGGCCGCGGCCGACCTCGCTGCGGTGGTGGAGCCGGGACTGCCGGTGCTGGCATTCGAGGACGTCGGCACGGCGCTGGCCGAACTCGCCGCGGCCGCGCTGGCCGCGGCCCTTGCGGTCGCCGTCACCGAGGTGTGCGGGGACGGCCCGCTCGAGGCGCACCTCGCCGTGATCGGAATGGGCAAGTGCGGCGGGTCCGAGCTGAACTACGTCTCCGACGTC
Organism: Pseudonocardiaceae bacterium; assembly: GCA_035640155.1. Taxonomy (GTDB): domain Bacteria; phylum Actinomycetota; class Actinomycetes; order Mycobacteriales; family Pseudonocardiaceae; genus JALYQB01. The sequence goes on from DASQWR010000161.1 coordinate 425, forward strand.
GACGTGGTCTTCGTCGCGGAAAGCGAGGACGAGCTGGCCACCGCGACCAAGCTCGCGGCGAGCATGATGCGCCTGGCCGGGGCCGCGTGCTTCGAGGTGGACGCGGCGCTGCGGCCGGAGGGCAGGTCCGGGGCGCTGGTCCGCACCCTGGACGGGCACCTGACCTACTACCGCCGGTGGGCGAAGACGTGGGAGTTCCAGGCACTGCTCAAGGCCCGCCCGATCGCCGGTGACCCCGAGCTCGGGGCGCGCTACGCCGAGGCGGTCGCCCCGCTGGTCTGGGCAGCCGCGGACCGGGAAGACTTCGTCCCGGAGGTGCAGCGGATGCGCCGCCGGGTCACCGAGCACGTGCCCAGCGAGCTGGTGCACCGCGAGCTCAAGCTGGGCCACGGGAGCCTGCGCGACGTGGAGTTCGCGGTGCAGCTGCTGCAGCTGGTGCACGGCCGGACCGACGAGCAGATCCGCCAGAAGCCCACCATCGAGGCACTGGCCGCACTCGCCGCAGGCGGCTACGTCGGGCGGGACGACGCGGCCAACCTCGCCGCGTCCTACCGGTTCCTGCGGTTGCTGGAGCACCGGCTCCAGCTGCAGCGGATGCGCCGGACGCATCTGCTGCCCGCCGACGAGGACACCGCCGGCCTGCGGTGGCTCGCCCGCAGTGCCGGAATCCGCGCGGACGGCCGGCGCGACACGGTCGCCGTGTTCCGGGCGGAGTACATCCGGCAGTCGCACCGGGTGCGGCGGCTGCACCAGAAGCTGTTCTACCGGCCGTTGCTGGAGGCGGTGGCCCGGATGCCCACCGAGGCGTACCGGCTGAGCCCGTCGTCGGCGCAGGCGCGGCTCGCCGCGCTGGGTTACGCCTCCCCCCAGGGCGCGCTCGGGCATCTCGCGGCGCTCACCGGCGGGATGTCGCGGGCAGCCGCGATCCAGACTGCGCTGCTCCCCGTCCTGCTCGACTTCCTCGCCGACACTCCGGACCCCGACCGCGGGCTCGCCGCCTACCGGCGGGTCTCGGAGGCCCTCGACGAGACACCCTGGTACCTGCGGCTGCTGCGCGACGAGGGCGCCGTGGCCGAGCGACTGATGACGCTGCTCGGCACCTCCAGGATGGTGCCCGACCTGCTGGTGCGCGCACCCGAAGTGCTCCAGCTGCTCGGCGACCCCGCGGGGCTGGCCGGCCGTGACATCACCGAGGTGGCCACCTCGCTGCGCTCCACGGTGGCCCGCCACGACAACCCGGCGGTGGCGGTCGCTGCGGCTCGGGCGCTGCGCCGCCACGAGTTGCTCCGCGTCGCCTGCGCCGACCTGCTGGGACTGCTCGACGTCGACGCCGTGTGCGCTGCACTGTCGTCGGTGTGGACCGCGGTGCTGAGCTCCGCCGTGGACGCGGCGCATCGGGCCGCGGTCGCCCGCCGGGGCGCGGAGCCGGCGCGGTTGGCCGTGATCGGGATGGGCCGGCTCGGCGGGGCCGAGCTGGGTTACGGCTCCGACGCCGACGTGATGTTCGTGTGCGACGCGGTGGGCGATGCCGACGAGACGGACGCGGTGCGGTTCGGGACCGCGGTCGCCGAGTCGGTGCGCAAGCTTCTCGGATCGCCCAGCCAGGACCCGCCACTGATCGTGGACACCGATCTGCGACCAGAGGGCAAGTCCGGGCCGCTGGTGCGCACGCTCGGCTCGTACCGCAAGTACTACGCGCAGTGGAGCCAGACCTGGGAGGCGCAGGCGCTGCTGCGGGCCACCCCCGTCGCCGGGGACACCGAGCTGGGCGAGCGGTTCATCCGGGCGATCGACCCGGTGCGTTATCCCGAGGGCGGGCTCAGCGCGGAGCGCGCCACGGAGATCCGGCGGATGAAGGCGCGGGTGGACTCCGAGCGACTGCCCCGTGGGGCCGACCGCACCACCCACACCAAGCTCGGTCGCGGCGGTCTCGCGGACGTCGAGTGGACGGCGCAGCTGCTGCAGCTGCAGCACGCCGCCGCGGTGCCCGCGCTGCGCACCCCCTCCACCGGGACTGCCCTGCGCGCCGCCGCGGACGCCGGACTGATCGCGACCGCCGACGCCGAGGCGCTCGACGCCGGGTGGCACCTCGCGACCCGGGTCCGCAACGCGCTCACGCTGGTGCACGGCAAGCCCACCGACCAGCTGCCCACCTCCGGTCGTGAGCTGGCCGCGGTGGCCCGGGTGCTGGGCCATCCGGAGGGCGACCCGGGCGTGGTGGTGGACGAGTACCGGCGCGTCACCCGTCGCGCCCGCACCGTCGTGGAGCGCTCCTTCGGCTCCTGAGCAGCCCGCCACCCTACGGCCACCCTCGCGCAACGGTGGCCGGCAGGTCTGGTTCCCTGTCGGGGAACCGCTTGAGTGATCCGGCCGCCGGCGGCATCGGCGCCGGTAGGTTGTTGTCGTCGCTGTTCGAACGCGACATCGCTCCGACACCAGGTGAAGGGAGATGGCCATGCTCGAGAACGACGCCCGGAGGATCGCCGCCGCGATCGAGGATGGTGTCAACACCGGCACCGCCTCCGGCCAGGGAGTCACGGCGACGGTCGACGTCAAGCGCTGGCAACCGAGCACCACTGCTCCCGGCGCAGGTCGCCCGTTCTTCACCACGTACAAGATCCAAATCAACGACGGCACGCGGGTCGCTGCCCTCGATCTGGACCAAGCAAGGGCACTGCTCGAAGACATGCAGCCGGGTTGGGACCCGGATCGGCTCTTCGACGCCATCCGCTCCCGCAATGTGCCCGTTGAGGATGCACCCGTTGAGGATGCAACTGAATCGCCAACGTGAGCCGAGGGTGACGTGCCTGTCGGCCCATTCGCAACCGCAGCGGTCCGTAGTCCCCAACCAGAAATCGCAGATCGAGCGCCTCAGGGATCAGACGTCGTAGTACAGCTCGAACTCGTAGGGGTGCGGACGCAGCCGCAGCGGGTCGATCTCCCCCTCGCGCTTGAGCGAGATCCAGGTCTCGATCAGGTCGGGGGTGAAGACACCGCCCTGGAGCAGGTAGTCGTGGTCGTTTTCCAACCGGTCGATCACCGCGGACAGCGACGAGGGCACCTGGGCGACGTCCTTGGCCTCCTCGGGCGGCAGCTCGTAGAGGTCCTTGTCGATCGGGGCTGCCGGCTCGTAGGAGTTCTTGATGCCGTCCAGGCCGGCCATCATCATCGCCGTGAATGCCAGGTACGGGTTTCCCGAGGAGTCGGGGCAGCGGAACTCCAGGCGCTTGGCCTTCGGGTTGTTGCCCGTGATCGGGATCCGGATGCAGGCCGACCGGTTGCGCTGCGAGTACACCAGGTTGACCGGTGCCTCGAAGCCGGGGACCAGCCGGTGGTAGGAGTTCACGGTCGGGTTGGTGAACGCCAGCAGCGACGGGGCGTGGTGCAGGATTCCCCCGATGTAGTGCCGTGCGGTGTCCGACAGCCCCGCGTAGCCGGACTCGTCGTGGAACAGCGGCTTGCCGTCCAGCCACAGCGACTGGTGGCAGTGCATTCCCGAGCCGTTGTCGCCGAACAGCGGCTTCGGCATGAAGGTCACGGTGCGCCCGGCCTGCCACGCGGTGTTCTTCACGATGTACTTGTAGAGCTGCAGGTCGTCGGCGGCGTGCAGCAGCGTGTTGAACTTGTAGTTGATCTCCGCCTGGCCGGCGGTGCCCACCTCGTGGTGCGCCTTCTCCACGCTGAACCCCGCAGCGATCAGGTTGGTGACGATCGCGTTCCGCAGGTCGGCGAAGTGGTCGGTCGGCGGCACCGGGAAGTAGCCACCCTTGTAGTTGACCTTGTAGCCCTTGTTGCCGCCGTCCTCGTCGGCGCCGGTGTTCCACCAGCCCGCAACGGAGTCGATCTCGTGGAACGCCGAGCTCGGCGTCGTCTCGAAGCGGATCGAGTCGAACATGTAGAACTCGGCCTCGGGACCGAAGAACGCGGTGTCCGCGATGCCGGTGGAGGTCAGGTACTCCTCACCCTTGCGGGCAACGTTGCGCGGGTCGCGGCTGTAGGGCTCGCGGGTGAACGGGTCGTGCACGAAGAAGTTGATGTTCAGGGTCTTCTGCGCGCGGAACGGGTCGAGCCGGGCCGTTGCCGGGTCGGGCAGCAGGAGCATGTCCGACTCGTGGATCGACTGGAAGCCGCGCACCGACGACCCGTCGAACGCGAGGCCCTCCTCGTAGATGTCCGCGTCGAAGAATGCCGCGGGCACGGTGAAGTGCTGCATGATGCCCGGCAGGTCGCAGAACCGGACGTCGACGAACTCGACGCCCTCGTCGGCGATGAAGCGCAGGACTTCGTCGGAGTTGGTGAACACCTTCGTTGCTCCTTCGTCCGCTCGGCTGCTCGACCGGGTGGCGCCGGCGCGAGCCGTGCGTGCAACCTAGGAGGGCGGTGTTGCCCGGTCATCACCCGAATGTTTCCCAGAGGTTAACGGACCCGAGCTGTGGTTACCGCCGCACCTGCCGCGCGGCGCAGCACGAGGAGCCCCGGAACTATCCTGGCCGGGTGAACCGGTGGACGCAGACGGAGCCCTCGCGACCCGACGGCGGCCGTTCGGTGCAGGACTACCCAGGGCAGCGCCTCGGCCTGCCGGAGCACGGCACGGGGTCGGTGGCCGGCTTCGGGTCCCGGTTCGCCGCGATCGCGGTGGACTGGTTGCCCTGCGCGATTGTCGCGGGTCTGCTCACGGTCAACCCGGCCTTCTCCACGCTGGCCCTGTTCGCGGCGCTGACTGCACTCTCGGTGGGCCTGACCGGCCGGAGCCCGGGGCACGCGATGCTGGGACTGCGGGTTGCCACCCTCGACGGAAAGCAAGTCGGCTTCGGCGCCGCCGTGATCCGCACCGTCCTGCTCTGCCTGGCGATTCCGCCGCTGGTGTACAACGCCGACGGACGCGGGCTGCACGACCGGGCCGCCGGCACGATCGTGCAGCGCACCCGCTGAGGTCAACACGGCGTCAGCGGCGCCGGACGGTGCGCTGCAGGTTGCGGAGCTTGGCTCCTTGCGGGACGGGGCCCTTGGGCATTGCCGCGCCCCGGCTGTCGAGGACCGAGAGCCGCTGCTCCAGGCTCTCGATCTGCGCGGCGGTGACGTTGCGCGGCAGCTTGGTCATGTGTCGCTGCAGCTTCGCCAGCGGCACCTGGCCCTCGTCGTTGCCGATCATCACGTCGTAGATCGGCGTCTTTCCGACCAGCCGGGCGACCCGCTTCTTCTCCTGGGCCAGCAGCGGCTTGACCCGGTGCGGTGCGCCCTCGGCGACCAGCACCACGCCGGGCAGCCCGAGCACCCGGTGCACGGCGTCGAGGTGCGTCGTGCCGGCGACGGCGGGAGTGACCTTCCACCGGCGGCCGCGCAGGTTCTCCAGCGCCCAGGCCGCCGCGCCCGGTTGGCCGTCGGCTTTGGCGTAGACGTTGCGTTGCACCCGTCGGCCGAACACGCTCACCGCCCCGAGCAAACCGAACGCGATCCCGATCGGCAGGAAGACCCACTGCTGCCCGAAGAGGAAGCCGAGGCCGAGCACGACGGCGACGATGGCGAGGAAGACACCGACCATCCACGGCAGCAACGCCTTGTCCTCGCGGCGCTGCACCTTGAACGCCTCGACGATCTGCTTGCGACGCTGGCGCGACGCCGCGCGCTTCGCCTGCTTGGCGGCCTTTGCCGCCTTCGGGTCCTTCTTCGGGTCCTTCGCGGCGTCCTTCTTCGCGGCCATGGACCTTAGTGTATGTGCCCGGTCCATCCGCCGGACGGTGTGAGCGTCCGGGGACTCTCGAGCAGGCTCGACGCCTCCTGGGTGGCGGGGCCGGCCTCGGCGAGGTGCACCAGGTGTTCGGATATCCGCCCGTCGCGGCGGGTGACGGCCTGCGCGTAGAGCCGGCCGGCCCGGTAGGAGGATCGGACCAGGGGGCCCGCCATCACACCGGCGAAGCCCAGCCGCTCGCCGGCCCGCGCGTGCTCCACGAACTCCTCCGGGCGCACCCAGCGCTGCACCGGGTGATGGCGCGGCGACGGGCGCAGGTACTGGGTGATGGTGAGGATGTCGCAGCCTGCGGTGCGCAGGTCGGTCATCGCGACCGTGACCTCGTCCGGGTCCTCGCCCATCCCCAGGATCAGGTTGGACTTCGTGACCAGCCCGGCGTCGCGGGCACGGGTGAGCACGTCGAGGGAGCGTTCGTAACGGAAACCGGGGCGGATCCGCCTGAACACCCGCGGCACCGTCTCCAGGTTGTGTGCGAGCACCTCCGGCGTCGAGCCGAACACCTCGGCGAGCTGCGCGGCATCGGCCGTGAAGTCGGGAATGAGCAGCTCGACGCCGGTGCCGGGGTTCAGTGCGTGGATCTGGCGCACCGTCTCGGCGTAGAGCCAGGCGCCACCGTCGGGCAGGTCGTCGCGGGCGACCCCGGTGACGGTGGAGTACCGCAGTCCCATCGCTTGCACCGACTCCGCGACCCGGCGCGGCTCGTCGCGGTCCAGCACGGTTGGACGGCCGGTGTCGATCTGGCAGAAGTCGCAGCGGCGGGTGCACTGGTCGCCGCCGATGAGGAAGGTCGCCTCGCGGTCTTCCCAGCACTCGTAGATGTTGGGGCAGCCCGCCGCCTGGCAGACGGTGTGCAGCCCCTCCCGGCGCACCAGCCTCTCGAGCGCGGTGTACTCCGGTCCCCGCTTCGCCCGGGTACGGATCCAGGGCGGCTTGCGCTCGATCGGCGTCTCGCTGTTGCGCGCCTCCAGGCGCAGCAGTTTGCGGCCTTCCGGTGCGGCGGTCACAGCGCTCGACCCTACGCCGGATCAGGCCTACGCCGGATCAGGCCCTATGCCGGGTCGGGCCGGATCCCGACGAGCTCCGCGGTGCGCTCCCAGAGCCCGCAGGCAAGCTCCGGGTCCCGCGCCGCAGTGCTCGCCGCCGCCCTGACCGGGGCACCTCGGGTCTCGCCGAGGCCACCCGGACCGAAGTACTCCCCGCCCCGGACATCGGGCGCCGTCGCCGCGTAGAGCTGCGGCAACGTGCCGGTCACCACGCCCTGCGTGACCAGCTTGTTGCCCAGCGAGACCAGCGGCGCGAGCAGCGGCAGGCGCATCCGGACTGAGTTCGCGCTCAGCTCCGTGTCGGTGAGCCCGGGATGCGCGGCGACGCTGAGCAGGTTTCGACCGGCGGCCCGCGCTCGGCGGTCCAGCTCGAAGGCGAACAGCAGGTTCGCCAGCTTGGACTGGCTGTAGGCGGTGAGCGGGCTGTAGCGCCGATGCTTGAAGTTCAGGTCGTCGACGTCGAGCCCGCCCCCGCGGTGGGCGAGGCTGGACAGCGTCACCACCCGGGCGCCCGGGCGCAGCGCCGGTGCGAGCAGCCAGGTGAGCGCGGCGTGCCCGAGATGGTTCGTGCCGATCTGCAGCTCGAAACCGTCCGCGGTGCGTCGATGCGGGGTGGCCATCACGCCGGCGTTGTTCACCAGCACGTCCAGCGCGTTGCCGGTGCGCTCCCGGATCTCCGCCGCGGCCTTGCGCACCGAGGCGAGATCGGCGAGGTCGAGCTCGACCAACCACGCGGTGCCTCCTGCCCGCACCTGCTCCACCGCCCGGCGGCCACGCTCGGGATCGCGGCAGCCCATCAGCACGGTCGCGCCACGGCGGGCGAGCACGATAGCGGTCTGGAGGCCGAGGCCGGAGTTCGCGCCCGTGACGAGAACGGTGCGTCCGGCCTGGTCAGGAATGTCGTCGGCGCTCCAGCGGCTCACGTCCCCATCCCTACCGGTGTGCCGGTGGTGGTGCCACCCGGGCGGCGACTGTCGCCGATCGTGGACCTGAGGATTACGAGGGGTTCTTCCGATCCGACCACTACTCGCGATAGACACGCGCGACGGGCTGCCCGGCCCCACCGACGCGTGGCTCACGCGTGCCGGACTGGCTCGGGAGACGTCGCGGCTGCGGCGCGGCACGCCCGCCGAGGTCACCGACCGGATCGGACGCTGGCGCGAGGCCACCGGCGTCAGCAGGCTCTCCCTGCAAATCCTCGACCTCGGCGACCTCGACCACGTCGAGTTCGTCGCCGAGCAGATCCTGCCGGCGGCCTGACCAACCGGGCACAGCGCGCTCGTAAGCCCGTTCGGCGCGATATGTCAGACCACGTCGATAGCGTCGGCGACATAACCGAGGTCGAGGAGACCGCGATGACCGAACCCGAGGTGTTCGTACTGGCAGACGAGGCGCTCGTCGGTGTCGTCAGCCAGATCCGCAACGACCAGTGGCCGATGGAGATGCCGGCCGACTTCGCGATGTCGCAGCGGGACCACACGCCCACCTTGCGGGAGGTGGTGAACTACCACGCCTACGACGACGCGTGGGTGCCCGACATGCTCGAGGGGCTGACGATGGACGAGGCCGGGCGCGACAAGTTCGACGGGGACCTGCTCGGTTCGGACCCGGTCGCGAGCTTCACGGCCATCGCGCGGACGGCGTGCGCGGCGGCGCGCAGCCTCGACGACCTGGACCGCACCGTGCATTGCTCGTTCGGCGACTTCCCGGCCCGCGAGTACTTCTGGCAGATCAACTCGTTCCGGGGCCTGCGCGCCCACGACATCGCCGTGGTCATCGGTGTCGAACCCGACCTGCCCGCCGAGCTGGTGCAGGGGTTGTGGGACGAGATCAGCCCGCATGTCGAGGAGTGGCGCGCGATCGGCGTGTTCCCCGCCGCCGTGCGGGTGCCCGACGACGCACCCCTCCTGGACCGCCTGCTCGGGTTGACCGGTCGCGATCCGCGCCGGTGAACGCTGGGATCAGTGGCCTGCGATCGCGGCATCGAACAGCGCGAGCCCGGCCGGCTCGGGCGCGCGGGGCAGCTCGTGATCGGTGACCGCAAGGCGCCCGTCGAGGGCGTCGAGGACCGCGCGCTGCACTGCGGGCAGCACGGCGTCAACCCCGACGGTGCGGCCGAGCTCGGCGGACAGCGACGTCACGCCCGCATCGGCGAGACCACAGGGCACGATGCGGTCGAACGCGGCCAGGTCAGGGTCACAGTTGAGGGCGAACCCGTGCATCGTCACCCCGCGCGCAACCCGCACCCCGACCGCCGCAACCTTTCGCTCGGGGCGCCCGGCCCCGGACGGCAACCACACCCCGGATCGGCCCGCCACCCGTCCACCGTCCAGCCCGAGGTCGGCGCACACCGTGATCAGGGCTTCCTCGAGGCGCCGCACGTAGTCGACCACGTCGACGGGGTCGGCGAGGCGCACCAGGGGGTAACCCACGAGCTGGCCCGGGCCATGCCAGGTGATCTTGCCGCCGCGGTCCACGTCAACCACCGGGGTGCCGTCAGTGGGACGCTCGGCTGGCAACGTGCGGCGGCCGGCGGTGTACACCGACGGGTGCTCGAGCAGCAGCAGGACGTCCGGCCCCGTGCCCTCTGCCCGGGCAGTGGCGATCTCGCGCTGCAGCGCCCACGCCTGCTCGTAGTCCACCGTACCGGGACGGCGGACGTGCACCGGAGCGGCTGCGGTCCGGCACGAGCGGAACGCGGTGCTCACGCGCCGGAGAGTACCCGGCGGCGGGTGGTCCGCAGCTCCCGCAGCACCGCACGGGCCGCCCGGCGCGCTACAGGTGGCGGGCCGCGGTGAGCCCGGCACCCACTACAACCGCGTCCAGCAGAGCCATCAGGTCTCCACCGCCGCCGTCACCGCCGCGTCGATCGTCGGGTGCGCGAACGGGTAGCCGTGCTTCTCCAGCACCATCGGGCGAACCCGCGGGCCGGTGAGCACGAGCTCCTCGGCGAGCTCCACACCCCGCGCGGCCTTGAGTGCGAGCCCGGGTACGACGAGCGCCGCTGGGCGGTGCAGTGCCTCGCCCAGCGCGCGGGTGAACTCCGCGTTCGTCGCCGCGTTCGGACCGACGACGTTCACCGGCCCGCGCACCGACTCCTGCTCCAGCGCGAACCGGATGACGCCCACCGCGTCCTCCAGCGAGATCCACGGCATGAACTGGCGGCCGCTGCCGAGCCGCCCGCCCAGGCCGAGGGCGAAGATCGGCCGCAACTGTCCCACCAGGCCGCCGGAGCGGGAGATCACGACGCCACTGCGGGTGAGGACGACCCGCGCGCCCGCGTCCTGCGCCGCGGCGGTCGCGGCCTCCCAGTCCTGGCAGACCCCGGCGAGGAAGCCGCGGCCGGCGGGCTCGGTCTCGTCGACGGTCCGTTCTCCGGTGTCGCCGTAGTAGTTGGCCCCAGACGCGTTGAGCAGCATCGGCACGCCGCGCTCCGCGACCGCTGCTGCGAGCACCTCGGTCGGCACCACGCGGCTGTCGCGCAGCTGCTGCTTGTACTCCCCGGTCCAGCGCCTGTCGCCGATCCCGACCCCGCACAGGTTGACCACGGCGTCCGCGCCCTCCAGCGCGTCGTCGTCGAGGCGGCCGGCGGGCGGGTCCCAGCCGCGCTCGTCCGGGACGGTCGGCCTGCGGCGGACGAGCCGGACCACATCGTGACCGGCCTGGCGCAGCAGTGGCACCAGGGCCGTGCCGACGAGGCCGGACGAGCCAGCGAGCACCACGCGCATGCCGGAATCATCCCGCATTCGGAGCCCCGCCGCAGACCGCGCTCGGCTGTGTCCGTGGTTCGCTAGCTGCGCTCGCTGCTGTGTTCGTTGGTTCGCTCGCTGCGCTCGCTCACGTGGGCAGGGCGCGGGGTTCGATGCGCTCCTCGACCGCCGTCCCATCGGGCGCCCGCCGCACCACATAGGCGCTCTGGCCGGGCCGCTCGGTGACCGCCTCGACGAACTCGGTTCCGCGGTAGTGCAGCCCGACCCCGTTGTCCGTGCAGTACGACGTCGGCAAGGTGCCCTCCGCGACCAGGCGGTGCGCGAGTGGGCGGCGCTGCGCCTCGGCGTCGTAGTGCGGCGCGTTGCCGTATGGAAGCAGGCCCAGGCAGTCGGTCACCGGTCGCAACTGTGGGCCGAACGAGTCCGTGCTGCCGCCGACGTGCCAGCACAGCGAGCCCGCCGACGCCCCCGCCAGCACCACGCCGACCTCCCACACCCGGCGGAAGACCGTGTCCAGCCCGTGTGCCCGCCAGACGGCCAGGAGGTTCACCACGCTGCCGCCCATCACCCAGACCACGTCCTGGGCCAGCAGGTGCGCCTCGACATCCTCCACCGACGGCATCGGGAACAGGTCGAGCCGGGTCGTCTCGAAGCCGGCAACCCGCCCGGCGTCCGCGATCCGGCCGGCGTGGTGCGCCTGGTCGCCGGTCGCAGTGCCGACGGTGCACAGCCGCGGCACCCGCCCGTGCACGCCGGACAGCTCGACGGCGCGCTGCACCAGCGCGCCGAACTCCCACTCGGTGCGGCGCCCGGCCCGGAGGCCGCCGGAGGTGGCGAGAATCGTCGGAGCGTCTGCGGGCATGGGACTACAGACCGAGGTCCGCCTCGAAGGCGCCTTCCTCCAGCCGCTGCTTCACGGTGGACAGGAAGCGGGCCGCATCCGC
>DASQWR010000162.1:0-4465 GCA_035640155.1 Pseudonocardiaceae bacterium
TCCTGGTGATCGCCTTCTCCGGGCTCGGTGTCGGCGCCAGGGCGGCCGAGCCGGGCGATCCGCTGTTTGCGCTGACCCAGGTCCTTTACAGCGAGTACGCCGAGTCGAAAGAAGCCGAGTTCGAGGCCCGCGAGCAGCTCCAGCAGGTCGACACCGCACTGGCGGGGGGCCGCACCGAGGATGCCGAGACCGCACTGCGGGAGGTCGACCAGAAACTGGCCGCAATGCCGCCCGACGCGGATGGCCGCGCCGAGCTCGAGGCTCAGCGCAACGCGCTCAGGCAACGCCTGGAGAGTCAATCGGACACCGACGGCCGGACCGGTGCGACGAACTCAGGCGACTCTAATCCCGAGTCGGCGCAGGACGCGCCCCTGTTGAACAACTCCCCGGGCGAGCCAGAAGCTCCTCCGGTCGAGGAGCCGTCGGAGTCCTCCCAAACCGACAAGAAGCCGCCGATCCAGGATCCACCGGCCGGTTCCGGGCAGGGGACGGGCGGGCCCGGAGGTGAGAACTCCGGAATATCCCCGAGGATTGCGCCTCCACCTCCACCCCCACCCCCACCCCCACCTCCGGTCCCGCCCCCACCGGAGTCGTTCCCGGGGAGCTGACGGCTCGCCGAAGGTTCCGAAAGCGTCAGCTCTCGGAATCCTCCGCGAGCACGGCATCGGCGTAGCCGCGGCAGTAGTCCCAGCTCACGTAGACGTTGGGGTCGGGCTGGTAAGCCGGCTCGTGCGGCCGCGTACCGGAAGTGTCGAGCAGCTGCTGCAGGCTGGACCTCAGCATCTCCCAGTCGTGGTAGTGCTCCTCGGCACAGTCCGCGCAGTCGACCACGATCCCGCGCACCCCACGGGGAGCGAGTAGGGCCTCGAAGACGGCAAGGTCGGTGATGTCAGCGAGGACCTCGGCCCGCTCGTCGTCGTCGAGTGGTTCTTCGGGTCCGTGGTCGAGGTCGTCGAGCGCTTCGAGCGCGCGGCTCGGGTCGTCCGGGTCACCGGCGAACGGGTCGGGTGGCAGTGCTTCGTGCGGCACGACCGGCACGGTACCCGCCCGCCGCGCCGGATGCCGATGGATACCATGGAAGCTGGTAGATCAACCCACCACGATCCCCGCCAGGAAGGCTGTCCACCCGCATGACGAGCGAGCTCACCACCTCAACTCTGCCGTCGAAGTTCGCGCTGCTCGGACTGACCTTCGACGACGTGCTGCTGCTGCCCGCGGAGTCCGACGTCATCCCGGGCGAGGTCGACACCTCCACCCGGCTGTCCCGCAACATCACGCTGCGGGTGCCGCTGGTCTCCTCGGCGATGGACACGGTCACCGAGGCGCGGATGGCCATCGCAATGGCCCGCCAGGGCGGGATGGGTGTGCTGCACCGCAACCTGGCAACCGAGCAGCAGGCAGCGCAGGTGGAGGTGGTCAAGCGCTCCGAGGCAGGGATGGTGACCGACCCGGTGACGTGCTCGCCGGAGGACACCCTTGCCGACGTCGACGCGTTGTGCGCCCGCTTCCGCATCTCCGGGGTTCCGGTCACCGATGGCGAGGGCGTGCTCGTCGGCATCATCACCAACCGGGACATCCGCTTCGAAGTCGACCACGGGCGCCGCGTCGCGGAGGTGATGACAAAGCCGCCGCTCATCACGGCGCAGGTGGGCGTCACCGCGGAGGCGGCGCTGGGGCTGCTGCGCCGGCACAAGGTCGAGAAGCTGCCCCTGGTGGACGGGCACGGCCGGCTGCGGGGCCTGATCACGGTAAAGGACTTCGTCAAGACCGAGAAGTACCCGCTGGCCACCAAGGACCCCGATGGGCGGTTGCTCGTCGGGGCCGCGATCGGCATCGGGGAGGATGCCAAGCAGCGGGCGCAGTCACTGGTCGACGCGGGAGTCGACGTCCTGGTGGTGGACACCGCGCACGGGCATTCCCGCGCAGTGCTGGAGATGGTCGCCCGGCTCAAGGCCGAGGTCGGCGACGCCATCGACATCGTGGGCGGCAACGTGGCCACCCGGGCGGGGGCGCAGGCGCTGGTGGACGCGGGTGCCGACGCGGTCAAGGTCGGCGTCGGGCCGGGCTCGATCTGCACCACCCGCGTCGTCGCCGGGGTGGGGGTGCCGCAGGTCAGCGCCATCTACGAGGCTGATCTGGCGTGCCGGCCAGCCGGCGTGCCGGTGATCGGGGACGGCGGCATCCAGTACTCAGGGGACATCGCCAAGGCGATCGCCGCGGGAGCGAGCACGGTGATGCTGGGCAGCCTGCTCGGCGGCACCGCCGAGGCGCCCGGTGAGCTGATCCTGATCAACGGCAAGCAGTTCAAGACCTACCGCGGGATGGGCTCGATGGGCGCGATGGCCAGCCGTGACCCGGCTCGTGGGCTGTCCTACTCCCGTGACCGCTACTTTCAGGACGACGTGCTCTCCGACGACAAGCTGGTCCCCCAGGGCATCGAGGGGCGAGTCCCGTTTCGCGGGCCGCTGGCCCTGGTGGCTCACCAGCTCGTCGGTGGGCTGCGCGCGGCGATGGGGTACGCCGGTGCCGATACCATCACCGCGCTGCAGGAGGCGCAGCTGGTGCGGATCACGGCGGCCGGCCTGAAGGAGGGCCACCCGCACGACATCACGATGACGGTGGAGGCACCGAACTACGCGATGCGCTGAGCCGACCATCCGGGCCCTCGGTCGCCGGTTCTGATCTCCATGCGGGTGCGGTCCACACTGGACCGGGAGAATGAGGAACTGTGCGGGACCTGGTGGAGATCGGCATGGGCCGTACCGCGCGACGGGCCTACCACTTCGACGACGTGGACATCGTTCCGTCGCGGCGCACCAGATCGTCCCACGAGGTGTCCACGGCGTGGCAGATCGACGCCTACCGCTTCGACATCCCGCTGATCACGCACCCGACCGACGCGGTGGTCTCGCCACCCGTCGCGGTGCGGGTCGGTGAGCTCGGGGGGCTCGGTGTGCTCAATGCCGAGGGGCTGTGGGCCCGGCACGGGGAGGTCGACGAGCTGCTCTGCCGTCTCGCTGCGCTCGCTGACGACGACCCGGCGGCGGCGATCGCGATGCTGCAGCGCTGGCACGCCTCGCCGATCAAGGTCGACCTGCTCACCGAGGCGCTCGCGCAGGTGGCCGGGGCGGGCGTCACCGTGGCCGCGCGCGTCAGCCCCCAGCGCGCCCGGGAGCTCACCCCCGATCTCATCGCTGCTGGCGTCGAGGTGCTCGTCGTCCAGGGCACGATCATCTCCGCCGAGCACGTGTCGCACAGTGCACCCGGGTCGACGGTGCCGCTGGACCTCAAGGAGTTCATCGCCGGTCTGGACGTGCCGGTGATCGCCGGCGGGGTGGGTGACTACCGCACCGCGATGCACCTGATGCGCACCGGGGCGGCCGGTGTCATCGTCGGCTTCGGGGCGGGGCGGACCACCACCACCGGTGAGGTGCTGGGCATCGGGGTGCCGATGGCCACTGCGGTCGCGGATGCGGCCGCTGCCCGGCGGGACTACCTCGACGAGACCGGAGGCCGGTACGTGCACGTGATCGCCGACGGGGGGGTGGAGACCAGCGGGGACGTCGCGCGGGCGATCGCCTGTGGCGCCGACGCGGTGATGCTGGGCTCACCCCTGGCCCGGGCTGCGGAGGCGCCCGGCAACGGCTGGTACTGGACCTCTGCCGCCGCGCACCCCTCGGTTCCGCGCAGCTGGATCGAGCTCGCCGAGGACGCATCCGTGGGCCTGGACACCCTGCTCTTCGGCCCGTCGGCCGACCCCGGCGGCGCGTTGAACCTCTTCGGTGCGCTGCGCCGGGCGATGGCCAAGACCGGTTACTCCGACCTCAAGGAGTTCCAGAAGGTCGGGCTCGCGGTTCGATCATGAGTCATGGCCGCTCACCTGCGCTAATGGCCCTCGCTGGCCGCGTCAGAAGGTCCCGATCATGGGCGTGTGGTCGCACTGTGGTCGCAGCGCGCGTGGTCCGCTCGCTTGCCAGCACTGCCGCCGCCGCGTCCAGCACGTTGCCGAGGCTGTCCGCAGCCGCCAGCGCCGACTCCCGGGTCAGGTGCGAGTACAGGTCTGCGGTGATCCCGACCTTGGCGTGCCACACCTCGGCGGGCAGCGGCGCGTAGGCCGCGACGTTGTGCGTGAGCCGCCGCTGCCGCACCGCGTCTGACAGTGCGGAGGACAGCACGCCGATCATGCGGCGGATCGTGGGGACACCGCGGCCGGCCGCCCCGAGCTCGGCGATAAGCGCGGCCACATGCTCATGGCGCAGCTGCTCAAGGCGGTGAGCGCTCAGCGCCGGCACCAGGTCCTTGTGCACGTACTCGACGTACTGGTGCAGCGTCGTTGGCTTGAGCCGGTGACGCTTATCGTGCAGCCACTTCGCCAGGTACTCCGCAACGGTCTCCCCCTTTGTGATCTTGAAAGTAGGCAGACCGCGGGGAAGCTGCCTCGCTGTCTCGACCCCTGAGTTTTCTT
>DASQWR010000163.1:0-7549 GCA_035640155.1 Pseudonocardiaceae bacterium
TCGTGGTGGCCTCCCACGACACCCCCATCGAGATGCGGTTCCGCGCGCTGCTCCTGCGCTGGGCCAAGGCGAAGGGCGCCGCCGTGAGCACCCAGGCGACGTCCCACGGGGACAGTGCGAAGATCACGTTTCCGCAAGCGCTGGGTGACCTGCAATGGGCGCTCGAGCCGCAGGTGAAGCTGGGGAGCATCCGACCCGACTTCGTGCTCACCTGCGCCGACACCGAGGTGCCGAAGATCGCCGTGTTCTGCGACAGTCAACGGTGGCACAGCTCTGCGCAGACCAACCGGCTCACCGACGACGCGGAGAAGCGGGCGGGCCTTCGCGACAGGGACTACCTCGTCTGGGCGGTCACCCACCAGGATCTCGACGCATTCGCCGCCGCTCTCCACGGGAAGCCCGCCGCGACTCCCGAATGGTGCACCGATGCGGTGCGGACGGCGTTCCTCCGGCTCGCCAAGCAGACTGCGGCCCCGGGCAGCATCGCGCCGGAGGTCCTGCTGCGGGACTCGGTCTCGGCGCTGTCCGCATTCCTGCTGCGCCCGGACCGCGACGCGTGGACCAACCCCGCGCACGGACTCGCCCTGGCGTTCAGCGGCGGCACGGTCGCTGGGGCGCCGAAGGTCGATCCGCAGGCGATACCGGCCTTGCTGCATCGTGAGGTCACCGAGGTCGACACCGAGGTGCAGGCAGGCGATGTCGCGGCGGTCGTCGGGCGGACCGCGCGCAGCGCCGTCGTGGTGCTGGAGATGCGGTCCCCGAAGGACGTGCGGGCGTGGCTGGCCGTGGACGACCGGGACGGGGTGGTCGGCACCACCGAGCAGGTGCACGCGTGGCGCGACTGGCTCGCAGTCAGCAACGTGCTGCAGTTCCTCGCGCCCGGTCGCTTCCACGCGCACACCGGCACCACTGCCGCCCTCCTGGTGGCCGGCACAGAACCGGCCGGCTCGTTGATCGGGCCCTGGCGAGACGTCCACGAGGTATCGGACCATGCGGTGCAGGGGCTCGTCACGGCGCTCTCCGTCGGAGGAGTACCCGTCCCGGTCGCGGGCTACGAGGTGGCCGACGGTGCGCACATGATCGACCTAGCTTGGCCCGACCAGCGCGTCGCGGTCGTGATCGACGAGGACGCCGACCGGGACGCGTGGCTGGCGGGCAACGGGTGGGCCGTGGTCGGCACCGAGGAGACCACCGTGCGGGCGGCGCTGAGCGCGACAGGAACGGGTGCCTGATGGGCGTGATCATGTCGAAGGAGTTCCACCAGGCCCTCGACGTCGACGGTTCGATGAAGAGCAAGGCGTGGGACTTCCTGACCAAGCTCAGCCGCGACGCGGACCGCACCGGGCTCGACCTCAAGATCCCGCAGAATGCCGCCGACCGGCGGGTCCGCACCGCACGGGTGGACCTCAACCATCGCGCCGTGCTCTTCGCTGTGGGCGACGAGAGCGAGCCGATGTGGCTCCTCGCCGCCATCAAGGCGCACGACGACGCCTACGCCTACGCGCAGACCCTGACCCTGAAGGTCAATCCGGCCAACGGGGCGATGGAGGTGATCCGCGAACGGGCGATCAAGGACAAGGTCGCGGAGTACCGGGAGCGGCCTGTCGAAGACGCGGTACAGGTGCTTCCCTTCACGGTCGCGGAGCTGGTGGAACTCGGTATCAAACCCGATGTCGCAGAGCAAGCCGTCCGGCTGACCGACGACGTGGACATCCTCGACCTTGCCGGGGAACTGCCCGAGTGGCAGCAACGGGTGCTGCTCGAACTCGCCACCGGGACGTCCCTTGATGACATCCGCGCGACCTACGAGCTGGACCATCCCGGCGTCAGCCGGGATCCCGCGGAGGCGGTCGAGCGGGCGACCAGCCGGATGGAGTTCATCTACATCGACACCGATGACGAGCTGCGTCGCATGATGGAAGGTGACTTCGCCGCCTGGCGGACCTACCTGCACCCAAGACAACGTGACGTGGCTTACCGCGAGGCGTTCAACGGGCCTTACCGCCTCGCCGGCGGTGCCGGCACCGGCAAGACGGTGGTAGCGCTGCACCGGACGTCCTTTCTCGCCCGGCGCACCGGGGTGCGGGTATTGCTCTGCACCTTCACCCGCAACCTCGCCTCGAGCCTGCAGGTAGACCTCAGGGGGCTGGTCACGCCCGACGAGTTGCCCCGGGTGGATGTCCGGGGTGTGGACCAGGTCATTCGGGCCGTGGTCCAGGCCGCGGACGGGCCCCCGAACCAGCTGCTGAGCGAGCGGGAACAGGACGCGATGTGGGAGGAGGTGGTGCGGTCCACCGGCTCACCCACCGACCTCGCGCCAGCGCTCACGCCATCCTTCCTCGTCGGTGAGTTCCGGGCGGTGGTGCTCGGCATGCCGGAGCACTCCCGTGACGCTTACCTCCGGGTGAAACGTGTCGGACGTGGTGTCCGGCTGAACCGGGTCCAGCGCGCCGTGGTGTGGAACGTCATCGAGGCCTTCCGGCAGAGCGCCGAGACGCAGGGACGCACCACCTTCGAGCTGCTCGCGGCCCGGGCCACTCAGATCGTGGAGGATCCGATGCTGCGGGACCGGGTCGTCACCTACGACCACGTCGTGGTGGACGAGGGGCAGGACCTGCATGCGGGGCACTGGCGCGTGTTGCGCGGGCTGGTCGCCCCGGGAGCGAACGATCTCTTCATCTGCGAGGACGGCCACCAGCGAATCTACGGTGAGCGGACGGTGCTCAGCAGGTTCGGCATCGAGACCCGCGGCCGCTCCCGGCGCCTCACCCTCAACTACCGCACCTCCCGGCAGAACCTGGCGTTCGCCATGAACGTCATCCGTGGCCAACAGGTCCTCGATCTTGAGGGGGACGAGGACACCGTCGCCGGGTACCACTCCACCTTCACGGGCCCGGCCCCCACCACGAAGGGGTTTCGCGGCGTCGCGGAGGAGATGCAGTTCCTGGCGGAGACGGTGCGCGCATGGCTGGACGGTGGGGTCTCTCCTGCCACGATCGCCGTACTGGCCCGCCGGTCGGGCGAGCAGGACCGCGCACGCGTCGCGCTGCAGGAAACGGGCATCGCCGTGGAGCTGCTACAGAAGGAGAGCGGCGGGAACCCGGGAGCGGTGAAGATCGCGTCGATGCACCGGGCGAAGGGCACCGAGTTCTCCCGGGTGATCATCATTGGCGCCGAGGCCGGCGTGGTCCCGCTGGACTGGGTCTTTGACAGTGAGCCGGAGCCGGAACGGGCAGCGATTCGGGGCCGGGAGCGATCGTTATTCTACGTGGCCTGTAGCCGTGCACGTGACGAGTTGATCGTCACGTGGTCCGGGGCCCCGAGCCCCTTCCTTACCTGCCCGCCTGCGTGATCCACTTCGCCGGACTGTCGCCGCTGCCCTCCAGCTCGGCATCTTGTCCTACCTTTCCGCCCTCGGTGACGGCAACGACGGCGCACGCTCGAGCTGTGGAACCGCACCGGATGGGTGATACTGGAGTGATGGCTGACACCCTGGTCCATGCCGCCGTGCACTGCTACGAGGCCCCGGGGGTGAGTGGCGCGCCGAGACTGTCGGGACTGCCGGGAGCGGACCGGTGCGAAGGTCCGGACGAGCGCGTCGTCGAGGCGTTCTACTACGACACCGAGGACCTCCGGCTGGTCCGCGCCGGGATCTGCCTGACCCGCGAGCTGGAGCACTCCGGCGCCGAGTGGGTGCTCCAGCTGCCGGAGGACGACCGGGGGGACACCCCGGAGGGCGACCGCGGACCGCTGCGGGTTCCGCATCAGGAGGGTGACGACCCCCATCAGGTGCCGCCGGCCGTGCTGGCCCTGGTGCGGGCGCACACCCGCGGCCGGAGCGTCGGGCCCGTGGCGCACACCCAGATCACCCGCTCGACCTGGCAGCTGCTCGACTGGGAGGGCGGGTTGCTGGGGGAGGTCCGAGGTGACGCGGTCTCGGCGCAGACGCTGGGATCGTCGTCCACGGTGGATTCCTGGTACCTGGTCACCGTGACGCTGTCCGGTCCGGCGGAGCGGTTGTGCACTGCGATCGAGGAGCGCCTGGACGACATCGGCGCTCGGCCGGCGCAGCCCCGATCGGTAGTGCAACGGCTGCTCGGTGCGGAGCCGGTCCCCGCCCGGCCGGCGCACCGGCGGGTGGCACTGCACAAGAAGTCGTCCGCCGGGGACGTCGTGCTCGCGGCCGTGACCGCGCAGGTGACTGCGCTGCAGGAGTGGGACGCCAAGGTGCGCCGGGACAAGCCGGACGCCGTGCACCAGATGCGAGTGGCCGCCCGCACGCTGCGGAGCACGCTGCGGACGTTCGGCCGGGTGATCGACCGGGAGGCCACCGGCGAGATCGCGACCGAGCTGCGCTGGCTCGGCGGCGTGCTGGCCCGGGCGCGGGACCAGGAGGTCGTGCAGGAGCGCGTCGAGGCGTGCCTGGCCGGGACCCCCAGCGAGGACGTGCTGGGCCCGGTCGCGGCCACGCTGACTCAGCAGTTCGCCCGCGAGCGCACCGAGGCCCACGCCGGCGTGCTCGCCGAGCTGGACACCGATCGCTACTACGGCCTGCTCGACGCACTGGACGCACTGGTCGCGCGCCCACCGCTGACCCCGCTGGCCCGCAAGCGGAGCCGCACTGCGCTGCCGTCCCAGGTCCGGCGGACCGTGAAGAAACTCGACAAGGCAGTCGTCCAGGTGGACGAGCTCCCGGACGGCCCAGAACGCACCGAGGCCCTGCACTCGGTCCGCAAGGCGGCGAAGCGGGCCCGCTACGCGGCCGAGCTCGTCGCACCGGTCGTGGGCAAGGACGCCACCCGGTCGGCGAAACGGTTCAAGGCAGTGCAGGGCCTGCTCGGCGATCATCAGGACGCGGTGCAGACCCGCCGGTTCCTGCGCGCGCTCGGCGGGCGCGGGCACCTCGCCGGGCAGAACGGCTTCACCGTCGGCATCTGGTATCAGCAGCAGGCCGAGGCTGCCGACGACGTGGACACGGCTTTCGACGAGACCTGGCGCAGTGCGGCGCGCCGCAAGCACCGGCGCTGGATGCGCTGACGCCGGTCTTCACCCGCCCCGCACCCCGAGATGGCACCAGGAGGGAATCCGGTGCAGAGTCCGGGTCCCACTCGGGGATGATCCGGATTCCGTGCGGCGTGGCGGTTCGTAGCGTCATCAGACGTGGACACCCTTGCTGCACCTTCCGAACGCGCTGCTCTGCCCGGGCGCACCGCGTCGGGCCCGCATGTCACGCTGTGGCTGCTGCGCGCCGTGGTCACGCTGTTCGTGCTCGCCGTGCTCGCACAGCCGGTGCTCGCCGGGCTGTACCTGTCCGGTGAGTTCGACGCGCTGCCCGTGCACGCCGCGATCGCCGGAGTCGTGATCCTGCTGGCGATGGTGCTGGTGGGTGCCGCGTTGCTGTTCTCGACCATCGGCCGCGGCCGGTTCTGGCCGCTGCCCGTCGCGGTCGCCGCATTCCTGGCCGCCGGGTTCCAGACCGGGTTCGGCTACGCCCGCCAGCTCGGACTGCACATCCCGCTGGGCGTGGTGATCGTGACCGCCGCGGTGCTGCTCGCCGTCGCCGTGTGGCGCCCCGCGATGCGCCGGCCTCGCCGTCCGCTGTGGGGTCTGCGGTGATCGCGCGGCGCGGCTTCCTCGGGCTGGTCGGTGGCAGTGCCGCGGTTGCGGGGCTGGCCGGGTGCGGGATCGACCTGCGGCCCCTGATCGGGGGCGGCGCCGGGCAGACCGCGGAGCTGCTGCGCTCCGCGGCGCCGTTGCCCCCGCCGTTCACCGTTGCGCTGCCGGTGCCGCCGGTGCGCCATCCCGTCGATGGGGTGATCGAGATCGTCCAGCGGGTGGCCGAGGTGGAGATCCTGCCGGGCCTGCGCACCACCGTGCTCGGCTACGACGGCATCTTCCCCGGACCCACGATCGAGAGCCGCCGCGGCGAGCCGCTCCGGGTCCGGCACCGCAACGAGCTGCCGGTGCCCACCGTGGTGCACCTGCACGGCGGGCACACCCCGCCCGAGCACGACGGCTGGCCGACTGACCTGCTGCTACCTGCCGGCTCAGCTCTGCGCGCGTCGACGCATGGCGCCCACGGACATGGGGACATGCGCGGCGACGTACGCACCGGCAGCCGCGACTACGCCTATCCGATGGACCAGCGGGCGGCGACGCTGTGGTACCACGACCACCGGATGGACTTCACCGGCCCGCAGGTGTACCGCGGGCTCGCTGGCTTCCACCTGGTGCGCGACGACGAGGAGGACGCGCTCGGGCTGCCGTCGGGCGAGCGCGAGCTGCCGCTGATGATCTGCGACCGCAGTTTCGAGGCGGACGGGTCGTTCCGGTACCCGTCGATCGACCGGACGCTGCGCGAGGTGCCCGGTGTCCAGCAACCCTGGATGGAGGGGGTGCTCGGCGACGTCGTCCTGGTCAACGGGGCGCCGTGGCCGGTGGCGGAGGTGGACGCGGCGCGCTACCGGCTGCGGATCCTCAACGCCTCCAACGCCCGGCGTTACCGGCTCGCGCTGTCCCCCGGCGGCGAGCTCACCCAGATCGGCTCGGACGGCGGCCTGCTCACCGCCCCGGTACGGCACACCGCGCTGGACGTCGCCCCCGCCGAACGGTTCGACGTGGTGATCGATTTCGCCGCCTACCCGGTGGGCAGCGAGGTGACGCTGGTGAACTCCCTCGGCACCGGCGCCGCAGCCCAGGTGATGCGCTTCCGGGTTGTCCGCGCCGCCCAGGACGACTCTCGGGTTCCACCACAGTTGTCCACAGTGGAGCCACTGCGACCGGGGCCAGTGCGCCGCGAGTGGCGGTTCACCCGCGGCCGCGTCGGGCGGCACGCCGGATGGACGATCAACGGGCTGCCGTTCGACCCGTCCCGGATCGACGCCAGCCCGCGGCTCGGTGAGGTGGAGGTCTGGCGCTTCTCCTCGGACCTGCACCATCCGGTGCACGTACACCTCGACCCGTTCCAGGTGCTCGCCCGCGGCGGGCGCCCACCCGGGCCGTCCGACGGTGGCTGGAAGGACACCGTGGACCTGCGGCCCGCCGAGGTGGTGGACGTGGCAGTCCGGTTCACCGATCACCGCGGCCGGTACCTGATCCACTGCCACAACCTGGAGCACGAGGACATGGCGATGATGGCCACCTTTTCGACCAGCTGAGCAGCGACTTGGGCTCGCACCCGATGCGTTGATGTCCGCCGCGCGGCGGACATCCCGTGTGCAGAGCAATGCTTGAAACCTGTGGATGGGCAAGATCAAGGGAGGGATCGTACCCTCCCGGTGATCCTGAAGGTCCTCAAGCAAGGCCGGCGAGCCAACGCCGGTCGGGAAGGTACGACCCGTGCTCACCGTAGTCTGCGAAGAGTCCGACGGCCGCGACGAGTTCGCGGGGGGTTCGATCACCGGCTCGTCGTCGTTGATTGATGAGATTGTCCGTGAGGGTGCCCGGCGGATGCTGGCCGAGGCGTTGGCGGCCGAGGTCGAGGCCTACATCGCGCAGTTCATCGCCGAGCGCGACGAGAACGGGCGCCGGCTGGTGGTGCGCAACGGCT
>DASQWR010000164.1:0-10690 GCA_035640155.1 Pseudonocardiaceae bacterium
CACCACGTCCGCGCCGTGCGCGCGCAGTGCGGCGGCCTGGCCTGCGCGGTCGACGCCCACCACGTGGCCGAAGCCGCCGGCACGACCGGCTGCCACGCCCGAGAGCGCGTCCTCGAACACCGCCGCCGCCGGCGGCGCGACGCCCAGCGCCCGTGCCCCGGCGAGAAAGGAGTCCGGTGCAGGTTTGCCGCGTAGCCCGTCGCGCTGGATCGTCACCCCGTCGATGCGGGCCTGCACGAAGGTGGCAAGCCCGGTGGCTTCGAGCACCGCTGCAGCGTTGGCCGAGGACGTGACCACTGCGATCGCGACACCCGCGTCGGCCGTGGCCTGCAGGTAGCGGGCCGAGCCCGGGTACGCGCTGACGCCGCCGCGGTCGATCAGGTCCAGCAGGAGTGCGTTCTTGCGGTTGCCCACCCCGTGCACGGTCCTCGCGTCCGGGGGGTCGTCCGGTTCGCCTTCGGGCAGCATGATGTTCCGCGAGGCGAGGAACTCCCGAACCCCGTCGTAGCGTGGCCGGCCATCGACGTGCGCGAGGTAGTCCTGCTCGGTGAACTCGGCAAAGCCCGGACCGGCGCGTTCCCGCAACAGTGCGTCGAACGTCTCCTTCCATGCCTCGCGGTGCAGGGTCGCTGTGCTGGTCAGCACGCCGTCGAGGTCGAACAGGCAGGCCGTGATTCCATCCGGTAGTCCGATCACGGGAGGAAGCTACCTGCCCGGCTCGAACCTCAGCGCAGCAGCTTGTCCAGTGTCACCGGAAGGTCACGCAGGGCGAGGCGGATCGACGGCCGTGGCGACGTGCACCGTGTGGGCCGCCAGCAGGAACACGTCGTCGCGACCGCCGACGTAGTACGGACCGGCCGGTTCGAGGAGCTGGTCGACGGCGTGCCGGTCGGCCTCGTCGATCCAGGGGCCGGCCACCTCCCGCAGCCCGGAGAGCCACCGCACGACCGCGGCTCGGACCTGATCGGTCGGCTCGGGCTCGTCGATCAGGTAGCTGAAACGAGCTCACCTCGGTCAGGCCCGCGTCCCGCAGCGCACGGCCCCAGCCGACGGGTAGACGTACCGCCCCCTCCATTCCAGCGCGTGCACAGAACCATTTCCCGTGCGCTGCGGTGAGTCGCCCCTGGAGGCCGGGTTCGCCCACGCCGACGTCCCACGGCAGGAACCGCTGCTCCAGCCCGCTCTCGACGATGGCGAGCCGACCCCCGGGCGAGACCAGCGCGGCCAGCCGGTCGAGCCCTCGCTGCTGGTCGGGCAGGTGGTGCACGACGAAGGAGGCGAACACGAGATCCGCCCTCGGGACTGTGTTCAGCAGCTCGTCGCTGGCTGCGTCGGCGCGAACGGCCTGCATCTCGACGAGCGGCCCGGCAGCCGCAGTGACCTGCGCGGCTGCGGCGTCGAGCAGCTCGGGAACCGAGTCGACCAGCACCACCGTGCCGCCGGAGCCGGACAAGGCGTCGACGAAAGCCACGCCCATCCCGCCAGCGCCGGAGCCCACGTCGACGACCATCCGGGTCTGCGGCCCTACGAGCCGCCGAGCCAGTGCACGGCGCGCCCCGGCGGCCACCGCGTCGGCCTCGCGCAGCCGGTGCAACCAGGTGGTCCAGTCGATCCCGTCGTGCGTATGTCCCGCCACGGGGGCGACGCTACCGGTGGTCAGTTACCGTCTACGTTGGGCGCGAGTCGGAACGTGCGACAGCGCCAGCGGCCGCCAGCGGTTCGTCGGCTCACCGGGCCGCTGACGGCCGTCGGTTGCGTCCCTACCCGGCCCTGCGCCCCGACGCCAGGAGACCGCCAGAGACGACCGCGATGAGCAGGGCGGCAATAGTGAGCGCGACGTGCAACCAGTTGTCGGCAGGGTTGACCGGGATCAGATTCACCACGTCGTTGCCGTCGATGAAGCCCAACACGGTCACCGCGAGGTAGGCCACGCCGAAGATCAGCAAGCCGGCCACCGCCGCACCTGCTGTGGCTGCCATGAGCACCAGGAATGCCCCGGTGGCGATGTGCACCACGTTGTGCCAGCCGTTGACCTCGAAGACGATGAAGTTCTGGCCCTGCAGATCGGCCCCGGTGGTGAAGTCGCTGCCGCCGAAGAAGAAGCCGAGCACGCCGACGGCGATGAGAACCGCACCTCCCACGAGGCACGAGACCTGAGCAAGGGTGCGCCCAGCACCCTCCTTGATACCCGCCCGGCGAGCACTGTCGGGTTCTGACGCCTGCATTCGACTCTCCTCCTCAAATCAGGATCCGGTACGTGACGGGGTTTACCCTGCTCGATCTGAGCGAAACCCAGCCGGTCGGGTACCGGGAAGCGTCGCTTCCGCGGGGTACGCCCGTTGCAGGGTGGCGCGTTCGAGCTGCTGCCCCAGCACGGAGCCTCTCGGCCCGGTTACAGCGTGTAGGTTTCGCCGCGTTGCAGGTAGTGCACCTGGCTCGTCGGCGCGCGGCGGGTCACCTCCGCACGGAAGTCCGACAGCGGGGAGCGGAACACCCCGTAGTCGTCGTAGTGCACCGGTAGCACGCGCCGCGGCACAGGTGCAGCCGGCTCGCCGCGTGCGGCGTGGTGAGGATCGGCAGGCCGCGGTCCAGCCCTCGGCGGGCGACCCGGTCGAAGTGGTCACCATGCAGGTGGGAGAGCACCACCGCGTCCAGCTGCGGTAGCTGATCGATCTCCAGCGCGGGGTCGGTGAGCCGCCGGGAGGCCAGCCCCTTGCCCAGGTACGCCCACTGCCCGCGGTGCAGGAAGTTCGGGTCGGTGAGCAGGGTGAACCCACCGAGCCGCAGCACCGTCGTCGCCGTTCCCACGAACTGCACCGAGACCGTCATGGTCCCCCGGGTACCCGCTCCCACCGGTCCACCCGTCCGGCCTGCGAGCGCGCCTCCAGCCCGTTCGAGCACTGTGGACGCTGCTCGCCAGGCGTGCCCGACCGCTCAGGAACCGAATGGTGGCGGCGCGTCGACGTCGAAGTTCTGCGGGCGGGCAGTGCAGGACGCGCCCGGCTCGGGGTGGGTGTTGGGGTTCGCCCGCAGCGCGCGGAGGAACTGGTCGACACGGGGGTCGTCGGCCTCCTGGACCATCAGCTGGTGCCCCCAGGACTGCAGCGAGATCGGTCCATCGAGCCCGGGATAGGGCGAGAGCATCGTGTAGGGCCGGCCCTCGACCCGGTTCACCAGGGACGCCAGCTCTTCGCCGCTGATCCGGCCCGGGTGGTAGGCGATCCAGACGGCACCGTGCTCGAGGGAGTGCACCATGTTCTCGTCGCGCACCGCGGTGTCGTAGACGGTGCCGTTGCACTCGGCCCAGGCCGCGTCGTGCGATCCGCCGAACGGCGGGCTCTGCTCGTAGCGGATGCGCTCGGTTCGGGGCACGTGGGCGCTCGTGGCGGGTGGCTCGACGACGATGCCCTCGATCCGGGTGGACGGGTCGGGGTCCGCAGCGGTGGGGGTGAACGCCGCCAGTGGGTCGACGGGGTCCGGGTCGGGTGCGCAGGCCACCACGAGGGGGAGCAATGTGGCCACCAGGGCCGGGCACAGCCGGACTCGCATGTCGGTTCCTCCCCGTCCAGGCGCATCCCCGAGCAGTGCAGGCACGGTACTCCTGGGGACCGACGAGCCGAGGAGGCCCCACCAGGAACCAGTGGGCCTCCTCGGCTCGCAGCGGGGGTCAGTCGTCGCCGTTGCCGCCCGGGGTGGACTTCGACACCTGCATCAGGAACTCGATGTTGGTGCGGGTCTTGCGCAGCCGGTCCAGCAGCAGGTTGATGGCCTGCTGCGAGTCCAGCCCGGAGAGCACCTGGCGCAGCTTGACGTTGATTGCCAGCTCGTCCGGCGCGAGCAGCAGCTCCTCCTTGCGGGTGCTGGAGGGGTTCACGTCGATGGCCGGGAAGATCCGCTTGTCGGCGATCTTCCGGTCCAGCTTCAGCTCGGCGTTGCCGGTGCCCTTGAACTCCTCGAAGATCACGGTGTCCATCGTCGACCCGGTCTCCACCAGAGCGGTGGCGAAGATGGTCAGCGAGCCACCGTCCTCGATGTTGCGCGCCGCACCGAGGAAGCGCTTCGGCGGGTAGAGCGCGGTGGAGTCGACACCACCGGACAGGATCCGGCCTGACGCGGGCGCCGCCAGGTTGTAGGCCCGGCCCAACCGGGTGATCGAGTCGAGCAGCACGACGACGTCGTGGCCCATCTCGACGAGGCGCTTGGCCCGCTCGATGGCGAGCTCCGACACCGCGGTGTGGTCCGACGGCGGGCGGTCGAACGTCGAGGCGATGACCTCACCCTTCACCGACCGCTGCATGTCGGTGACCTCCTCCGGCCGCTCGTCGACGAGGACGACCATGAGGTGGCACTCGGGGTTGTTCGTGGTGATCGCGTTGGCGATCGCCTGCAGCACCATCGTCTTGCCCGCCTTGGGCGGAGAGACGATCAGCGCACGCTGACCCTTGCCGATCGGCATCACCAGGTCGATGACCCGGGTGGTGAGCAGGTGCTGCTCGGTCTCCAGGCGCAGCCGGTCGTTCGGGTAGAGCGGTGTCAGCTTGGTGAACTCCGGGCGGGTGCGCGCCGCCTCCGGCTCCAGGCCGTTGATCGAGTCCACCCGCACCAGCGGGTTGAACTTCTGCCGCTGCTGCTCGCCGTCCCGGGGCTGGCGCACCATGCCGGTGATCGCGTCGCCGCGGCGCAGGCCGTGTCGACGCACCAGTGAGAGCGACACGTACACGTCGTTCGGACCGGAGAGGTAACCCGAGGTCCGGACGAATGCGTAGTTGTCGAGCACGTCCAGGATGCCGGCGACAGGCAGCAGGACATCGTCCTCGTGAACCTCGAGATCGCCCACGTCACGGCGGTCGTTGCGGTCCCCGCGGTCGCCGCGGCCGCGGCGGTTGCGGTCCCGGAAGCGGCGGCCCCGGCGGCGTCCACCGTCGTCCTCGTCGTCATCGCGCGAACCGTTGCCCTGGTTGGCCTGGCTCTGGGCCCCACCCTGGTTGCCGCCCTGGTTCTGGCCCCGGTTGGGTTGGCCACCGCGGTCCGGGTTCTGGCCACTCCGCTGGTCACCCCCGCGTCCGCCGCGGTCGGCCTCTGCCTCACCTTCGCGGCCACCGGAACGACGCCTACGGCCGCGGACACGGTCGCCGCCGTCCTGCTCGCGGCCGGGCTGGCTGCGGCCCGGCTGGTTGCGGCCGGGCGCCTCGGTGCCCTGGTCACCAGGGCCACCGGACCCGGCATCCGGCTCGCGCGTCTCCTGTGGACGGGGCTCGGCCACCGGTGCGGGCTCGACCGCTGGCGTTGTGGTCCCGACCGCTGGTGCGGTGGCGGTCGGGGCGGCGCTGGACGTCGATTCCTCCAGTGTCAACTGGTCACCACCGCCCCCACTGCCGCCCCCCCTGTGACGTAGCCCGGCGGCCAGACCCTGCCGCTCCTTGATGGCGGCGATGAGGTCCCCCTTGCGCAGGCCCGCAGTGTCGGAGATGCCCAGTTGCCCGGCCATCTCGCGCAGTTCCGCGAGCACCATCCCGGACAAGCCGCCGCGTCGCCGGGCGGGAGCCCCGTTGGGCGCTGCCGCCTCGGATGGCTGCTCGGCCGAGGTGGGCACGCCCTGCTCGGCCGGCGGGCCGGCACCGGGCCGGTCGGATGGCGCAGCGCCGGTGATGTCGCTGCTCAGCAGATCCGTATCGCTCACGCAGGTCCTTCCTGACCGGCCCGGTGCACATCACGCGGGCCAGCGTGTCCGTCGCT
Source organism: Pseudonocardiaceae bacterium (assembly GCA_035640155.1). Taxonomy (GTDB): domain Bacteria; phylum Actinomycetota; class Actinomycetes; order Mycobacteriales; family Pseudonocardiaceae; genus JALYQB01. The sequence goes on from DASQWR010000164.1 coordinate 5,737, forward strand.
CGGCGGGATGCGAACGACGCCTCGTTCCGGTGCGGGGCGCTCGTCACAGGAATGACGAGACGGCCGGCACGGGACGGGTTCGACCACGGCGACGGTCTGGTGCCTGACCTACCCGTAGCTGTCCAACCCAGACAACGGGAAGATGATCTGCCCGGAGGAGAAACCCCCGGACTAGCACCAGGCGTCCGTGCGCGCGGTGTCTGAACAGCAACGAGCGTAGACGCCGTGGCGGTCCGCAGCAACAACAGGCGCCGGGAGTGTCGCTCAGGCCGTTTGCACGGTGGCTCCGAGCCGGTCGACGTCCAGCCGATAGCTGGTGAACCCGTCACTGTCAACGTCGGCGGGCAGCCCCCCATTCCGCGGCAGCGCGAGCACGGTCGGACCGGCGCCGGAGACCGCGGCCGGCACCCCGGCCGCGCGCAGCGCGTCGACGAGGTTGCCGGTGGCGGGATAGGCGGCCCGGCGGTATGGCTGGTGCAGCCGGTCTTCCAGCGCGGTGTGCAGCAGTTGCGGGGCCGCGGTGAGCGCGTGCACGGCCAGTGCGGCGCGGCCGGCGGCGAACGCGGCGTCGGCGTGCGGCACCGCGGCGGGCAGCAGCGCCCGGGTGGCGTCGGTGGACGAGGTGGTCGCCGGCACCAGCAGCACGGGGGTGAGCTCCGGGTGCGGCTCCAGGCGGGTCGCCCGGAACCGGCCGCCGACGCTCCACGCCACCGCGAGTCCGCCGTACAGGCACGCGGCGGCATTGTCCGCGTGCCGCTCGAACCCGGCCGCGATCTCCAGCGCTGCGGCATCTGGCTCCGCACCGGCAAGTCCATAGGCGGCGAGCACCCCGCTCACCACCGCCGCGGCCGAGGAACCCAGGCCCCGGGCGTGCGGGATGCGGTTGCGGCAGTGCAGCTGCAGGTTCGAGGTCTCCAGGCGCAGGTGCGCACCCGCCGCGCGCAACGCCCGGACCACCAGGTGGCGCTCGTCGGTGGGCACCTGGCCGGCGCCCTCGCCCTCCACCTCGACGTGCACCCCGCGGCCCTCGGTGCACACCTCCACCTCGTCATGCCACGCCAGCGCCAGCGCCAGCGCGTCGAACCCGGAGCCGAGGTTGGCGGTGGAGGCCGGCACCCGTACCCGTACCCGCATCGACGGGCACTCCTTCCCACGTGGTCCCGACGTGGCTGTGCTGCCGCGTCAGTGCAGCTCCAGGGCCGCAGCGACGGCAGCGGGGTCGACGGGGACGGCCTCGGGAGTCGGAATGTCCTGCAACGCGGTGCCGGGATCCTTCAGGCCGTGTCCGGTCACCGTGCAGACCACCAGCGAGCCGCGCGGGAGCCTCCCGTCGACCGCGACGGCGAGCAGGCCTGCCACCGAGGCGGCCGAAGCCGGTTCGACGAACACCCCCTCCCGCGCGGCGAGCAGGCGGTAGGAGTCCAGGATCTGCGTGTCGGTGACGGCGTCGAACAGCCCGCCCGACTCGTCCCGGGCCCGGATGGCACCGTCCCAGGAAGCCGGGCTGCCGATCCGGATGGCGGTGGCGATGGTCTCCGGGTTCGCCACCGGGGCGCCCTTGACCAGCGGTGCCGCTCCCGCGGCCTGGAAGCCGAACATCCGTGGTGTGGTGGCTACCACGCCGCTCGCGGCGTACTCGGTGTAACCCATCCAGTACGCGGTGATGTTGCCGGCGTTGCCCACCGGCAGACAGTGCACGTCCGGGGCGCGTCCCAGCACGTCGCACACCTCAAACGCGGCGCTCTTCTGACCATGCAGTCGCACCGGGTTCACCGAGTTGACCAGCGCGGTGACCGGATAGTCCGCAGCGGTCTTGCGGGCGAGCTCCAGGCAGTCGTCGAAGTTCCCGTCCACCACGAGGATCCGGGCGCCGTAGGCGGTGGCCTGGGCGAGCTTGCCCAGCGCGACCTTGCCGCTGGGGACGAGCACCGCGGAGCCCAGGCCGGCCTTCGCGGCGTAGGCCGCGGCGGAGGCGGAGGTGTTGCCAGTGGACGCGCAGAGCACCGCCTTGGCACCGCGCGCCAACGCCGCAGTGACCGCGACGGTCATCCCGCGATCCTTGAACGATCCGGTGGGGTTGGCGCCCTCGACCTTGAGCAGCACCTCACACCCGGTGAGCTCGGAGAGGTGGCCAGCGGGAAGCAGGGGAGTGTCGCCCTCCTGCAGCGTGACCACCGTCCAGTCCGGGGGCACCCCGATCCGGTCCCGGTAGGCGCCGATGACACCGGGCCAGGCCCGGCCGGTGACGAGCATTGCCATCACATCTCTCCCTCCACCCGCATCACGCTGACCACGGCGCGCACCACGTCCTGGCCCGCGAGCTTGTCCACGCAGGCGCGCAGCGCGGCGTCCGGCGCGGCGTGGGTGACGATCACCAGGCTGGCCCCTCCCACCACCAGGCTGGCCCCGTCCACCTCCGCGTCGCGGTCGAGCGCGGTCTGGCGCACCACGGAGATGGACACGCCGTGCTCGGCGAACACGAGCGCGACCTGGGCGAGGACGCCCGGCCGGTCGGCGACGTCGAGACTCACGTGGTAGCTCGTCGGAGTGTCTGCCATCGGGCGCAACGGCAGCTCCGCGTACGCCGACTCGCGCGGCCCCCGCCCCCCGGCCACCCCGTTGCGGGCCACCGCGACCAGGTCGCCGAGCACCGCGCTGGCGGTGGGCGCCCCACCCGCACCCTGGCCGTAGAACATCAGCGCACCGGCCGCCGCGGCCTCCACGAACACCGCGTTGAACGCGCCGCCGACGCTCGCGAGGGGGTGCGAGCGCGGGATCATCGCCGGGTACACCCGGGCCGAGACCGACTCGACGGCGTTGCCGGCCTCGTCGAGGTCGTGCACCCGCTCGCAGATCGCCAGCAGCTTCACCGTCCGGCCCAGCTCGCGCGCCGCGGCGATGTCCGCGGCAGAGACTTCCGCGATACCCTCGCGGTGCACATCGGCGCTGGTGACCCTGGTGTGGAAGGCGAGCGATGCGAGGATGGCGGCCTTGGACGCGGCGTCGTACCCGTCCACGTCCGCAGTGGGATCGGCCTCGGCGTAGCCCAGCCGGCTCGCCTCGTCCAGGGTCTCGGCGTAGCCGGCTCCGGAGGTGTCCATGGCGGAGAGGATGAAGTTGGTGGTGCCGTTGACGATGCCGGTGATGCGGTTGATCCGGTCCCCGGCCAGTGACTCGCGCAGCGGGCGCAGCAGCGGGATCGCCCCGGCGACGGCGGCCTCGAAGTAGAGGTCGGCACCGGAGGCGTCCGCGGCGGCGTAGAGGTCCGCACCCTGCTCGGCGAGCAGCACCTTGTTCGCGGTGACGACGCTGCGCCCGGTGCGCAGGGCCGCGAGCAGCAGTGACCGGGCCGGTTCGATGCCGCCGATCACCTCGACCACCACGTCGACGTCATCGCGGACGACGAGCTCGGACGCCTCGGTGGTGAGCAGCTCGGCGGGCACTTCCGGGTGCCGGTGCGGCCGGCGCACCGCCACCCCAACGACCCGCACCGGGGCGCCGACCCGCGCGGCGAGCTCGTCGGCCTGGTCAAGGAGTAGCCGCAGCACCTCGCGCCCGACGGTCCCGCAGCCGAGCAGCGCGACTCCGATGGCTCTCACGAGATTTCCAGGGACAGCAGGTCGGTGAGGGTCTCCCGGCGCAGCAGCGGCCGGTGCGTCCCGTCCCGGACCGCCACCACCGCGGGGCGGGGCAGCAGGTTGTACCGGCTGGACATGGAGTAGCAGTAGGCGCCGGTGCCGGCCACCGCGAGCAGGTCGCCGGGTGCCAGGTCGTCGGGCAGCCAGCAGTCCCGGACCACGACGTCCCCGGTCTCGCAGTGCTTGCCCACCACCCGGGACAGCGTCGGCTCGCTGCCGGAGGCCCGGGACACCAACCGGCAGTCATAGCTCGCGCCGTAGAGCGCGGTGCGCACGTTGTCGCTCATCCCGCCGTCCACGGACACGTACCGGCGCCGGGTGCTGGCGCCCAGGACGACGTCCTTGGTGGTGCCCACCTGGTAGAGGGTGACGGTGCCGGGACCGGCGATCGCCCGCCCCGGCTCGACGGCCAGCTGGGGGGCGGGCAGCCCGGCGGCGCGGCACTCGGCGTCCACGATGGACCGCAGCTGCGCTGCCAGCTCGGCGGGGGGCGGCGGGTCGTCGTCGGGGGTGTAGGCGATGCCCAGCCCTCCACCGAGGTCCAAGGTGGACACCGCCGCGGCCACGTCCGATCCGTGCTCGTCCCGGATCTCGCCGAGCAGCCCGACCATCCGGTGCGCGGCGACCTCGAAGCCGTGCGCATCGAAGATCTGCGAGCCGATGTGGCTGTGCAGCCCGACGAGTGCGAGCCCGTCGGACTTCAGGACGCGGCGGACGGCCTCGGCGGCGTCCCCGGCGGCGAGCGAGAAGCCGAACTTCTGGTCCTCGTGCGCGGTGGCGATGAACTCGTGGGTGTGCGCCTCGACCCCGACCGTGACGCGGACCAGCACCGGTTGGACCGTGCCGCGCGCCCGCACCACGTCGTCCAGCCGGGCGATCTCGAGGAAGGAGTCGAGCACCACCGCACCCACCCCGGCCTCGACGGCGGCGGTGAGCTCGGCGCTGGACTTGTTGTTGCCGTGCAAGGCGATCCGCCCCGGCGGGAAGCCGGCGTGCAGCGCCACCGCGAGCTCCCCGCCGCTGCACACGTCGAGCCCGAGCCCCTCGTCAGCCACCCAACGGGCGATCTCGGCGCACAGGAACGCCTTGGAGGCGTAGTGCACCCGCTCCGGCGCCCCGAACGCCGTGGCGTGCGCGGCGCAGCGGTGCCGGAAGTCGTCCTCGTCCACCACGAACAGGGGAGTGCCGTAGGTCTCGACGAGCTCGCGGGCGTCCACGCCGGCCAGCCGGACCGCGCCGTCGGGTCCGCGGCGGGCGCCCTCGGGCCACACCCCGGGGTGCAGGCTGTCGAGCTCGGCGCCCCCTCCCGGCCGCGG
>DASQWR010000165.1:0-2001 GCA_035640155.1 Pseudonocardiaceae bacterium
ACCGTGGCGGTATAGTACAACTGCTTGATCTTGTGAAAGCGCCGGGATGAACCGGCTTGGAGGAGGAGATGGAAGAGCTCTACGCCGAAGGGCTAGCGGTAGTTTCCCCCCTTTCATGATCGCGGGGTCGGGCGTCGGGCGTCTGGTCGCCCGGGTTCGCTGTGCTACCTGCAGGAAGGCGCGTGTCGGTGATCGACAGCTGGGCGTCCGAGGTGTAAGACCTAAAGCGTGGCGCACATCGTGGGGAAGAAGATCGGCAAGGAGACGTACTACTACCTGCGGGAGATGGCCCGGGTCGAGGGGCAGCCGAAGGTCGTCTGGCAGCGCTACCTGGGCAAGGCCGGCGACATCGCGGCGGCGGTCGACGCTGGTGGTGGCGGTGGTGTGGAGGCCGAACGCAGCCGGCATCTGGGTTTCGGGGGCCTCGCCGCGGTCTGGGGGGTGCTCGCCCGCCTGGGCTATGCCGGAATCGTCGATGAGGTGCTCGGCCCCCGGCGGGCCGACGCGGCGGCGTCGGTGGGCACCTATCTTGCGTTGGCGTGCGCGAACCGGGTGCTCGCGCCACGGTCGAAGCTGGGCTTCGCCGACTGGTGGGCCACGACGGCCGGGGGGCGGATGCTCAAGATCCCGGCCGCGGCGACCGATCACCGCCGGTTCTGGGACGCGATGGACATCGTCGACGAGGACGCGTTGGTCGAGATCGAGCGCGGGCTCGCGGTCGCGATGGCCGCCGAGTTCGACCTCGAGCTGTCCGGGGTGGCGTTGGACATGACGAACTTCGCCACGTTCATCGACTCCGGCAACGACCGGGCGCCGATCGCCCAGCGTGGGCACGCCAAGCAGAAACGCGCCGATCTGCGGCTGGTCGGCCTCGGCATGGTGGTCACCCGGGACGGCTCGGTGCCACTGGTCGGGCACGCCGATCCGGGCAACCGGCCCGACGTCGCGGTGTTTCCCGCCGTGGTCGACGAGCTCGTCACCCGCTACCGGGCGCTGGCCGCCGAGGACGACGAGCTGACCGTGGTCTTCGACGCCGGGCAGAACTCGGCCGCGAACTTCGCCCACCTCGCCGAGGTCGGCCTGCACTTCGTGGGCTCGCTGCCCCCCTCCGAGCACCCCGACCTGCTCGCGATCCCAGCGCGGGCCCGCACCGTGGTCGACACCGAGCGCTACGGTGGGCTGAGCGCGGTCGAGGCCCGCGTCGCCGCGCTCGGCGCCACCCGGCGGGTGGTCCTGACCCACTCCCCGACCCTGCACGCGAAACAGGCCGCCGGGTTCGACCAGACCCTCGCCAAGGCCACCCGCGCGCTGACCGAACTCGCCGCCACCCTCGCCCGGGGCCGCGCCCGCCGGGACCGGGCCGGGGTACAGGCCGCCATCGACCGGATCACCCGACCCCGCTGGCTCGACCGCGTGCTGCGCACCACCCTGACCGGGGACACACCCGCCGAGCTGCGGCTGAGCTTCACCGTGGACACCACCGCCCGCACAGCCCTAGAAACCGAACTGTTCGGCAAACGCCTACTCGTCACCGACCGCGACGACTGGACCGTGCCCGACGTCATCGCCGGCTACCGCTCCCAGTCCGATGCCGAAGCCGGCTTCCGCCAACTCAAAGACCCCCACCTGGTGTCGTTCTCCCCGATGTGGCACTGGACCGACTCCAAGATCCGGGTCCACCTCTCCTACTGCGTCACCGCCCTCGCCATCGCCCACCTGATGCGCCGCCAGACCCGCCACGCCGGACTCGACATGAGCGTCCGAGAACTGCTCGGCCACCTCACCGGGATCGAAGAGACCCTGCTGCTCTACCCCTCCACCGGCGGACGACCCCGAGCCCGCCGGATGCTCACCGAGATGAGCCCCACCCAACAGCAGCTCTACGACCTGTTCGACCTCGACCAATACGCACCCACCCGACGACCGGCTTAGGTACTACACCCCCCCGCACACCACACCAGCCCTGAACTGCGACGACACCAATCAAGATCGCACTAGCCA
>DASQWR010000166.1:0-28375 GCA_035640155.1 Pseudonocardiaceae bacterium
GTCTCGACCGCGAGCGAGTAGTGGATGTCCACCGCCTCGACGCCTAAAGGAGGGTTTGCCGTTAATCCCACGGTCGCCGGCGGGCACGGACCGGGCCGCCGAACGAGCGTGGCCGGTCCCGCGAGCTGCGCTGTCGAACCCCGGGACCTGGACAGACGCACGTCTAAGGATCGCGATCCTGCGTCCGCCGTACCTCCTGGCTACCCAGCATGGCTGGTCCCTAACCGACTGCCCGAGCCGCGCGGTGCGGCATGGGGAGAGAAATCCGTGACGGGTGCGGGGGTCACGGACCCCGGCGAGCCAAGGCCCGCCCCCCGACCCCGGGTGCATCGCCTGCGGAGCTCGGTTCCATCGCCTCTCCGTGGCTCTGAGGGCGCGCTGAGCGGCCCCGTGTAGAGTTGCGTCCAGCGAGCCGATTCCGTTCCGACCAGCCGGAGACAACTACGGCTCACCGATCAACTGCCCCACCTGCTGATTTCTGCGTGCCGACCCGGATTGTCAACGCCTGTTCACTGAGATGACATGTCATGGACGCCATCTGGTATCCCGCCGCTGTCACCCTCAGGCGTGAGGGTGACAGCGGCTACTACCAGTGGCGCGGAGATACATCATGCTAATCAAGGGTGGTGGCTGGTGAGAGACACCGCAGATGTACGGGCGTCAGGTGGGTCTGTCGTGACCGCGCCTGGCACTTGCACTCGCCTCCGGCCCCGCACCTGGGCGCTGCTCGCCTTCGCGTCGTGGTTGGTGACCGCCACCGCGGTGTGGCTGTTCGCCGGCTGGGTGACGTTTGAGTATGAGATTTGTTCCCCCGGCGACGACCGGGAACACCAGCACGGTGCTCGATCAAGACCGTTCCCGGTCCCGGCGGGGGGTGAGTGTGGTGAACACGCGCCGGCCGAGTTGGATGCGCCGCCCGCTACCGGAGCAGCGCTTGCAGGGCCGCCAGTGCTTCCGGGACGGCGAGCGTGACTTCCCGGTGCCGCTGCACCGGCCACAAGCGCTCAGCGGCCAGAACGCGCATGCCCAGCCGTAGCCGGCGAGCAGTACCACGGCGATGATCGCCACCGTGCCCGCCGGTAGGCCGCTAGCGGCAGCGGCGAGGGTGCCCATATCCGCCTCCTAGGCGTGGTTTCGGGTGGGTGGGTCTAGGGGGATAGAGCCGATAGACCGCAGGTCAGCGGGGGTGCGCGGGGTCTAGCGGAGGGTCTAGACCTATCGGCTGGGGGTCTAGACCCTCCGCTGCCCGCTAGGCCCCGGGCGGGTCGTCAAGAGCGGCCAGCAGGTCGGTTCGTAACACGCCCTTGCGGTTGGTGGAGATGCCGTCGAGCCCGACCGCCCAGATCTGTTTGGTGACCACCCGGTGTGGTTTGAGCCCGGCGGCGAGCTGGTCGGGCTGCCACTGCGCGTACCTGTCGGGCCAGCGCTCGGCGAGTCGGGAACACAGCACGTCGCTGTGCGCCTTCTCGTCGGTGCCGAGCACCGCCAGCACGTCCGCGGCCACCGAGTAGGCCGGCGGGGTCGCCACCGGCATTTCCCCGAGGGCGGCACCGGTCAGGGTGCCGGCACGTTCCCTTAGTGCCCGCGCTCTGCGGCAGATGTCTTCGGCATCCTGCCCATCGGCGAGGTAGGTCCGCACGGTGCGCCCACCCTCGATGGTGCCCGATTCCCCGGTGCCGCGGAGCAGCCCGCAGCCCTTGGCGTCCGGCTGAGCCGGGATGCGTCCAGGCCCTCGGAATATGCCCCGGCGCCGAGCACAACATCACTCACCTGCCAGCTGGTGACGCGCAGTGCGAATCGGAGCCCGAACTGGTCACGGAACCGCGCTGGGGTGCTGGTCTTGTCGGGTTTCTGCGTTGCCGCGAGCACCATCACCCCGACCGCGGGTGCGACTTTCACCAGGTCGGTGAGCACGTCCTCCAGTTCGGCACCCAGCTCCCGGTGCTCGAATGCGCGCTGCACCTCGTCGATCACCACGAGAGTAAGCGGCATGCCGAGTTGTTTGGTGCGGGACAGCTCCGGGGTGAGTTTGCCTTCCGGTGCCAACTCAGCGGGCAACGATCGCAACGTCCGATACCGGTGATCCACCTCGGCGCGGAGTTCCGTCAAGTCGTCGAGCAAGGCCCGCACCGGGTCCACCCCGGTTTCCGGGTCTGGTACGTCACCGAGCCCGAATCGGTGCGCGACTTGCACGAAACTCGTCCAGTCCGGTGACCCCTTCAGGTCGTAGACATACAGCCGGACGTGCGGGTCGAGTGCGGCGGCCAAACCGACCAGCCGAGCCGCGAACGTCTTCCCTTGCCGGGGAATCGCGCCGACCAGCAACGCGGCCCACAGCAGCGACAGGGCGACCTCGACACCGCGTTCGTCGACCCCGAACGGGAACGGTTGCCAGAAATCCACCCGCGAAGCGCGGATCAGCGGTGACGGTCCCGCGGGCACAGCGAGCGGGTCCTCATCGGCCACCCACAATGCGACCCGCCGCGCCGACCCGGACGCACCCCGGACCCTCGACAGGAACGTTTGGCGCTCGTCGACGTCGAGCCCGGAGGCGATGTCGGTCCGCCGCAGCATCGCCCGGTCCGCGGTGGTCCCGAATGGCAGGTCGAGCACCACACGCCAGCCGTTCGCGTCGCGGTGGATCGGGGTGGCGAAGGTGACGCCGTTGTCCTCTTTCGCCAGCCCGGCCGCGATGAACGCCCGCTGCACCACATCGGCCGACAGCTTCCGCACCTTCGGGGAGAGGACCGCGGTGTCCATCAACGGACGTTCCGGGGAACGCCCCGCCCGGGCCGCGGTACCGAGCACGGTCACCGCGGCGAGGGCTTGTGCCCACCACGGCGCGAACCGCAGCACCGCCGCGGCCACCACGAGCACCACCAGGCCGACCAGTAACACGATCCGCCGGCCCTTGACCCGCTCGTCGCGTTGCTTCGACAGGGTGAGGTACTGCTTCGAGTCGCCCTCGCGGACCGCGGCCAGCCGAAGCGACATTCCCTCCGTGTCGTGCGCCCAGCGCACGAGGGCGAACACGATCCGCCCGAGCCCGCGGGGCACGTAACCGGCGGCCCGCAGCCCGTACAGCGGCACCCGGTCACCTCGGCGCCCTGGCCGTCGCGGTCGTCGTGCTCCGGGGCGCTCACCGGGCACCGCCTCGTATGCGGCGAGCTAGATCCTGGTCGTGCTGGGCTACCTCCCGGGCCAGCGCGGCTATGTCGGTCCCGATCGTGCGGAGGACGTTCAGCGCGGATCGCTCCCCGGCGCGGCGGATCAGGCCGGCGATGTTCTCCACGGTCCCCACCTCGTCCCCGGCAAGGTGGATCAGGGACCAGCGCTCGGCTTCGGAGACCGGGATGCCACCGAGAGCGTCGAGCAGGGTGGCGAGCCGGTCGGCCTGCGACGGCGACAGCCTCTCGGTGCTCATGCCGCACCGCCCGTGGTCGCCACGGTCAGCTCGGCGGTGAAGTGCCACCCGCGGGGGCAGGCCGGGCAGCTCGTACGGCCGGACGCGAAGTCCTCAGTGGACGGCTCGTAGGAGGTGCGGCAGTTCGAGCAGGTGAGCACCAGGCTCAGTGGGAGCTGCTCCGGGGTGGTCGTGATTGGATCGTTCACGGGTCTCTCCTGGGTAGATCAGGTTTGGGATCTAGGCCCCGGCCGGCGTTACTGCGCTGTGTCGGGGCCGCCTCTTGCGAGGGGCTGGTGATCACCAGGAGAGGCGGACCGCGGGCAGGGCGGGTCCGCGCGAGGTCCGCAAGGGGTCCGCAGAATGACCGTCTACAGCCACCAACGATCAACGAGAGCAAGCGGCGAACCGGCAGCTCAGAGAGGGTGTGAGAGGAGTACGCCCAGGTAGACCAGATGTGCCCCACGCTTGCTGGCGTATCGTGAGCGTGTGCGTCGGTTCCTGCTCTCCCCCAAGTGGTGGGTGGGGCACGTGCTGGTCGCGCTGGCGGTCGCGGTCTTCCTGGCACTGGGTGGGTGGCAGTACGACCGGTCCCAGTCAGCTGTCGGCGACTTCCAGAACCTTGGTTACGCTCTGCAATGGCCGTTGTTCGCGGTCTTCGCGGTCTGCGCGTGGTGGCGGGTGCTCCACCTCGAACAGCGCCGCCTCGAACAGGGCCACCTCGAGCAGCGCCACCTCGAGCAGCGGCACGCCGGCGGCGAGCTGGTGCCGCGTCCCTCGGAGCCGTCCCCGCCGTTCCGTCCCGCGCTCCACGCGCAGCCCGTCCAGGAGGACGACCCCGACGATGAGCTCGCCGCGTACAACGCCCACCTCGCCCGACTCGCCACCCGCGACGCCCAGTCCTGACGGCCCCAGCGCTGAGGGCCTGCGCGTCCGGTTGCTCGCGTTCCGGGTGATGGCCTACGTCACCGGTGTCTTCCTGCTGGTGCTGGTCACCTCGATGGTGCTCAAGTACGGCTTCGGCAACGACGCGCTGTCCTGGAGCGCGTACGCGCACGGCTGGCTCTACATGGTCTACCTGGTGACGGTGCTGCTGCTGGGCACCGCGCTGCACTGGACCCCCGGACGGATGGTGCTCGTGATGCTGGCCGGCACGATCCCGGTGATGTCCTTCGTCGCGGAGCGCCGGGTCACCCGCAGGGTGCGGCTCGGTTGAGGAGGCCACCGCCGACCACTCCCGGCGTGGGTCCGGCGAGCGCCGGTTACCGAGTGTCCTTGCTCGCGCAATAGGGCGCTAGGGTGCCACGGTGTCGACGGTGTTGGACCTGCATGCGCCCGGTCCCCTCGGGTGTCCTCGGCTGTTCGCCCGGCTGGTGGACGACGCAGCGCTCTTCCCGCCCACCGCCGCGCCGATGGCCGAGGCGGTCGCCACGTACCTCGGGGCTCGGCAGCATCCGCACGCCGGGCTGGTCGGGTTTTTCCTGTGCCCGGTCTCCAAGCTCGGCGAGCTGGTGACCCGGCTCCGCTCGACACCACCCATCGAACCGCTGCCCGTCTCGCTCGTCGTCGACACCGGGCTGGGCGGGCTGCCCAAGGCGATCAATACCGCGTTGGACAACCCGCAGCTGCTCGCCGTGCGCATGATCGAGGTGCCGGCGTCGTCCGACGTGGACGCCTCCTGGCTGGTGCAGCTCACCGAGTTCGTGCCCGACGACGTGGTGCGGGTGGTGGAGCCGCGCCGCGGCCGGCCGGACTGGCTGGACGGGGTGCGCCTGGTCGCCGAGGCGGGCTGCTGGCCCAAGCTGCGCTGCGGTGGCAAGGCGTCCGAGTCGTTCCCCAGCGTGGACGAGGTGGCCGACTTCCTCGCCGTCGCGACCGGGGTAGGTCGCTCGTTCAAGGCCACCGCTGGCCTGCACCACGCCGTGCGCCACCACGACCGGGCCACCGGGCTGATCCATCACGGGCTGCTCAACATGCTCGTCGCCACCGCCCGCGCGTTGTCCGGCGGCGACGTGCACGAGGCCCTGGCCTGCACCGACGGCGCCACGTTGGCCGACGAGGCCGGCGCGCTCGACACGGATGCCGCGCGCGGGGTCCGCGAGGTGTTCGCCTGCTACGGCTCACCCTCACTCACCGAGCCGGTGACCGACCTGGAGCGCCTGGACCTGTTGTGAGCCGCAGCGGGGCCCATCGGCGAACGGCTCAGCCCGCCGGCCGTGGTTCAGGGCAGCGCGCAGGGATCGACGTCCTTGGCCGTGAGCACCCGGCCGACGGCCTCGTTCACGCCCTGCTCGGGCAGCGATCCGGCCGCCACCGCGGCCTGGAGGTGGTCGAGCACCTCACCGACCCGGTCTCCGGTCACCCACAGCGCCATGTCCACCCCGGCCGCCAGCGACGCGCGCACCGCCTCGGGCAGGTCGATGCGGTCGGTGATGGCCCGCATGGCGCCCAGGTCGTCGCTCATCACCAACCCGTCGAACCCGAGGTCGTCCCGCAGCAACGCGAGCGCCGCCGGGCTGATGCTCGCCGGGGTACCCGGTTCGGTCAGCCCCGGCACGTCGAGGTGGCCCATCATCACCGCCTCGGCGCCGCGACTGATCAGCTGCCGGTAGGGAACGAGGTCGACGCCCTGCAGCTGCTCCAGCGGGGGAGTGCGCACCGCGCCGGCGTGGGAGTCGCCCGCGGCGCGGCCGTGCCCGGGAAAGTGCTTGAGGACGGGCAGCACGTCCGCGTCGCGCAGCCCCTGGGCGAACGCGTCGGCGTACTGGGTCGTGAGGGCGGGGTCGCTGCTGAAGGAGCGGTCCCCGATCACGGCGTCGTCGGGCTGGTCGGAGACGTCGACGCTGGGCGCGAGGTCGATCGTCACGCCGCGTGCCCGCAGTGCCTCGCCGCGACGGCGCGCCAGCTCGTACACCTGCAGCAGGGTGCGATCGGCGGCCATCTCTCGCGCGCTGGGCAGCTCACCGTCGAGCGCGTCGATCCGCTGCACCCGACCGCCCTCGTCGTCCACCGCGACCGCGAGCGGGATCGTGGACGCGGCCTGCACCTGCGCGAGCGCGCCGTCGGTCAGCAGGCCGGTGGCGCTGCCACCGAGGAAGATCCCGCCGACCTGGTCGTCGGCGAGGACGGCGAGCGCCTCGTCGGGGCCGCTGGCGTCCACCCCGACCATGAGGAGCTGCCCCAGTCTCTCCCGCAGCGGCAGCGCCGCGATGGCCCCCTCCGGCGTGCAGCGCGGGGTTTCGGTGGGCACCGGAGCGGGCGCCGGGCCCGGGTTGATCTCCCGGCCGGCCGGGGCGCCGTCCGGGGCGCGCCCGGCCAGCCCGACGATCCCGAGACCGAGACCGAGGGTGAGCACGGCCACGACGCCCAGCAGTGGCACTCCGCGCCACCGGGGTGGCCGCGCCCGGTGCCCCACCGGTCTGCGCAGGTCTCGCTGGGGGTTTGGCGGCATCGTCACGGGCACATCGAAGTCGATCCGGCGCCGGCTCGTCCAGTCACCAGCCGAGCAGCTGGTCACAGACCCAGGCGACCAGCTCCGGCGTCGGCTCTGGAGGCATGGAGCCCGCCGTAGGGTGGGCGGATGCCGACTCTCGCCTATCTCGGTCCGAAGGGCACGTTCGCCGAGCAGGCCGCCCGCGCGCTCGATCCGGCCGCCAACCTGGTGTCCGTGGCATCGGTGGCCGCCGCCATCGACGCGGTCCGCGCTGGTGAGGTGGACGGTGCGTGCGTGCCCGTGGAGAACTCCGTGGAGGGGTCGGTACCCGCAACCCTGGACTCGCTGGCCGAGGCGGAGCCGGTGGTCGCGGTGGCCGAGCACGTGCTGCCGATCCGGTTCAGCGTGCTGGTGCGCCCCGGTACGGCCCCCGGTGAGGTGCGCACCGTTGCCACCCACCCGCACGCTGCGGCCCAGGTGCGCCGCTGGATCGCCGAGCACCTGCCCGCCGCGGCCACCGTCCTCACCGCCTCGACCTCCGCGGCTGCCGTCGCCGTCGTGGACGGGAACGCCGACGCCGCGGTGTGCGCCCCGGTGGCCGCGGCGCACTACGCCCTGCACGAGCTTGCCACCGGCGTGCACGACATCGGTGACGCGGAGACCCGCTTCCTGCTGCTGCGCCGGCCCGGCACGCTGCCGGGGCGCACCGGCACCGACCGCACGTCGCTGGTCGCGGTGGCAGCTGACCGGCCCGGCGCGCTGCTGGAGGTGCTGGCCGAGTTCGCGCTGCGCGCCATCAACCTCACCCGGATCGAGTCACGTCCCACGAAGGGCCGGCTGGGGGAGTACCGCTTCTTCCTCGACTGCGACGGGCACGTCGCGGACCCCGCGGTCGGCGACGCCCTCGCGGAGCTGCACCGCCGCTGCCACTCGGTGCGCTTCCTCGGCTCCTACCCGCGCACGGGCGACCCCGGCACCGGACCCGACCCGGCCGGCTTCACAGCCGCGCGGGACTGGCTCGCTGCGGTGCGCGGGGGACGCGGGGCGTGAGCTAACCCCGACCGAGCTAACCCCAGCCGAGCTCGTGCAGCCGGGCCTCGGCGATGCCGAAGTGGTGCGCCACCTCGTGCACCACGGTGATCGCGACCTCGTCGACCACCTGGTCCTCGTCGGTGCAGATGTCCAGCAACGCGTCCCGGTACACCGTGATCCGGTCCGGCAGCACTCCGCCGTAGGTGGAGTCCCGCTCGGTGAGCGCGACCCCCTCGTAGAGCCCGAGCAGCGCCGGTTCCTCCGGGTGGCGTGCCTCGACCAGCACGACGACGTTGTCCATCGCCGCCACCAGCGCGGCGGGGATGGTGTCCAGCGCCTCGCCGACGAGTTCCTCGAACCGCTCGGCGCTCACCCGAGGGCCCATCAGCCGGGAGGGGTGGGAGGGGGAGGCGGGGGGGGCGGGGGCACCGCAGGGACCGCCGGGGGTACCGCAGGGATCGTGGTCCGGGCCGGGCCCTGGGTCCTCTCCAGCGGCGGCGCGGGTTCGGTGCCGATCTGCACCTCGCCGCGGACGCTGCCCCGCACCGGGGCGAAGCCGGAGCGGTCCGGCAGAAATGCCCCGAGCCGGCAGTCGATCCGACGGCTGCCGGCCTCCCAGCTCTCCGGGCGCAGCGTCTCCGAGAACACGATGAGCCCCTTCTCGCCGACCACCTGCGGGCCCCCGGCGTACTCCGCCGCGAGCCGGTTGCACTCCTCCGAGAGCAGCTTGTCCTGCGCCACCTGGTCGGGGTAGCCGGCCGGGAAGGCTGCTCCGAGGTCGACGACGCCGACCACCTCGACGGAATGCGGCTGGGCGCAGTCCACCGGATCGCCGACGCCGACCCCGTCGAGGCCCAGGCAGGTGCCGGGCGGGTGGACGTCGGACTGGTCCTGAGTGGCCGCGCTGCCCGTCGTGGGGTAGAGCGCCCCGGAGCGCCCGACGGCCTGCAGTCCGCAGCGCAGCTCCCGGTCCCCGCCGCGCCAGCCCTCCTCACTGGGCTTGATCGCACCGACGCTGAGCCGGCCGAACGGGTCGAACCGGCCACCGAGGTACTGGGTGGACAGCGAGGTGCACCGCTCTGCGACCAGCGTCCGCCAGGCCTCCTCGACGGGGAAGGTCGCGGTGCGGCCGAACTCCGGCGCGAGGCCCACTAAGCCCGTCACCTCGAACAGGTGAGGTTGGGTGCAGCTCACCCGCTCGGCGTCGGAAGCGTCCTCCCGGGTCCAGGTCAGGCAGGACCCGGCGGGTGCCTCGAACGGTGCGGCGGCAGTGGTCGTGGCGCCCGAGTCGCCCCCGTCCCCCGCGAGCAGGCCGGTGCCAGGACCGCCGACGCCCCCACCGAGCAACGCGGCGAGCAGCAAGGCCAGCAGTGCCCCGAGCACGGCGCCAGCGGCGATCCGCTGGATGCTCAGGCTGCGGGGCCGCTCCTCCAGGTCGGACATCGCTCCCATGATGCCTGTTCGGCGTCCCTGGTGCTGCCGGCGGGACCTCGCAGGGTGCTCAGGAACCCCGGGGGGCACCAGGTGAGACGCTGAGGGCGGCTCGCCGGATCTCCCGGCGGGCCCGGACGAGCTCCCCGATGATCGGCACGATCGACAGGAGCACGATGCCGATCAGCATCAGCTCGATGTTGTCCTTCACGAACGGGATTCGTCCAAGCCAGAAGCCCAGCAAGGTGACGCCGGTGGCCCAGGCGATGCCGCCGGCCACCGAGTATGTGAGGTACGTGCGCGGATTCATGCGCCCGACACCGGCGATCGCGGTGATGAAGGTGCGCACGATCGGCACGAACCGCGCGAGGACGATGGCTCGCGCGCCGTACCGCTCGAAGAAGTCGTGCGTCTTGTCGACGTACTCGCGCTTGAGCACCGTGGAGTCCGGCCGGCTGAACAGGACCGGCCCCACCTTGTACCCGATCCCGTAGCCGACGACGTTGCCCGCCACCGCACACACCGTGAGCAGCGCGCACACCAGCCAGATCGGGGTGTCGACGAACCCTGCCGCGACGAAGAGCCCGGCGGTGAACAGCAGGGAGTCGCCGGGGAGGAAGAACCCGATGAGCAGCCCGCACTCAGCGAAGATGATCACACACAGGCCGACGAGCACGTACGGGCCGAGCATGTTCAGCAGGTGCTCGGGGTCCAGCCAGGACGGGCCGAGCGCGAGCGGTGTACCGGAAGGAAGCGTCACGAGGGTGCACGGTACCGGTGGGAGCCAGCCGGTGCGCCATACTGCGCGGCAGGTCGCGTGTCACACGTGCGCTCGAGGGAGCCCAGGGAGGCACATCGCAATGCCCATCGCCACGCCCGAGGTCTACGAGGAGATGCTGGACCGCGCGAAGGCGGACGAGTTCGCCTATCCCGCCATCAACGTGACGTCCTCGGAGACCCTGAACGCCGCGCTGCGCGGGTTCGCCGAGGCGGAGAGCGACGGGATCGTGCAGCTCTCCACCGGTGGATCGGAGTTCGCGTCCGGGTCCAAGGTCAAGGACATGGTCACCGGTTCGGTGGCGATGGCGGAGTTCGCGCACGTCGTCGCCGCGAAGTATCCGGTCAACGTGGCCCTGCACACCGACCACTGCCCCAAGGACAAGCTCGACTCCTTCGTCCGTCCCCTGGTGGCGATCTCGGCCGACCGCGTGAGTGCGGGCCGCCATCCGCTGTTCCAGTCCCACATGTGGGACGGCGCGGCCATCGAGCTGCACGAGAACCTCGCCATCGCCGCCGAGCTGCTCGAGTCCTGCGCCAAGGCGAAGATCATCCTCGAGGTGGAGATCGGGGTGGTGGGCGGTGAGGAGGACGGCGTCGCCCACGACATCAACGAGAAGCTCTACACCGCCCCGGGTGACTACGAGCACACCGTGGAGGCACTCGGCGGCGGTGAGAAGGGTCGCTACCTGCTGGCCGCGACGTTCGGCAACGTGCACGGGGTCTACAAGCCGGGCAACGTCAAGCTCCGGCCGGAGATCCTGAGGCAGGGCCAGGAGGTGGCGGCGGCCAAGCTCGGCCTGCCAGCCGGATCGAAGCCGTTGGACCTGGTCTTCCACGGTGGGTCCGGCTCGCTGCTGGAGGAGATCCACGAGGCGCTGGGCTACGGCGTGGTCAAGATGAACATCGACACCGACGCCCAGTACGCCTTCACCCGCCCGATCGCGGCGCACATGTTCGCCCACTACGACGGCGTGCTGAAAGTCGACGGCGAGGTCGGCAACAAGAAGCTCTACGACCCCCGCAGCTACCTGAAGGTCGCCGAGCAGTCCATGGCGGCGCGAGTGGCGCAGGGCTGCGAGAACCTGCGGTCGGCCGGCCGGATGCTCGCGGGGTAGCTGCTCACCCTCCCGCTCGCCGGCCACCCCCGCCGACCCGGGATGATGGCGCCATGACCCTCCACGGCAACCTGCTGGGACCCGACGCGACGCTGCTCCCCCAGGATCCGGAGGCCGACGCGGACCTGGCCGCGGCGGACGACCCGTCGGCCGCGGCCGCGAGCCATCCGGCGCACCTGGCGTCGTGGGCGGCGCTGGCCGAACGTGCCCTGGACGAGGGTGACGCCGTTGCCGGGTACGCCTTCGCCCGCACCGGCTACCACCGTGGTCTCGACCAGCTCCGCCGCGCCGGCTGGGGTGGGCACGGTCCGGTGCCCTGGTCGCACGCGCCGAACCGCGGGTTCCTGCGCGCCCTCGCCGCGCTGTCGCGCGCCGCGGCCGAGATCGGGGAGGACGACGAGGCGCGCCGGTGCCGCGACTTCCTCGATCAGTCCGACCCCACCGCAGCCCAAGCACTCGGCCTGAGCTGACGGCTCGCCGCACCGGCGTCGCCACGCCGCACATTCCGCTGAGGTGACGCGGGTGGCGAGCCGGTGAAGGCCCGCCACCGGCGTCGTCTCACCCGGCCTGTAGCAGCTGCTGCTGCATGCGCTGGACCTCGGCGGCCTGCGCGGCCTCGATCTGCTTGGCGAGCTCGACGGCCTGCGGGTTCTGGCCGTCGACCTGCTCGCCGCGGGCCATCTCGATCGCGCCGTCGTGGTGATCGATCATCATCTGCAGGAACATCCGGTCGAACGCCACGCCCTGCGCCTGGCCGAATTGCCGCATCTGCTGCTGGCTCATCATCCCGGGCATGCCGCTGTGATCCATGCCGCCCATGCCACCACCCTGCGAGGGGTTCTCACCCCAGGCAGTGAGAAAGCCGGTCATGATGTCGATCTCTGGCTGCTGGGCAGCTCGGATCTCCTCGGCGAGGGCCTTGACCTCCGGATTCTGTGCCCGGGTCTCGGCCAGACCGGCCATCTCGACCGCCTGCTCGTGGTGAACGATCATGTCGCGGGCGAACTGGAGGTCCGCCGCGTTGTGCTCCTCGCTCACCTGAGAGCTCGGCGCGGGCGCCGGCGCGTTGCCGCCCTGGGGGGATCCGGCGGAGCTGTCCGCACCGCCGCAGCTAGCCAGGGTGAGGGTCGTGATGAGGGCGCCGACGATCACGGCGCCGCGAACTCGGTGGTTCACGGTGGCTCCTTGCTGGGTGATTCGGGGTGGTAGGAAACGGGCTCGGCGCCGCACGGACGCCGGGCCTCTACACCCGGATCACGCAGAGGGAGAGCAGCAGCAATTGTGGCGGTGGTCGTCCCTGCGCCGGGCACGGCGCGGCCGGGGCACGAGGGCGGGAGGTGCGAGGACGGCTCGGAGTCCGGATGCAGCGCCACAGCGCCAACCCGAGCAGGACGACGACCGCACCGGTCAGCACGACGCGGCAGCCGACCATCAGGCCGTGCTCGCCGTGACCGGGTGAGCCGGACCGATCCTGGTCCGCCTGGCTGACTTGCGGGGACCTCATCCCCGTCATGGCGGTGCCGGCTCCGTGATCCGCTGGGACCGCGCTGCGGGCGATGCCGACCGCGGCAGGCGGACGGTGTGTCCCGGTGTCGCCCGTCGGCGCCAGGCCGTGCATGGCGAACAGACCGATGAGCACGAGCAGCGACGCGAGGCTCAGTCCCAGCGCGGAGCCGAGGTGCACGCGCCGTAGCCGCATTGTCATGATCAGCACATCCTGCCGCATCGGCTGCTTCCGTCGCAGCGTCAGTGATGGTACTGGTGCACGACCGCGTGACCCTTGCCGCGCTTGATCAGGGCGCGGTTCACCGGCACCGTCACCACGAAGGCCACGGCGAGCGCGACCGCGAGCGCTCCCCAGAACAGCGGGGAGCCCAGCCCGGCCTCCATCGCGCCTGGGATCACCAGCATGATCGCGTTATCCACGATCTCCATCACGGTGATCGACAGTGTGTCCGCGGCCAGTGCCACCCCGATCGCGGCGCCCCACGCGAGTCCGGAGCGCAGCACCGGGACGATGGTGAACGAGTAGCCGAACAGGAACGCCAGCCCCACCGCCAGCGCGATCGTCGCGCCGGTGCCCCAGCCGAGTGCGGTGCCGATCACCAGTCCGAGGACCTCACCGATGGCGCACCCGGTGAGGCAGTGCGCGGTCGCGGAGACCGCCAGCCGGGTCAGTGCTCGCTCCTCGGTGTTGCTCGCGTCGACGGGGTGCCCGGCACCGTGCTCGGTCATGGTGGCGTCCTTTCGATCGGTGGGGCTTCGCACGCGCTTACTATACCCCCCCACCCTACCTTGTGGAAGGCGTGTCGGTGTCAGGTCGACTCAGTGAGGTGTCGTGCTGCGTTGGATGCCGGCCTCGTCCACGCGTGGGGGAAGCCTCGGCGCAGTCATCATGAGCGCGCAGCACGGCTCGTGGATCAGATCATGGAATCGGCATCCAAGGCGACAGGAGCAGTCAGCTACGTCGGATCGTTCCATCGCCAGGCGCTTCATAGAGGTCGAAGTTGCGCTCAGCGAGGAGGGTCACCAGGTCATCGAAGGCCGCGTCCAGGTCGACCGGCGAGGACGCGTCGTTGACCTCGTATGCGGCGACGGTGGGCGTGCGGGCCCAACCAGCCCCGCGAGCATGCGCAGATGCTAGAACACATGTTCGAGTTCTTCCACGGCGGCGCGGTGCACCTGGTGCGGCCTCGTTCAGGGGACCGGCGTGGAGAGTGCTGTTCCTGCTCGGGCCGTACCGATAGTGGCCGGTGTACCGGGAGCTGGCTCAGACGGTCCGCAGCGCCCGGTCCTAGGAGCTCTATCGGAGCGAGCCCAGGACGCTGCGGAGCTGCATGTCGAGCAGTGGCAGCTCCCGGGTGACGAACTGTTCGACCAGCTCGTCAGCGACCGGAGTATTCGCCACGAGGGTGCCCAGGTCGGTCAGCCGCCCCCAGGGTACCTCGGGCCGGCGCTTCTTCAGCTCCGGGGAGATCAACCTCGCCGCATCGCCCAGAGTCCGCATCGACGCCAGGGCGGTGGCCCGGACTCCCTCGGGTCCGGTCAGTGCCCCGATTTCCTCGACGGCGGCCACCATCCGCTCCACCAGTTCCCGGTCCACGCCGGGCACCCTACCGGCCAGAGCGCCAGCACGAGCAGCGCCGTCAGCAGCCAACCGACCATGCCGGTTCCGCCGCGTGCGTGCGCACTGACCGCGAGCGACATGTGGGCTCAGGGTCGGCCGGACGCGATCGGTGCGCGCTCGGCCGCGGTGCGGCCCCGCCACGCCAGCGTGGCCCCGATCAGCAGCAGGACCGCGCCGGCGATGTTCCAGGCTAGGTCGTAGGGGAGCGGGTCGACGCCGTAGCGGACCTGGTGCAGCCTGAGCAGCTTGTGATCGACAAGGCCGTCGAAGAGCTGGAAAACCCCGGCGCCGAGGAAGAACCCGCTCCATGCGACCACCGGAGCCAGCACCTGGCGCCGCCGCAGGTCGGCGAAGGCGAAGAAGCCTCCGACGATGATGACGATCTCCGCCGCGTGCAGCAGACCGTCGGAGAGCAACCCGATCTGCAGCGTGGACTGGTCGTAGAAGTGGTGCCAGGCCAAGATCTGGTGGAAGACGATCTCATCCATCGCGGCCATGAGCCCGACGCCGATGGCGAACGCGGCCAGCGTCGAACGACCACGCTGGACACGCGGAGCTGGTGCCGGCTCGGACTCTTCGTGCGCGGTCATCTCGTGGCCTCCGATGAGTCTGCGCGATCTACGTGCCCGTCAAGGGTTCCTGGGCCAACCCGGATGGAGATAGGACGTTCTGGGTATCCGTTGCACATGCTGAAGCGTGCAGTGTGGCAGGGCCTGGTGGCCGGAGCGGCTGGCGCCGTGATGATGACTCTCGGCGAGAAGGTCGAACAGCGGCTGACCGGCCGACCGGATTCCCACGTGCCGGCCCGCACCCTGGAGCGACTGACCGGGGCAGCCGAACAACCGCGGCGGCAGCCGCTTCCGATGAACTGGGCCATGCATTTCGGTCAGGGCGCCCTGATCGGGGTGCTGCGCAGCGTGATGGCGAACGTCGGCCTGCGCGGCCCGTGGGCCTCGGCCATGTTCACCGTCGTGCGCCTGACCAACGACCAGATCCTCGAGAACGCGACCGGAGTCGGCGCACCTCCACCTACGTGGCCCCGGCTAGAACTCGTGGTGGACCTGCTGCACAAGGCGGTCTACGCCTTCGCCACAGGTGCGGTCGCAGACTCCCTCGCGTCCAGCAGTGGCCCTGGCCCCGGGCAGCGACACGCTGCCTTGCGCCCCGGCCGCGAGTCCGATGTCGGGCCGCTTCCCCGCGCCACCCGGTGACGGCCGCGGTGCGGATCAGCTTTGGGTGACTGTGATCGTCGACCTTTCCGACGGCGGCCGGAACGGTGCAGCTGGTCCGCGGTCCGGGCGGCGCTGGCGCGTCCGTGTCCTCGGGCTGGTTAACTGCGGGGGGCGCTCTGCTTGAGTGTCGCTGCCTCAGCCCAGTCGCAGCGCGTCCCAGAAAGCTGTTCGCACCCCATTCGCCCCCCAGGCGTTGGGCTCGATGACGTTGCAGTACCAGAGATCGCGGTCGTCGGGCTGGGGGTGCCGTTGCGCCGGGTTGCCGGACTGCAGACCGTGGCCGAGGAAGTGGCCGTGGATGTCGGCTAGTCGCGCACCGTGCTCCTCGGCGACGGTGCGAAGTTCGGTGTTGAGCTCAGCCAGGACGTCCACGACTTGCGGCCACGCCGGCAGGCCCACCCGAGAGGCGTCGCCGCTCCCGTCGCTCGGGTCGTAGATGGTGCCCACGATCACCGGATCGCCCGGTGACTGCAGCAGGCGCCCGATTCTCGCGAGGGCCTGCCCCACCCGCCTGCGAACGACCTGCACGACCTCGCGTGCACGTTGGGTGTCCCCGTACGTCTGGAGGATGTCGTTCCCGCCGACGGTGAGTGTCACGACGGTGGGGGCGACCCCGGAACTCTCGAGCAGCGGCAGCTGGGAGTTCAGCAACGTCTGCGTGGTGCCGCCGTCCATGGCGAGCAGCCGGTACCGCAGATCGGGGTGAAGGCTGGCCAGGTCCCGCCCGCGCCACTCGGGGAAGTAGTCGTCCCGGTTGCGGGCGAAGAGGCTAGCTCCACCCCAGCCGGGGCCGCCAGCGTACTCGTCGATCGAGATCGAATCGCCAAGGGCGACGTAAGTAGCGGGTGCACCGGACACCTCACCGGGCGGCATGTGCCGTTGGTTCCCCGCCAGAGGCGCATCTAATCGGGGGTCGATGGGTGCTCGCGTCACCGGCTTCATCGGTGCTTGCCTCCAGCGCCTCGTCACGGCGGCACCGAGTGGTGTCGAGTCGCGCTGGCTCGGGGTCGGGGTGGAGCACGTTCATGACGATGTACGGCGCCAGGGCGTCCCCAGCGACGGCTTGCCGCTGCTGAGCTCGACGCACGTGTCGCGCACGCAGCAGGCGCAGCGCGGGGTGTGGATTGAGGACGAGCGGACAAGAGTCTCGGTATACTGCGCTGCAGGAATGGAGGCCGCCGGTGGAGGAGGCGAAGGGAAGAGGTGGAGATGGCAGAGGGCACCGTGACGCAGTTCGACAAGGCGCACAGGCACGGTTACATCGCTCCAGATGGTGGTGGTACGGAGATATTCGTAGGATACGCCTCTATCCAGATGAGTGGCTTCAGATACCTGGTAGAGGGCATGCGCGTCTCTTTCGATACCGAGCGTGGTAAGCACGGCCTACAAGCCATCAACGTTACCCCGCTGAGTGCCTTTCCGAGGGGAGGCCCATTCGGTGACAACTGACTTTGTCGAGTAGCTGGCTGGTGCTCACAGGGGCCAACCTCATCCCTGGGTCTGAGGACCACCAGCTGTGGGAAGTTCCTGGCGGACGCTCCCGCTGCCGCTTATGGCGATCAGCGCAGCAGCTGGTGCACATCTTGGGCAGGACCAGCTACCTGGGTGTGTCACTGATGAGGAGGACAGATGCAACGTCGAGAACGGTCCCGGAGCGAGAAGCCGCGCAGCGTGCCGTGGCCGGTCGACGGCGAGACAGACGTCGTCGCCGTCGACAGCACCTGGGGCGAGATGCAGCCGCTCGAGGCTGTGCCGGGAGTACCCACCGTCGGTGAGCTCGAGCTGGTAGACCTGGTCGGACAGGGCGCGCTCGTCGTCGATTGCCGCACCGCCGGCTCCTTCAGGGGACGCACCATCCCGGGATCGGTGAACATTCCACACAACGCGATGCTCGACCGGAAGGACGAGCTCGACCGCGGCGTGGTCTCAATCCTGTTCTGCAACGGCCCGCAGTGCCCGCAGTCTCCACAGGCGATCCGCCAACTGCTGGAGGCCGGGTATCCTGCGCAGGCGCTGGCCTACTACCGCGGCGGTATGCACGACTGGATCACCCTCGCGATGCCGACCGAACCGCGTGAGGACTGAGGAGCAGACGGGTCGGACGCGCCACCGTAATCGTCTCTGGCTGTCGGACTGGGGCGCAGGAGGCCGTCATCGT
Organism: Pseudonocardiaceae bacterium; assembly: GCA_035640155.1. Classification (GTDB taxonomy): domain Bacteria; phylum Actinomycetota; class Actinomycetes; order Mycobacteriales; family Pseudonocardiaceae; genus JALYQB01. The sequence continues at coordinate 17,712 of DASQWR010000166.1, forward strand.
CGACATGGCGGGCAACAGCGAGGACGTCGCCTCCTTGCCGTCGTTTAGGGGCTCGTGCCGGACTCCGTCGACTTCGCCGACCCGGATCGGCTGGCGAGACGAGCAACACTCGCGCAAGTACCTGGTGGTTCGTGTGATGAGCAGCTGGTGCTACGAGGACTCCGGGCATTGCCTCGCGGAGCCGTCATGGCTGTCGGTGAGGGCCTCCGCGGCGCGGGCACGGCCCAGGTTCCACTCCAGCCAGTCGTCGGACGCCGCCTTCCGGCCGAGCAGTGCGCAGCGCTCGAGATCGTCGGGGAGTTCGACGAAGACCGGCACGGCGTCGTCGGAGAGGCCGTGGAGGTAGTTCCAGTCCACGCGTCCGGTCTCGGCGTAGCGGTCGAGGTTGCGCTCGGCGATCCACGCATCGGGGTTGACCGCCGTGAGGCTGAGCAGGGCCACGATCCCGCTGAGCAGGGCGAAGCGGGGAAGCCACGCGGCACGGAGCGCGATCCCGCTCGCCAGCACGGCCAGGACGAGCAGACCGAGCCAGCCCTCGAAGACGTCGACGAGCAGCCGGAGCCGGGTGTACCCGTAGGCCTCCTGGTAGACGTGCATGCGGTGCAGCGCGGAGGCCACCACGACCAGGGTCTGGAGGCACAGCAGTCCCAGGGACGCCCGCAGCCAGGCCCGGTCCGCCGGTGTCGTGCGGGGCGCCTTGCGGGCCGCCGCCCAGATGACCAGCAGCGTCAGGGCGGTGGCGACGGTGAGCTGCCCGAACCCCTGGTGGACGTACTCCGCGTAGGTCAGTCCCGTCGTGCGCCGCAGGTAGTCGTGACCGCCGAAGACCACGGTGGCCTGGGCGACGAGGAACGTCGCGAAGACGCCGTTGACGAGGAGCACCGGGGTGAGCCACTCGATGCGGTGCGTCATCGGGCGTGGGGGGTGGCCGTCGCGGTCGACCCGGGGTGGGTTGAGGGCGAGGTACGCCGCCGCCAGCACGGTGCCGCCGACGGCCACCGCGACGAAGGCGCGCAGCAGGAATGTGTCCAGGGTCAGGTCCGGGAGCAGGGCGTCCGCCCACTCGGCGAGGAGGGCGTCGGCGGAGGCGAAGAGGGCGCCGAAGACGAGCAGTCCCAGGAATGACCAGACGAGCGTGCGCAGGAGCGCGGCTCCCTGTCCCAGCCCGGTGAGCACGGCGAGGGTGCGGCCGAGCCACGGCAGGCCCCGGAGTCCGGAGAGGGGCCAGGCCAGGCCGGCCAGCACGAAGCCGGGCAGCGTGCGGGCGCGGGTCACGCCGCTCACGCAGAGCGCCGCACCCGCCAGCAGGCAGAGCACCACGATCCAGTCGGCGTCCCGCACGACGGCGGTTGCCGCGAGGAGCACGCACAGCGCGGCGCAGGTGAGGGTGAACGGGTCCCGGCGGTGTCGGCTGGCGGAGAGCAGCAGCCCGCCGGCGGCGAGGAGCACGAGGAAGGTGCCGAGCCCGAGGTCCCGGTACGGCAGCACCAGCCCGCTGAGGGCGCCGGTCCCCACGGCGCCGAGGAGGACGGTCAGCCGGGCGGGGACCCCGCGGTCGGGCCAGAGGGCGCCGAAGACGTCGTCGAGCAGCGGCCGGGCCGGCTCAGCGACGGGCGTGGTCTCCGGCGCGGGAGGTGGTGGGGCGGTGGGCACGGTGTCCTCCTGGCGGTGAGCGGGGCGCTCGGGTGGTTCGAGGGGGAGGTCGACGCGGACGCGGGCGCCCTCGTCGTGGGGCTCAGGCTCGACGAAGCGGATGCTGCCGCCGTGGATGTCGGTGATCCACCGGGCGATCGCGAGGCCGAGGCCTGTCCCACCGCCGCCTTCGGTGGCGCGCAGCGTCCCGAACGGCTCGAACACCCGCTCGCGGTCCTCCGCCGCGACGCCGGGGCCTTGGTCGTGCACCTCCAGCCGAAACCGACCGCCGTGCCGCGCGGCGGCGACCACGACAGTCCCGCCGGCCGGGCTGTGCCGCGACGCGTTGTCGAGCAGGTTGGCCACGAGCTGCTGCAGGCGGGCCGGGTCTGCCCGGACGACCAGGTCGGCGGGGTCGACCCGCACGTCGTACTCCACCGCGCGTCCGAGCATCCGCGCCTCGGCGACGCCGTCGGCCAGCAGCGGGCCGATCCGGACGGGCTCCGGGGTCAGCGGCGCCTTGCCGGCGTCCACCCGAGCCAGGTCGAGCAGGTCCTCCACGAGGCGCCCCATCCGTTCCGCCTGGGCGAGAGCGGCGGCCAGGGCGTCGGGGTCGCGCGGTGCGACGCCGTCGACGAGGTTCTCGAGCACGGCGCAGAGCGCGGCCAGCGGTGTGCGGAGCTCGTGGCTCACGTTGGCGACCAGCTCCCGGCGCTGCCGGTCGACGGTGGCCAGGTCGCGCGCCATCGTGTTGAAGGCCCGGGCGAGCTCACCGACCTCGTCGCCGGAGGTCTCGGTGACGCGGACGGCATAGTCACCGGTCGCCATCCGGCGCGCGGCCTCGGTCATCTGCCGCAACGGTGACGTCATCCCAACGGCGAGGAGCTGCGTGACCGCCAGGGCGAGCAGGATCGTCACCGGGATGCTCAGCCAGACCGGGACACCGCCCACGCGGCCGAGGGTCGCGACCGCCGAGGCGACCGTGACACTCGCGGCCACCAGCAGGCCGAGCTTCACCTTGAGGGAGCTGACGCGGGCCAGCGGCTGCGCGGTCACTGCGGGCTCCCGGCCTCGAGCGCGTACCCGACGCCGTGCGCCGTCCGGATCCGGTCGGCGCCGACCTTGGCGCGCAAGCCCTTGACGTGGCTGTCGACGGTGCGCGTGCCGGAGGCGCCGGACCAGCCCCAGACGTCGGCCATCAGCCGGTCGCGCGAGACCACCGCGCCGGGAGTCGATGCCAGGCAGAGGAGCAGGTCGAACTCGGTCGGCGTCAGCCGGACCTCCTCCTCGCCGAGCCACACCCGCCGCGCGGCGGCGTCCACGCGGAGGTCGCCGAGCTCGAGCGCACGGCGGCCGACGAGTTCGGCGGCGCGCGCGACGCGTCGCAGCAAGGCGCCGACCCGGGCGACGAGCTCCCGCATCCGGAACGGCTTGGTGAGATAGTCATCCGCGCCCAACCCGAGTCCCACCAGCACGTCGGTCTCGTCCGCGCGGGCCGTCAGCATCAAGACCGGCACCGGCCGGTCGGCCTGGATGCGGCGGCACACCTCGTGGCCGTCGTAGCCGGGAAGCATGACGTCGAGCACGACCAGGTCGGGGGAGTGCTCGCCGAACGCGGCGACGGCGCCCGGACCGTCCCAGGCGCGCGCCACCTCGTATCCCTCTGCCTCGAGCCGGTCGGAGACCGCCTGATTGATCACCGGGTCGTCCTCGACGACGAGGACCCGTCGGCACGCGCTGACCATGGCCGAAGGCTACGAGCGCGACCGGTCAGGTGGTGGGGACGAACCGTGGAGATCCTGTGCAGATCAGACCTTCGGTTGGCCTTCGGTGCACGTGGTGCTCCCGCTGGTCGGGCCAGGCGCTACCGACCGGCGCCGGGCTGACCTTCCGGGGCGGGACATGCCGTCGTCCTCGGCCCTCTGCGTCGTTCCTCGGCTGTTCCGCACATCAGTTGTACGGCCGTTTACCGTTACGTACATGTCGTACCTGAACGTGAGCGAGGCGCGGGCCCGGCTGCCCGAGATGCTCGACCGGGTCGCCGCCGGCGAGGAGATCACGATCACCAGACACGGCGAGCCGGTCGCGGTCGTACTCCGACCCGATGCCGTGCGTCCGCGCCGCGCCCAGGAGACGATCGAGCGTGCACGCGAGATCGGCGCGCTGGTGGCAGCGGCGCGTGAGCAGCCACTGACCTCGGCCGCGCTCGCGGTCGCCCGGGCCGAGGAGCTGGTCGCCGCGGTCCGAGGCGGCCGCGACCGCGGCTGATGGACGCCTTCGACGCCGATGTCCTGATCTATGCCGGAGCGCCCGAGCATTCGCTCGGCGCGCGGGTCCGGGCGCTGTTTCCCGCCGGGGCGGGCGGCGTCGCCGGAGTGGGTTCGGTCCTGCTGCTCCCGGAGGTCCTGGCGAAGCGATGCGCGACGAAGCACCGGACGAGGTCAGCACGCTCGTCGGGTTGCTGAGCCGCCTCGAGCTGCGCCCCGTCGACGCGGTGACCGCCGAGGTGGCGACGTCGCTAGCCGTGGCGTACCGGTTGCGCGCCGCCGACGCCGTTCACCTGGCGACGGCCCTCGTCGCCGGGGCAGATCGGTTCGTCACGAACAACCGGCGGGACTTCCGCCCGTCGATCTCGGAGATCCCGGTCGTCTACCCGGACGCGCTCGATGAGGTGTAGGTTCGCGTCGCCGCCCGGAGCGAGCGCTTCCGAGCGCCGATCGCGGCGAAGAGGTAGGCCGCCGCGCTCAGCTCGCCCGGGTCCGGCGCGGCGCGGGCGTGTCTCGTCCGGGGAGTCCCCCCCGACCCCGAGCGGGGTCGGGGGTCGGGCAGGACCTCGATTCCGGTGCACCGGAGACCGGTGCCGTCGTGGTCGACGCCGGTCTCGGTCGACGACGTCGCCAGCCGGCCCGCGCCGAACGCACGATCCTTTCGTGCAGGTGAGGGACGGGGCGCCGGGCCAGACAAACTAATCCCTTGAGGCCCCTTCGGGCCAGATGACTTCGACCGGCACGCCGCGCGAGCGCGCATATTCCACGACGGACGCGGTACTGCCCTTGTCCACGCCGCTCTGCCCGTCCCATATGGCAAAGAGTGTGTCACACGTCGAAACCAGCACTTCATTTGCGGCTTCATACGCCACCCGGTTAGCCTCCTCATAGGGCATTACACGCACCATTGTGGCCTGACGCATCAGCTCGTCAAACTGCGGCGCCTGATCAGGCTCAACCTTCTTCTCTCGGTAGCCGGCGGCTGGCAGTACCACTTCGAGCTTGCCGCCCACATCAAGCACCGCTTGTGCAAAAATGGAATCAGCACCGCGCGCAATGCAGCTGATGCCGGTCAGCTCGTGGCTTGCGTAAGATGCCAGCGCGCCAGTAATCGCCTGGTAGACCAGGGGCACGCTGTCGGCCGTCAGGTTCATGTGGCCGGTTATGGCAATCCGTGGCACCGTTCCCCCAGAGTCAGGCGGGCTGTGCAGCACACAACGACCGGATACGGTCACGCACGCTGGCAATCGCGGGGACATCGGCGTGGACGTTGCTGTACTGGTACAACTCGGCGAGCTTGAGGCGCACCCTGTCCGAGGGCGTTTGCTCGACCAGCGCGGCGGCATGATGTCCTAGGCGCGATGCCTCGTCAATCTCGCCTTGAATAAGCCGTGTCTCAGCCAGCCCGATCTGGTCTAGCGCCGAGCTGCGCAACCGCCCAGGACGACGCAGTGCTATCGCGCGCGAGATACGCCCGGCTGCCTCATCCGCCATTCGCTTGTCTTGGTGGGCGAGTTCAAGCAACCGCCCGCCTGTCGTGCCTTCTAGCTCGGCCACGTCAAAGTAGGTAATCCAGTACGGGTCTTCGGCTGGTTTCGCATCGGTCAGCGCGTCTTCGGCTTTGCCCGTCACCCGACGAAAGGCCGACACACGGCCGAGCTTGGCATACACCCACGCTTCACGGGTGTACAACATGGACCGCACGGACGCCGTGGCATAACCCGCCGAATCATCCTGCGCGAGCCGCACCAGTTCCAGAGCATCACCCGTATGGCCGAGGTACAACAGTTGCCGCGCCATAGCCGCCATGATATTCGCACCGAACACCCGGTCACCAGCAGCTTTGGATGCCCGAAGCGCGAGCACACAATAGCGCTGGGCGAGCCCCTGGTGCCCGGAATCCCACGACATAAGGGCCGCAGTTTCCGCAAGCTGTGTCATTGCCCCGAACAGACGTCGTCGTATCTCGACCGGGTGCGAATCTCGGAGCAGGTCGGCAACCTCGTTCAACTGGCCGACCACGGCTTTCCGTCGCAAACCTCCACCGAACTGGTCATCCCAATCACGGAAAACCCGCGCGGCATTCTCGATCTGCTCGACCGCTTGGTACCCCACCGAACCCGACCGACCGGTGGCCAGCTTCTCCCCACCGCCCGATAGCCAGCGTTCCAGCGGCTCGAGCAGCGCACCGCCGAAGACCACGCCCGCAAGCAGGCGCGCTACCTCGCGTCGGTCCAACGTGAGGTCCTTCCTCGTGAACTGGCTGACGATCTCGACCATATCCCCAGGTGCCCACCACAGCGACACGTCGCCATCGTTCAGGGCAGTCGGTGCTGACCGCCCAGTTTCTGCTGGCACCAGGTGGACACCGGGCGCGGCGGCCCGATCATCCTCCGGGAGCGTGAACCACAAGCATGACGACGGGATGCCCAGTATCCGCGCCCAGTGCGTCAGCCGGTCGAGATGCACGATGGGTGGCCCGTTCTCGATGCGGCTGAGCTGCCCCTGCGTGACCCCCATCCAGCCCGCCACCACGTCCTGCGGGAGCGGTCGGCGGCCGTGGAACGGGTGGCAGCGGTACGCCCGGATCATTCTCCCCATATGGCGACTCGCCGACGCCGCCCTCATCGCGTGGCTATCCCAGAACTCGGCAGGCACATCGGGCGGGACCGCGAACCGGTCACGGCTCCCGGCCTGGCACGGCGCGCAGTAACAGCCACCGTTGTCGTGCGCCAACCGCGTACCACAGCGGTGACACCGTGCTTCGCGCCGAGCATCCATAGAGACAGCAGCTCCGTCCTTGCCGGGGTAGTGACGCAACCAGCGTTGATCCGAGTCTAAGCCAGGTTGTGCATCCAGCTGCACAGTATGTAACCGACACATGTCGATCATGCGTCGCTATCGATGGGACGGGCAGCTGCACGGGCGGAGCATCCGTTCGGAGGTTGTGCCTGTATCACTCCTCAATCGCTCAGCCCAAGGGAAGGGGTGTCACCGTTGCCGGGTGCACCTGCGCCGTACCCGGAATCCCACCCATTTGCCTGGTTCCCGCTTGCCGGACAGCGGCACGCCATTGATCGACGGGACCGGAATGTCCCAACAGGTTCGCCGATGCGGTGCCTGTGTAGTGTTACTCATCCACGGGGTGCTGATGGTGACATTGATTGGCTCTGGCCGACCTGCGAGCGGTGCTGGGATGAGGCTTGCAGGATTGTGGGGGTTCGGCGGGGTGGGTGAGGGTTCGGAGTTGGCGAGGGATGCGAGTGATGCGGGAGTTGGACGGGCGCCTGCAGGTCTCGCCGCGCGTGCCTGCCCGTACTATAGGTGCCGCAGGAACCAGACCTAGTGCCCATTCGGTTGCAGGCATCGTGGGCGCCACCACCGCTGCAACGAGTCGAGCTCCTGGCACGGGTGCTTCTCGCCGCTCGACTTCTTGGGACAATTCCGAATGACCTCAAACAGGAGTTTCTGGAGGCAGCAGGAATGAGTGCGCCAGCAGATTAAATGTGCTACGCCGCCTCGGCGTCACGGCCATCGCTTTGTAGCGTGGATTGTGACCCCCGACTGGGCCCCGACCAGGACGAGATGGCGAGCATCACGGACGGCGCGCCTGGGCCCGCCCACACAATCGGGTGCGGGCGGGCCATTTCGAAGGGCGACGGCTACGGGGTGACCGCGATGACGGCCATAAGGCCACCACCGCCGCGTTCCTCGACGTTGTCGTTGGTGGTGTGGTGCGGGATGTGGCAGTGCAGCAGCCACCGCCCCGGCTGCTGCGCCTCCCAGATCACGTCGTAGCGCTCGCCGGGTCCGACGTTGACGGTGTCCTTGAGGATCTGCGCCGCCGGCGGGACCGGCTCGCCGTCGGTCTGCACGATGCGGAACGGGCCGCCGTGGATGTGCATGGGGTGCACGACGGTGTTGTGCGTGCCGACGAACCGCACGCGCAGCCGCTCCCCGACCCGCATGTGGATCGTCTCGGTCTCGGGATAGGCCTTGCCGTTGATCGTGAAGTAGTTCGGCATCGCGCCCTCCATCGGCATCGCCGGGAAGGTGAACCCGTCACGGTGCAGCCACTCCTGCAGCTGCACGACGGCCTCGTGGTCGTAGTCGTACGCGGCGTCGACGGCGGGGTCGGCCGGGTCGACGATCAGCGCGCCGTAGAGGCCGAGGGCCTGCTGGCGGTCGGCGGCGGCGTGCGAGTGGTAGAAGTAGGTGCCCGGCCGCTCGGCCGTGAACTCGTAGGTGAACGTCTCGCCGGGGGCGATGGCGGGCTGCGTGACGTCGGCGGCGCCGTCCATCGCGTTGGGCAGGACCAGCCCGTGCCAGTGGACGCTGGTCGGCTCGGGCAGGTCGTTGCGCACGTTCACGCGCACCCGGTCGCCCTGAGTGACGCGCAGTCGTGGGCCGGGGACCTGGCCGTTGACCGCGTACGCCTCGACGCGGCGGTTGGGCAGGATGTGCCACCCGGTGACGGCGACGGTGAGGTCGAAGACCTTGGTGCCGTCGTCGAGCTGTGGGGCCAGGGGTTGGTCGCCGCGGGCAGCGGCCGGCGCCTCGCCGGCGACCGCGTGCGGGTCGACGGCGGCCATGTCGCGCATAGCGTCCGCCGACGTGTCCGCCGTCATGATCATGCCGGGGGGCATCACGAGGCCACCGACGTCGTGGCCGGACAGGCCGAGGTTGACCTGGCTGGCCGGGATCGCGATCGCGAACGCCAGGGCCAGCACGGTCAGGATCGTCACCACGGTGAGCTCGGGGCGGGTCACCGCCGGGCCCATGCGGTGGTCGCCGTGCGCGTCGTGTCCGGTGTGGTGGTTCGGCATGCTCATGACAGGGCCTCCGCATGCGGTCGGGGGGTGAACGAGGAGACTCCGGATGGCGCGGCCGGGGCGGGCCGGGCGGTCATCAGGCCGTGCTTGAGGTTCTTCGCGACCATCCACACGTTGACGGGGTAGGCCACGAAGAAGCCGACGATCACGCCGAGGGACATCACGGCCCAGAACTGCGGCGCCGCGGGGTCCATGGCGCGCATGTCCCGACCCATCATCAGGAAGATCATCACCGGGAACATGCCCGCGGCCATCATGTTCATCGACAGCCACTCGGGCACGAAGGCGCCGCGCAGGGCGACGCGGTAGGAGCCGCCCATCATGTCCTTCATGAACATGGCCTGGAAGACGAACAGGCCGAATCCGAACCCGGCGACGTATTCGACGATCAGGTCGACCCACATCGGCAGGCCGAGCGCCGAGGTGATCACGGCCGCGGCGACGATGCCGGTGGCGTCCCCAGCGATGCAGTGCACCGTGGAGCCGATGCCCTGCTTCCACAGTGGCCGGATGAACTCCTCGTGCTCGCCGGGTCGGGGCTCCTTGTCGGTGAGGACGTAGAGGGCCAGTGCGATCGGGCCCATGTAGACGGTGATCAGGACCCAGCCCCACTTCATCACCGTCTCCTCCGGGTTGCCGGCGACGAAGTTGTCCCAGGCGACGTAGGCGGTGGAGAGCGCGGCGAGGGCGAACCACGTCCAGAGGAACGACTCCGGGATGATCATGGCTGCTCCCCTCGGACCCGGGGCGCGCCGCCGTCGACGAGCAGCACGCCGGCGGCGGCCAGCAGCAGGACCTGCTCGGGTGCGGCCGGGCCGTCGGTCACCCGGCCGCAGGCCGGGCAGCAGGACAGGTAGGTGCCACCACCGCCGCGCGGCACGAGCAGGACCTGCTCGGGCCCCACGAGCGCGGACGTCAGGCAGTGCGGGCAGTGGACGCGGATCCTCGCCATCGTCGACCCCTTTCACGTCGGTTCGGGACGCACCGATCATCGGCCGCCGCGCTTGTGAGTCGCTGTCGAGCCGCTGACGGGGTCTGCCGGCGGATTGCCGTGTCCGGGGCCCGGGCACCAGAATCGGGCTTGAGGTCGAGGAGGTGCGTATGGAGTTCCGCCTCCTCGGGCCGTTGCAGGTCGTCGTCGACGGGTCGCCGGTCGCGCTGCGCGGGGCCGCGGAGCGGGCGCTGCTCGCGCTGCTGCTGCTCGACGCGGGGCGGGTGGTGCCCGCCGAGCACCTGATCGACAGCCTGTGGGGCGAGGACCTGCCCGCCAACGCCGCCAACGCGTTGCAGGGGCGGGTCTCGCGGTTGCGCAGCGCGTTTCGAGCGGTCGGCCTGCCGGAGACGCTGGTCGTCTCGCGGCGCCCGGGCTACCTGCTCGACGTCGATCCCGGCACCGTCGACGTGCACCGGTTCACCCGGCTCGTCGACGAGGCCCGGCGCGGCACCGACCTGGGACGGCGCTACGGCGCGGCGCTCGCGCTGTGGCAGGGCCCGGCGCTGGCGGAGTTCGACGCCGACGGCTGGGCCCGCGACCAGCGACAACGGCTCGAGGAGCTGCGCCTGGCGGCCACCGAGGAGTGGGTCGACGTCCGGCTGGCGGCCGGGCAGCACGCCGAGCTGGTCGGCGAGCTGACCGACCTGGTGGCCCGGCACCCGCTGCGGGAACGGCTGCACGGGCAGCTGATGGTCGCGCTGTACCGCTCCGGACGGCAGGCCGACGCGCTCGCCGCCTACCAGCGGGCCCGGCAGATCCTCGACGACGAGCTGGGGCTGGACCCCTCGCCGGAGCTGCGCGAGCTGGAGCAGGCGATGCTGCGTCAGGACGCGACGCTCGCGGCACCCCCTCGCGCGCCGGAGCGCGAGCCAGAGCCGGAGCAGCCCGCGCTGGCGGCGCGTCTGACGTCGTTCGTCGGGCGGGACCGGGAGCGATCCG
>DASQWR010000167.1:0-2931 GCA_035640155.1 Pseudonocardiaceae bacterium
GACTGGAGCTGGTTGAAGGGACCGATCGGCTGATCTTGTATGATCTCTCGTGTCGCTCCGGCGGCAGGGGCGATTAGCTCAGCGGGAGAGCGCTTCGTTCACACCGAAGAGGTCACTGGTTCGATCCCAGTATCGCCCACCAGCAAGAACATCTTCACCGCCCAGGATCCACGGGGCTGTGAAGGAACTCTCAGGGAACATCGGGCTCATCGGATAGCTTCCAGCAGGTCGGTGGTGCCGTCGCCCTCATCCAGGTCATCAGTGCGGGGGAGGTTGGCGCCGAGCGCCTTTTTGATTCGGTCGTGATGCTCGGTGCGTCGCACGTAGAGCTGCAGGGTGGGACACGTGTTCGTGTCCCATGACCCGCTGGACCATGTTGGGAGGAACCTCGTCGTCCACGAGCCAGGTGGCGTAGGAGTGGCGCAGGCCATGGAACCGCAGCGCCTCCCCGGCGTTGCGGACGACGTGCCTGATGGCTTGGGCGCGGGTGTGGAAGGTCGCAGTAACAGGATCGCCGGTGTCGAGGGTCCATCCGGCGCGGAAGCAGTGGAGTTTGCCGGTGCTGGGATCGATCTCAGGTGGGTTGAGTTCGGTGACCGCGCCGAGGAATCCGGAGCGGACGAGGGTGGGCCGCCAGATACGGGATCGGAACAGGGTGCGGCGCAACGGCGTACCCACCTGGTTGGGGAAGACGAGCCCGGCACGGCCGGGGCGGTAGTGGGTGATGTGGCCCCGCAGGATCGGAAGCAGCCCGTCCGGGAGTGGGATGGTGCGCCGTCCGGCGCCGCTTTTGGGGTAGAGCTTGAACGCGGTCTGCCCGTTGACCTCGACCACGGTACGGATGACCTTGACGGTCTCGCCGTCGAGGTCAAGGGCATCGGCAGAGTCCGGTGACTTCGCCCCAGCGCATGCCGGTTCCGGCGGCGGTGGCGATGATGGCGCGGTAACGCTGCGGCGCGGCGGGGAGCAGCCGGGTCAGAACGTCGTTGCGGTCGATGACCGGCTGGCGCGGGACACGGAGGCCCAGCGGTGGTGTAATGACGACGTTCCCACCCGGGCTGTGGCGATAGTTGTGCCCCTGTCCCTGTCGCCGCCAATGGTCAAAGGTCAGGCTGTCCACGTCAAGTCCGCTGCGTGCCCCAACCGTCGAACTCGGCCCACTAAGGGCCAGCCCGATCAGCTCTGCGTCCGGGGGTTCCCTGTCCCTCGGGTCTCGCTGGTGACCTCCTGCTCGGACTGTATGCTCACTCCCCGGCCGACGTCGTCGCTGGAGCACTGGTCGGCGAGGAACCTCGCCGTCTCCTGATACCCCTGCTCGATGAGCTCGCCGTGACGGGACATGTCCGTCAAGGACACCTGGGCACCCCCCGAGGGGATCTGAATGATCCGCAGATCGTCCTGGTCGACGGGGAGCGCGTCCAGCCGGATCCGAGGGAACAGCAGAACCGTCAGTGAATGACGCAGGATCCCCCCAGCCGAATGAAGATCAGGCGGTGCACCAAGAGCACTGATCGCCAAGACATAGACCGTGTCCGCTCCTGCTTCGATCGCTGGCTTAAACGGCACCTGATCTGAGAGGACGCCGTCGAGATAACGATGCCCCCCGACCCAGTGTGGGGGCCAGACGCCCGGCAGCGACGTGCTGGCCATGACGGCATCCACCACCGACCCCGAGTCGAGTATGACCGAGGAGCCGTCATCAAAGTCAGTAGCCGAAATCCGCAGCGGCACGGCGGCGTCCTCGATCCGCTCGTACGGGATCCGCTGCTCGAGGAAGTGGCGCCATCTGTCTGAGGGGAACACCGCGCCCCGACGCAACAGGGTACCGCCGATGCCTAAAGGGTTCCAGGAGAAGATGTCCCGGGTGCGGAGACTCGACCATATCTCGCACAGGTTCATGGCCTGATCGAGAGAGGGTTCAGCGGCCATATAGGCGGCGTTGACCGCTCCGATGGAGGTACCCACGAGCACGTCGGGCACGATCTCCGCTTCGAGTAGGGCTCTCAGCATGCCGGCCTGAAGGGAGCCGAGGTTTCCGCCTCCTGAGAGAATAAACGCTTTCATCGTGCATCCCGCCCCTTCAAACTGAAGGTATGAGTTGCCCAGGTATTCGAACCAACCTTGGCGCCGGTTCGGTGAACCGTCCAACGTCGGCCCCGGCATGCACTCTGACCTCGCACGATGCTTAGTTCGGCCTCGTCGTCGCAAGTTCAGGACAGCTGTCGATCGATGGGAACTTGCCCCGCATGCCAGCGGACGAACCCCTGTCCCGTCGCCGCCGATGATCAAGGTCGGGATGGCCGCGTCAAGCCCGCTGCGCGCCCCGATCCGCCGGCGCCTCCGGCGTGGTGCTGTCGGGCCGTGATCCTCACCGTCGCAGAAGGTCAGTTCGGAGGGGCGGCGGATCGGGGGTTCCGGCTCGACCCGGCCATCCCGACCGTTGAGGCGGCCAAGGACGACGGGGATGGGGGCGGCTGAGCCATGCAAACGCAACTTGGGCTGCCGGGTTCCTGTAGCAGCCGTGTAGCAACCAACCACAGCGTGGCTCAGCCCGCAAACGCACGCTTCCGACGAGCCCGTGCAGGTAGACCACCTGAGCCAACACAGCGCCATACCACACCCTTGCGACTTGAAAGCAAAGGCCGATGATCACGAGTTGATTTGATCGCTGGGTTGACAGCGCGACCTGACAGCAACCGATCTGTCCGCAGACGGTCTTGGACGTGGCCCAGGCAAACGACGGCCAGCAGGCGGCGGGCTGCGGCGGGCGCCGCCGGACAGTCGCAGACTGACTGGCAGTCAAGCGGTCACTCGCGGCCGGTACAGCAGCGAAGTACAGCAACCAGGGCAACCGCACTAGGCCAGGCAAGATCGCCGCGAGCCGCTTGACCTGCACACCGACCCGAACGCAACCACGCTGCCACGAGTTCA
>DASQWR010000168.1:0-2086 GCA_035640155.1 Pseudonocardiaceae bacterium
GGACCGTCGAGCTGGCCCGGTACGGGCAGTACTGGGGCGAGTCGGCGAGGCTGGACCGGCTGATCTTCCGGGTGATCCCGGACGAGACCGCGCGGCGCCAGGCGCTGGAGGCCGGCGAGATCGACGGCTACGACTTCCCGAACCCCGCCGACTGGCAGGGCCTGCGTGACGGCGGCTTCACCCTGCAGATCCGCGACCCGTTCAACATCCTCTACCTCGGGATCTCGCAGAAGGACAACCCGGCGCTGCGGGACCTGCGGGTGCGCCAGGCGCTCGCGTACGCGATCGACCGGGAGACCCTGGTGTCCGCCGCGCTGCCCGACGGCGCCGAGGTGGCCACCCAGTTCTACCCGCAGACCGTCGACGGGTGGGCGCAGGACGTGCAGAAGTACCCGCACGACCCGCAGCGCGCGCGGCAACTGCTCGCCGAGGCGGGCCAGCCGACCCTGACGATCGACATGTACTGGCCCACCGAGGTCACCCGGCCCTACATGCCGGATCCGCAGAGCATCTTCGGCGCGATCCGGGAGGACCTGGAGGCGGCCGGCATCACGGTCAACCCGGTCAGCAGGCCGTGGGCCGGTGGGTACACCGACACCACCGAGGTCGGCGACGCGCCGGTGTTCCTGCTCGGCTGGACCGGCGACTACAACTCCCCGCACAACTTCATCGGCACCTTCTTCAGCAGCACCGAGGGCATGTTCCACACCGGGCAGTCGCCGTGGGGGCAGGAGCTCTCCGGACGGCTGCAGGCGGCGGACTCCGAGCCCGACGAGGCGACCAGGATCGGGATGTACCAGGACATCAGCCGCTCGCTGATGGCCGACTACCTGCCGGCGATCCCGCTGTCGCACTCCCCGCCGGCGATCGTGACCAGCGAGAACGTCGAGGGGCTGGTGCCGAGCCCGCTCACCAAGGAGGAGTTCGCGACCGTCTCGATCTCCGAGTAAGTGCTCCGCTACGCGGTACGGCGGTTCGGGCAGCTCCTGCTGGTGGTGGCGGCGCTGTCGATGCTGCTCTTCGCCTGGTTGCGCTCGCTCCCGGGAGGGCCGGTCTCGGCCCTCCTCGGCGAGCGCGGCACCCCCGAGTCCAGGGCGGAGCTGTCCCAGGCGCTCGGGCTCGACCAGCCGATCCACGTACAGTACGTCCGGTTCCTCGGCCGCGCGCTGGGCGGGCAGTTCGGCACGTCGACCGGGGTGCAGCCCGGCGACGGGGCGCTGGACGTCTTCCTGCAGCGGTTCCCGGCGACCGTCGAGCTCGCCACGCTGGCCATCCTGCTGGCGGTGGCCGCCGGGATCCCGCTCGGCTACCTCGCCGCGCGGCGCCGAGACACCTGGCTGGACCACACCGGAGTGGTGACCTCGCTGGTGGGGGTCGCGGTGCCGGTGTTCTTCCTGGCGTTCCTGCTGAAGTACGTGTTCGCGGTGCAACTGGGCTGGTTGCCGACCTCGGGACGGCAGACCGCGGGCATCGACGCCACCGGGGTCACCGGGTTCTTCGTGCTCGACGGCCTGCTCACCCGCGAGTGGGACGCGGCGTGGGACTCGCTCCAGCACCTGATCCTGCCCGCGCTCGCGCTGGCGTCGATCCCGTTCGCGGTGGTGTTCCGGATCACCCGGGGCGCCGTGCTCGACGTGCTCGACGAGGACTACGTCCGCACCGCCTACGCCAAGGGGCTGACCGACACCGTGATCCGGGGCCGGCACGTGCTGCGCAACGCGCTGCTGCCGGTCGTCACGACGATCGGGTTGCAGACCGGGGCGCTGCTGTCCGGCGCGGTGCTCACCGAGCGGGTCTTCGCCTACCAGGGCGTGGGTCAGGCCCTCGCGCTCGGGTTCGAGCGCCGGGACTACGCCGTGCTGCAGGTGGTGATCATCGCGGCCGCGATGGTCTACGTGCTGGTGAACCTGGTCGTGGACCTGTCCTACGCGGCGATCGACCCGAGGGTACGCACATCAGGCTGGCTACATGAGGCTGGCTACATGAGGCTGGTCACCGCGCGTAAGCAGCGCATCGAAGCGCTGGCCGCGGCCGGTCCCGACACCGGCGTCAGCCTGGCCGCGTCGGCGTGGCGGCGGCTGCGGCG